>NZ_JAAALN010000118.1 GCF_009906795.1 Kineococcus siccus
TCGTCATCCTGCTGGCCCCCGAGGCCGTCCGGCCGCGCCCGCGGAGTCGTGGAAGCGGGCCCCGACCTCGCGCAGCGGCCGGACGGCCTCGGGGGCCAGCAGGATGACGAGCAGCGCCGTGTGCAGGTCGAGCGTGCCCCCCGCCAGCCGCATGCCGGCCGTGACCGCGACCAGCCCGACCGACAGCGTGGCGAGCAGGTCCAGGGCGGTGGAGGACAGGAACGCCAGCCGCAGCACCGACGTGGTGGCCCGGCGGTGCGCGTCGGTGGTGGCCGCGACCGCCTGCACCTGGCGGGACGCGCGCCGGTGCGCGCGCAGCGTCGGCAG
Organism: Kineococcus siccus; assembly: GCF_009906795.1. Lineage (GTDB taxonomy): Bacteria > Actinomycetota > Actinomycetes > Actinomycetales > Kineococcaceae > Kineococcus > Kineococcus siccus. Next base: position 328 of record NZ_JAAALN010000118.1, read on the forward strand.
GCCGCGGACGACGTCGAGGAAGTGCGCCGCGAGGGTCTCGCCCGCCCGCCACTGCTCGTCGGCGCGGGCCTGCGTGGCCCGGCCCAGCAGCACCGCGAAGACGGGGACCAGGGGCAGGGTCGCGGCCACGACCACGGCGGACTCCACGTCCTGCACGACGAGCAGCACCAGGACGACCGGGGGCAGCAGCACGCCCGAGACCAGCGAGGGCAGGTAGCGCGTGAACCACCCGTCGAGGCTCGCGAGGCCCTGACCGGTGAGGGCGGCCAGCCGGGCCGTGCCGTGCCGCTCGGCCCACGCCGGGCCCAGCTCGACGACGCGGCGCACGAGGCGCTCGCGCAGGTCCGCGCGCACCGCGCTCGCCGTGGCCTGCGTGAGCCGGGCCAACGCCCAGGCCGCGACCGCGCGCGCCAGCACCGTCCCGGCCAGACCCGCCAGGGCGGCCCCCGCCGCCGTGCCCGACCACAGCGCGACCACGACGTCGGCGAGCGCGAACGCCTGCAGCAGCAGGAGTCCGGCGCTCGCGACCTCGACGGCCGCGACCGCCGCGATCCCGCGGCGGGCCGGGGCCGCGTGCCGCAGCAGCCGGGGGTCGACGGGACCGCGGGCGGGGCGGGCGGCGCCCGCGGTCGTCGTCGCCCTCGTGGTCGTCGTCGTCGCCGTCGTGGTGGCCGGGGTGCTGGTCACCGGGACACCGGCTCGGCCGGTGCGGCCGTGCCGCCCGGGGAGCGGCGCGGCGCCTGCACCGCGCGCGGGCTGGCGACGCGGCGGCGGAACACCCAGTAGGAGAACAGCTGGTAGGCGACGACGCCGGGCAGGACGACCACGCCGACGACCGAGATGAGCTCCAGCGCCTGCGGGGTCGCGGCCGCGGTGCGCAGCGCCACGTCGGCGCCGCCCGGCAGCGTCGTGGGCAGCAGGACCGGCAGGTGCGCCGTGAAGACGCCGACGACGGCCGCGGCGAGGGCGAGGGAGGTGGCCGCGAAGGCGACGGCCTCGTGCCTCGTCCAGGCCGCCAGGGCCGCGACGCCGAGCAGCGCGGCGGCGAGGGCGACGACGGGCTGGAGGGAGGTGACGACGGCCACCGCGGTGCCCGCGGCCGCCAGGGCGGCGCCGGCCACGGCCACGCGCCGCGCGCGGACCCGCAGGACCCCGGTGGTGCGCAGGCCCAGGAAGGTGGCCCCCTGCACGGCGGCCAGCAGCGGCCCGGCGACCGCGCCCAGCACCGCTGCCGGGGCCACCAGCGGGTCCAGCGAGCGGGTCAGCCCGCCGAGCACGCCGACGGAGTGGACCTCGCCGTCGGCAGCCATCGCGAGCCCCGAGACGAGGACGCCGAGGACCGCGCCCCAGCCGGCGGCGAGCAGCAGCGAGGACGTCGCGAGGACGGCGTCGCAGCGCGCGTGCCAGCGGGCCGAGTCGTGCTTGGCCCGGAACTCGATGGCCACGCCGCGCGCAGCGAGCAGCAGCAGGATCGCCACCATCGGCAGGTACAGGCCCGAGAGCAGGGCCGCGTACCAGTCGGGGAAGGCCGCGAACGTCACGCCGATCGCGGCGACGAGCCACACCTCGTTGCCGTCCCACACGGGCCCGACGGTGCGGACGACGGCGCCGCGCTCGGCGTCGTCGCGCCCCAGCAGGGGCGCGAGGAACCCGACGCCGAAGTCGAAGCCCTCCAGGACGAGGAACAGCACCCAGGCGCCGACGGCGACGGCGAACCACAGGACGGGCAGGTCGAGCGTCATGTCGTTCCCTCAGTAGGTGATCGCGACGTCGGCGGAGCGGGCCGCGGCGTCGTCGGCGGGACGGGCGGCCGGCAGCGTCGGCAGCCCCGCGTGCACCAGCCGCACCACGAGCGCCGTCCAGGCCCAGGCGAGCGCGCCGTAGACGAGCGTGAAGGCGACCAGCGAGACGACCACCTCCGGCACGGACAGCCCGGGGGAGACGCCGTCGGCGGTCTTGAAGAGGCCGAACACCAGCCACGGCTGGCGGCCGGTCTCGGTGAAGATCCACCCGAAGGAGTTCGCGGCCATCGGCAGCAGCGGCAGCACGGGCACCGACCACAGCACGCTCGTCGCGAGGCGGGAGTCCACGTGCAGGGGCCGGCCGCTGCGGGTCAGCCACAGGTGCACGAGCGCGACGAGCGCCGCCAGCATCCCGACGCCGATCATGAGGCGGAAGCTCCAGAACGCCGCGGGGATCCAGGGCGTGTAGTCGCCGGGGCCGAACTGCGCGACGTAGGCGTCCTGCAGGTCCTTCAGCCCGGAGACCTCCGCCGTGAAGCTGCCCTTGGCGAGGAAGGACAGCAGCCCGGGGACCTCGACGCTGAACGTGGGCCGGTCGGTGCCGGGCGGGGCGTAGGCGAAGATCGAGAAGGGCGCGGACGTCGTGGTCGAGTAGAGCGCCTCCGCCGCAGCCATCTTCATGGGCTGGACCTGCGTGATGACCTTGCCCAGCGCGTCGCCCGTGGCGGCCGTGGCGGCGCCCGAGACGAGGGTCACCCAGGCGCCCAGGCGCGACAGCGCCCGGAAGGCGGCGAAGTCCTCGGAGTCGGCCGCGTGGCCGCCGCGCACGAGGTGCCACACGCCGATCGCCATGACCAGGGCCCCGCCGGCCATGAGCGAGCCCGCCATGGTGTGCGGGAAGGCGGCGAGGTTCAGCGGGTTGGTCAGCAGCTCGGAGAAGCTGCCCAGCCGTGCGCGGCCCGTGGTCTCGTCGACGGTGTAGGCGACGGGGTTCTGCATGAAGGAGTTGGCCGCGAGGATCACGAAGGCGGAGATCGTCGTGCCGACCGCGACGACCCAGATGGTCGCGAGGTGCACCAGCCGGGGCAGGCGGTCGCGGCCGAACCACCACAGGCCGAGGAAGGTCGCCTCGAGGAAGAACGCGAGCATGCCCTCGATCGCCAGGGTGGGGCCGAAGACGTCACCGTAGAAGCGGGCGAAGCTGCTCCAGGACAGGCCGAACTGGAACTCCTGGACCAGCCCCGTGACGACGCCGACGGCGAACGTGGCGACGAGGACCTTGCCGGTCAGCAGGCTCAGCCGGCCCCAGCGCTCGCGGTCGGCGATCCGGCCGAACGGCGGGCGCCCGAACACGTGGGCCGTGGCCAGCAGGGCCGTGATGAGCGAGAGGCTGATCGACAGCGGGACGAACAGGTAGTGGTAGAGCGTCGTGACGGCGAACTGCAACCGGGTCAGGAGCTCGAGGTCCACGGGGGTCCTCCACGGGAGTGGTGGTGCGGGCGGCGGCTGCCGCCTGTACTACGACGTCGCGTCGTAGTACGACAAACTGTAGTACGGGTGGTGGCGTTCCTCCCGGCCGGGTGACGTAACATCGATCACGTGGCACTGGGTGAGCTCGAGCGCGATGTGATGGACCGGCTGTGGGGCGCCGGGCGCCCCCTGACGGTCCGGGAGGTCCACGAGGAGCTGGCCGCCCACCGCAAGATCGCCTACACCACCGTGATGACGGTCCTGGACCGCCTGGCCAAGAAGCACGTCGTGCGCCAGGAGCGCGAGGGCCGGGCCTTCCGCTACTCGCCCGCGGCCACGCAGGAGCAGATGGTCGCCTCGCTCATGCTCGACGCGCTGGGCGGCGTCTCCCGCGAGGACGACCGCCAGGCCGCCCTCGTCCACTTCGTCGGCGGCGTGTCCCCGGCGGAGGCCGCCGCCCTGCGCGAGGCGCTCGACGCCGTGACCGCCGCCGACCCGGCTGGGGACCCCACCGGACCGACGTGACCGCCGTCTGGTTCGCGGCGCTCGCTCTCGTGCTGGCGGGCCCGGTGCCCGCCCTCCTGGCCCGGGCGCGCTGGACCTGGCAGGTGCCGCGGGCGGCTCTCGTCCTCTGGCAGTCGATCGCGCTCGCCGCGGTCCTCGCGACGCTGGGCGCGGGCCTGGCCTCGCTGACGCTGCTGTTCACCGAGCAGCCCGGCTTCCCCTTCCTCGCCCGTCACGGGCTGCTGCAGACGACCCTCAACGGCCTGACGTCCTTCCTCGTCGCGGTCGTGACGATCCGCTTCTGGACCGTCGCGCTGCTCGTCGGCGTCCGCACCCGGCGCCGCCGCAACCGCCACCGCGAGATGGTCGACCTGCTGCACCGGCGCGAGAGCACGGGCGAGGTCGACCGGGCCGTGCTGGGCGAGTCCGGCGTGCGGGTGCTCACCGGCCCGGGGCGGGTGGCCTACTGCGTGCCCGGGGTGCGCGGCAACCGCGTCGTGCTCTCCGACAGCGTCCTGCAGCAGCTGACGCCCGCGGAGGTGCGGGCCGTCCTGGCCCACGAGCGGGCCCACCTGCGCGCGCGCCACGACCTCGTCCTGGAGGGCTTCACGGCCCTGCACGCGGCCTTCCCGCGCCTGGTGAGCTCGCGCTCCGCGCTGGACACGGTGCGGCTGCTGGTCGAGATGCTGGCCGACGACGCCGCGCGCGCCCGCGCCGGCTCGCTGCCGCTGGCCCGCGCCCTCGTGCAGCTGGCCAGCGCGCCCGGTGGCGAGGGCGAGATGGCCCTCGGCTCCGACGCCGCGACCCGCGTGCGCCGCCTCGCGCAGCGCCCGGCGGGGGAGTGCGCCGGCGGGGACCGCGCGCTGCCGCGCCGTCGCCTCGCCGTCACCGTCTACGCGGCCTCCGCCGTCGTCCTCGTCGCCCCCACGGCCGCCATCGCGGTGCCGTGGCTGCGCGCGAGCTGGGACGCGCTGACCGGCTGAGGGCCTCCGGCGGCCACGGGCGACGCCGCCGGCCGCTGCCCTTGCGGCGCAGGCTGTCCAGCGCGTCCGGGTGAACGTTGGGCCGTCCGGGTGACAGATGCGCCCCGGGCGGCCCAGAGCACGGATCCGCCACCTGGGCGCTCAAGATCCGGCGGGCGGACGCCGAATGAGGTGCTGTGGCGCAGGACGCGCCCAGCACCACAGGCCAGGGACCGGCCGCCGGACCAGATCGCACTCCTCGCCGACCACCAGGGTCGGTGAGGCCGTCGGAGGGTGGCCCCCGTGCCTGACATCACCACCATCGCGCTGCACACCGCGCTGAACGGTCTGCAGGCGCGTCAGCGTGCCATCGCCGACAACATCGCGAACATCAACACGCCCCACTACCTGGCGAACAAGGTGTCCTTCGAGGACTCCCTCGCCCAGGCCGTGGACAGCGGCAGCGCCGCGGGCGCCGCGACCGCCGGGATCCGCACCCGCAAGTCGCTGGAGCCGACCCGCGAGGACGGCAACAACGTGAACCTCGACGAGGAGACCCTGTCGAACATCTCGACGAAGCTGAGCTACGACACGGTCCTGTCGGCGATGAACTCCAAGTACACCCTCCTGAAGACCGCGATGGGCATGCGGTGACCGCGCGCCTCCTCCTCCCCCCGTCCGCCCCGACCTGGAGCAGCCGACCATGACGATCTTCGAGGCCATCGGCATCGCCGGGACCGGGGTCACGGTGAACCGCAAGTGGATGGACGCGGTCAGCGACAACCTGGCCAACATGAACACCGCCGTCTCGGCGGACGAGGACGCCTTCCAGGCTCGCTACGTCGTGGCCCGCGAGGCCGGCGACGGCAAGGGCGTGCAGATGGGCGGCATCGTCCTGGGCGGGACCGAGGGCCGGCTCGCCTACGAGCCCGACAACCCGCTCGCCAACGAGGACGGCTACGTCAAGTACCCGGACATCGACATGAGCACCCAGATGACGAGCCTGCTGATGGCGCAGCGCGCCTACCAGGCCAACCTGGCGGTCGTCGACCGGGCCAAGGACGCCTACCAGGCTGCGCTGCAGCTCGGGAAGGGCTGATCCCCGTGAGCATCGAGTCGATCGGCGGTGCCCTCGGCACCCAGGCCGTGGGCTTCGGCTACGACCTGGGCGACATGGACAACGCGCAGATGACGCGGGGCGTCAGCGACACGACGCAGACCTCCGCCACCGCGGCGTCCGCCCTCGGCGGTCCGCAGGCGATGAGCGGGCTGGAGGGGACGGCCGGAGTCGGGTCCTCCTCCGGCACCGACTTCGCCTCCCTGCTCTCCGGCGGGCTGGACAAGCTGCAGGGGCTGCAGTCCACGTCCGACGACCTGGCGCTGAAGGCGGCGACGGGGAACCTGACCAACGTGCACGACTACATGATCGCCAGCAACGAGGCCCAACTGGCGACCCAGCTCACCGCGGCCGTCCGCAACAAGGCCGTTGAGGCCTTCACCGAGATCATGAGGATGCAGATCTGATGGCCCAGGCGACCAAGGGTCCCGCAGCGATCGTCGAGGGTGCGAAGCGCTTCGCCACCGGCTTCAAGAGCTTCTCCGCCGGCCAGAAGGCCGTCGTCCTCGCGGTCGTCACCGCCCTCATCGTCGGCGGTGTCCTGTTCTCGCAGTGGGTGGCCAAGCCCACCTACACGCCGATGTTCTCGAACCTGTCCGGTGCCGACGCCTCCGCCATCGTGGAGCAGCTGAAGTCCGCCGGCGTGCCGTACGAGCTCAGCGACAACGGCGCGACGATCTCCGTCCCGCAGGCCGCCGTGTACGAGCAGCGCCTGCAGGCCGCGGCCGAGGGGCTGCCGGCGGACACGGAGTCCGGCTACGCCCTGCTCAACGAGCAGTCCGGCGTCACCACGTCGGAGTTCATGCAGCAGAAGAACTACCAGGAGGCGCTGTCCTCGGAGCTCGAGAAGACGATCGAGTCCATCGACGGCGTCGAGACCTCCAAGATCAACCTGGCCATGCCGGCCAAGAGCGTCTTCCTGAACGAGCAGGACCCGGTCACCGCGTCGGTGCTGGTCATGCTCAAGCCGGGCAAGTCGCTCACCAGCGACCAGGTCCTCTCGGTCGTCAACCTCGTCGCCCGCGGCGTCGAGGGCATGGACCCGAAGAACGTCTCCGTCGTCGACGGCAAGGGCAACACGCTGTCCACCGACGACTCCGGCGCCGGCGCCATGCAGCAGAAGACGGGCGACTACAACACCGCGGCGAGCGGCGCGCTGCAGCAGCAGCTCGAGGCCGTCCTGGGGCAGGGCAACGTCATCGCCACCGTCAACGCCACGCTGGACTTCGACGCCCGCACCTCCACCTCCAAGCAGTTCACGCAGCCCGACGGCGTCGACCCGATCGCCAGCAGCAGCTCCGAGGAGATCTACGACGGCGCCGGCAACCCCGTGGGCGGCGTCCTGGGCCCGGACAACATCCAGGTGCCCGCCGGTGAGGGCGCCGGCGAGGGCGGCTACACCAAGAAGGACGTGTCCGAGGAGAACGCGGTCAACACGGTCGAGGAGGTCACGCAGGCCGCGCCCGGGTCCGTCAAGCGCCAGTCCGTCGCGGTCGTCATCGACGCGACGAAGGCCGGTGCTGCGGACGTCAACCAGATCACCCAGTTCGTGACGAACGCGGCGGGTCTCGACCCGGGCCGCGGCGACACCGTGACGGTCACGAAGATGGCCTTCGACGCGAGCGCCGCGACCGAGGCGGGCGCCGCGCTGGAGGCCGCGCAGAAGGCCGAGGAGCAGGACGCCCTCATCGGCTACGCCAAGACGGCCGCGCTGGCCCTCCTGGTGCTGGTCATGCTGATCATGGTCCTGGTGGCCTTCCGCCGCCGCAAGGACGAGAGCGTGGACGTCCTGGACGTCAACGCCCCGCCGATCAGCCTGGGCGACATCACCGACGAGAACGCCGAGCCGCGGATGCTCGAGCAGGGCGTCCCGCGGCAGCGGATCGCCCTCGAGCCCGCCCCGGTCGACCCGGCCCTGGAGGCCGCGGCCGCCCGCCGCGACGAGGTCGTCGAGCTCGTGTCCCGCCAACCCGAAGAGGTCGCGGAGCTCCTCCGCGGCTGGCTCGCAGACCGGAGGAGCTGACCGTGCCGTCCACCGAGCTCGCCATCGCCCCGCTGACCGGGGCGCAGAAGGCCGCCGTGCTCCTGGTGCAGGTCGGCCAGGAGAACGCGGGCAAGGTCCTCGCGCTCCTGCGCCCCGCGGAGATCGAGGAGCTGACCGCGGAGATCCTGCGGCTGCGCGCCGTCGCCCCCGAGATCGCGGGGGCGGTGCTCGAGGAGTTCCACGGCATGATCGCCAACCCGCTGCGCGCGGGGGCCGGCGGCATGGACTTCGCGCAGGGCCTGCTGGAGGGTGCCCTCGGCGCCGACGGGGCCGCGGCCGTGCTGGGCCGGGTCGCGGAGTCCACCGTGGTGCAGCCGTTCCAGTTCCTGCACCAGGCCGACCCGCAGCAGATCCTCACGTTCCTCACCGGTGAGCACCCGCAGACGATCGCCCTGGTGCTGGCGCACCTGCGCCCGGACCAGTCCTCGATGATCCTCGGGGGCCTGGCGCCCGAGGTGCAGGCGGACATCGCGCACCGCATCGCCGTCATGGAGGGCACGTCCTCGGAGTACGTCCGGATGGTCGAGGACGTCGTCCAGCGCCGCACCTCCTCGGTGCTGCAGCCCAAGAACAACACCGCCGTCGGCGGCGTCAAGCCGCTGGTGGACATCATCAACCGGGCCGACCGCGGCACCGAGCGCAGCATCCTCGAGGGCCTCGCGAAGGTCAACGCGCCTCTCGCCGAGGAGATCCGCGCCCTCATGTTCGTCTTCGAGGACATCACGACCCTCGACGACCGGGCGATCCAGCTCGTGCTGCGCGGCGTGGAGACCGCGGACCTCGCCACGGCGCTGAAGGGCGTCAAGGAGGCCGTGCGCGACAAGATCCTGCGCAACGTCTCCGAGCGGGCGCGGGAGAACCTGCTCGAGGAGATCGACATGATGGGCCCGGTCCGCACCTCCGCGGTCGAGGAGTCCCAGACGAAGATCGTCCAGGTCATCCGCGGCCTCGAGGAGTCCGGCCAGATCGTCCTGTCGCGAGCCGGGAGCGAAGATGACTTCGTCTCCTGACCGCGGCTTCACCCCCGCGAGCACGGCCCCGGCCGCGAGCCCGCGGGTGTTCCTCGCGGCGCCGGCCGGGTCCCGCGGCGCGGGGCCGGCCGCGCCGCGGGAGCGGCCCTTCACGACCTTCGAGGTCCCGGGCGGCGCCGAGGTCGAGGCGATGCGCGAGTCCGCGCGGGCCTCCGGCTACGCGGCCGGGTGGGCGCGCGGCATGCAGCTCGCCTCCGAGCGGGCCGCGGCCGAGCGGGCCGCCGAGCGGGACGCGGCCGACGCGACCGCCCGGGCGCACGAGGCGCAGCGCCGCGCCGCGCTGGGACGGGCCACCTCGGCCGTCTCGGCGGCGGCCGCGGACCTCCTGGCCCGCGAGGAACCGCTCGTCGGGTCCCTCGCGGACACCGTGCTCGAACTCGCGCTGGACCTCGCGGGGGCCGTGCTCGACCGCGAGCTGGAGTTCGCCGCGTCCCCCGTGCGCGACGCCGTGGAGCGGGCCCTGCGCCCGCTGGCCCCCGGCATCGCCGTCACGGTGCGTGTGCACCCGGACGACCTGATCGCCCTCACGGGTGACGGCCTCAAGGGATCGGCGGCCGCTGCCGATGCACCGGGCGTGAGCTTCGTGGCCGACGGGGGCCTCCAGCCGGGTGACGCGATCGCCCGGCAGGGGGACACCGAGGTCGACGCGCGCCTGCGGGCGAGCGTCGCCCGGGCCCTCGACGCTCTCGTCAGCGGCCCGGACGGCGAGTCCGGCGTCGTGGAGGAACCCGTCACCGCGGCCTGACCGCCGGTCGCCGGGGGCCTCGTCCGAGCAGCACGAGCAGCAGGGGAGCAAGCGTGGGCGGGACGACGCTCGTGTCGAGCCGGTTGGCCGGCGACGTGCGGGACGTGCTGCGGGGGCAGGTGGACCGCGCCGTCGACGCCGCCCGGCCGCTCGTCAGCGGTCGCGTCAGCTCCATCGTCGGTCTCTCCGTGGAGGTCTCGGGGATCGCGGCGGCCGTGGGGGAGACCCTGTGGCTCGGCCGCGCGGGTGACGCGGCCCGCATCCCCGCCGAGGTCGTCGCCGTCGAGGACGGCCGGCTGCGCTGCCTGCCCCTGGGCCACCTCACGGGCCTCGCCGCGGGCGCGCCCGCCGTCGCGACCCGCCGCCCCTCGACCGTCCCCGTCGGCCCCGCCCTGCTCGGCCGGGTCGTCGACGCGCTCGGCAACCCCCTCGACGGCGGACCGCCGCTGCTGGGGGCGCCCCGCTCGCCGCTGCACGCGGCACCGCCGCCCGCGCTCTCGCGCCAGCGCGTCGCCAGCCCCCTCGGACTGGGTGTGCGCGCCCTCGACACGCTCGTGCCGGCCGGCCGCGGCCAGCGCTTCGGCATCTTCGCCGGTTCCGGCGTCGGCAAGTCCTCGCTGCTGTCGATGATCGCCCGCGGCACCGCGGCCGACGTCTCCGTGCTCGCCCTCGTCGGTGAGCGCGGCCGCGAGGTCCGCGAGTTCCTCGAGGACGACCTGGGGGCCGAGGGCCTCGCGCGCTCGGTCGTCGTCGTCGCCACCTCCGACGAGGCGCCCATGCTGCGGCTGCGCGCCGCCATGACGGCCACCGCGGTCTCGGAGTCGTTCCGGGACCTGGGGGCCGACGTCGTCCTCATGATGGACTCCCTGACCCGCGTCGCCATGGCGCAGCGGGAGATCGGGCTGTCCGTCGGCGAACCGCCCGCGACGCGCGGGTACCCGCCGTCGGTGTTCGCGCTGCTGCCGCGCCTGCTGGAGCGCGCCGGGCCCGGCGTCGTCGGTTCCATCACCGGCATCTACACGGTCCTCGTCGACGGCGACGACCACAACGAGCCGATCGCCGACTCCGCCCGCTCGATCCTCGACGGCCACGTCGTGCTGGACCGCAAGCTCGCCACGGCCGGGCACTTCCCGACCATCGACGTCCTCGACTCCGTCTCGCGCGTCGCCGGCCGCGTCACCAGCAAGGAGCAGCGGGCCCTGGCCACGACGCTGCGCCGCGTGCTGGCCGCGCACCGCGACGCCAAGGAGCTCATCGAGGTCGGCGCCTACCAGCCCGGGGCGAACCCCGACGTGGACGCCGCCGTCGCCGCGCTGCCCGCCATCAACGCCTTCCTGCGCCAGGACATCGACGAGATCACCCCCGCCGAGCAGGCCTGGGCGCAGCTCGCCCGGCTCGCCGCGACGCTCGGGGGCGGCGCGTGAGCGCGCGCGCCATCCTCGCGCTGCTGAAGCTGCGCAAGGTGCAGCAGGAGTTCGCCAAGGGCGAGCTCGCCGCCGCCAACGCCGTGCTGCGCAACCGCCAGCGCAGCGCGGCCCGCGTGCGCCACGAGCTCGGCCAGGCGCACCTGTCCGACGAGAGCATGCTGGCCTGGACCGCCGGCGTGGCCCGCCGCGCCGCGCTCGTCGCCGACCTCGACGCCACCCGCGCGCTCACGGCCATGGCCGAGAGCGAGGTCGGGCAGCGGCAGGCCCAGTGGGCGCGCGCCCGCCGCGCCGAGCGCTCGCTGGAGCGCCTCGTCGAACGGCACGAGATCGCCCAGGAGCAGGCCGCCCTGGCCGCCGACCAGAACGCGCTGGACGACCGCACGGTCGCCGAGTTCGCCGCCCGCGCCCGCCGGCGCGCCCGCCGGGAAGGGAACGACCTGTGAGCCCCGTCGCCGAGGTGCAGGCCCGCATCGCCGAGATCCAGGACCGCATCGCCTCCTTCGCGGCCGCCAACCCCTACGCCCGTCCCGCCTCGCTGCGGACGGCCCCGGCCGAGACCCCGGCCGCTGCCGAGGCCGCGACCGGTGACTTCGCCAGCGTCCTGTCCTCCTCGGGCGGGTCCGTCGTGCGCGGCGCGCGCGCCGTCGACCCGGGCTACGGGGCGAGCGGCACGACGGGGGAGCAGCTGCTCGCCACGGCGAGGAAGTACCTCGGCGTGCCGTACCTGTGGGGTGGCACGAACCCCGACAAGGGCCTCGACTGCTCGGGGCTCATCCAGACCGCGGCCAAGGAGCTAGGGATCACGCTGCCCCGCACCGCCGCCCAGCAGGCCGGGGCCGGCGTCGAGGTGCGCGGCGGGCTCGCCAACGCCAGGGCCGGCGACCTCGTCGTCCTCGAGAACGGCCACCACATCGGCATCTACGTCGGGGACGGGCAGATGCTGCACGCCCCGAAGACGGGCGACGTCGTGAAGATCTCCAAGGTGTGGGAGACCCCCATGACCATCCGCCGCCTCGGCACCACGGCGGCCACCGCCGCGGCGGGCGCGGGCCTCGCGGCCGCGGCGCTGCTCACCCCGGCGGCCGGCAGCAGCGCCTCCGACTACGTCCGCCCGGCGGGGCTCACGAGCCCCGTCGCGAGCACCGCGAAGTCCGCGCCGTACGACGCCGCGTTCACGGCCGCCGAGCGGAAGTACGGCCTGCCGTCGGGTCTGCTGTCCGCGGTCGCGAAGCAGGAGTCGGGCTACGACCCGAGGGCCAAGAGCCCCGCGGGGGCCCTCGGGCTCATGCAGTTCATGCCGGCCACGGCCCGGGGCATGGGCATCGACCCGATGAACCCGGCCCAGGCCATCGACGGTGCGGGCCGGCTGCTCAGCGCGCACGTGAAGACCTTCGGCACCGTCTCGCTCGCGCTCGCCGCCTACAACGCAGGCCCGGGCAACGTCCGCAAGCACGGCGGCATCCCGCCGTTCCCGGAGACCCAGAACTACGTCCGCAAGATCACCGCCAGCCTCGGAGGCCTCGCGTGAGCACCCCCACGATCGCCGTGCTGCCCGTCGCCACCGCGGCCCCCGCCGCTCCCGCCCGCGCCGGCGGCGAGCGCGGCGCCGGCTTCGCGGAGTCCTTCGACCAGGCGGTCGCGGACCTCGGCGCCGGGACCGGGGGGAGCGCCGGGGACGCCGACGCGCACGGCCCGGCCGCGCCGCCGCCCGCCCCGCCGGCCGTGGACCCCTCGCTGGTCGGGCTCGGGCTGGCCACGCTCCCGCCCCGCGCGCTGCCGGCGCTCGTGCCCGCGACGGTGGCCGGGCCCCCCGCCGCGGCGGCCGCGCGGCTCGCTCCCGGGCCCGGCGACACCGCCGGCGCCCCGGGGCTCACCACCGCACCGGAGGGTGCGGCGACGCGGCTGCCGCTGCCGCTGCCCGTCCGCCACGCCACCACCCAGCCCTGGACGACGGAGCCCGCGACCTCGCAGCCGGGGAGCCCGCAGCCCGGGACGACCCAGCCCGGGACGACCCCGTCCGGGACGGTCCCGCCCGGGACGGTCCAGCCGTGGTCCTCCGCGCCGCGGACGACCCAGCCCTGGGTCGACCGGTCGGGGACGACGGGGACGACGGGGACGACAGGGACGACGGGCACGACGGTGCCGGCCTCCCTCGTGAGCGCACCGGCCGCGGGCCCCGCGGGTGCCGCCGCGGCGGCGGCTCAGCCCGCCCCCGGCGCTCCCGGCGCGGCACTGCCG
>NZ_JAAALN010000119.1 GCF_009906795.1 Kineococcus siccus
CGACGGGGACGGGCGTCACGACCGGTGCGGGGGTCGGCTCCGGGGTGACGACCGGCGCCGGGTCGGCGACGGCCAGCACGGCCGACCGCGCCTCGGCCCCGCTGCCCTGCTCGTTGCGCGCCACGACCCCGAACGACCAGCCGCCGGCCGCGAGCCCCGAGAACGTGGCCGTGCGCGCCGCCGCGGGCAGGGTCTGGGCCCTGGCGGACTGCGCCACCGCGCCCAGGTAGGGCGTCACGACGTAGCCGCTGATCGTGCCGCCGCCACCGGCGGCCGCCGTCCACGTCACGCCGGCCGCGCCGGGGGCCGGGCTGCGCACGTCCGTGACGACCGGCGCGCCGGGCAGGGCGACCGGCTCGGCGACCGGGGCGCCGAAGCGGACGCCGACCGTGGCCACGCCGTCCGCGGTGGCCTCGACGGTGACGTGCAGCCGCCCGTCGACCGTGTGGAAGGTCTCGCCCACCCCGACGACCTGGTCGAAGTCGCTGCGCCCGCTGGGGGTCGGGTCGAGCACGACGCTGCGCCGGGCCGCCGGGCGGGCGAGGTCGCTGCGCAGGACCCGCACGCCCGGCGTCGGCGCGCGCCAGTCGCCGAAGGTGGTCGCGTCGGCGCCCGTCGGGGTCCGGTACTCGAGGTAGTAGGTGGCGGCGCCGTCGACGACCTTGGCGACCTTGGTGCCCCCCGCGGGACCGCCCGTCGGCCGCAGGGCGACGTCACCGCTGGCCGTGACCAGCTGCACCTCGTCGGCGAAGAGACCGATCTGGTCGCGGTGCACGGCGTTGAGGGACGAGGTGCCGACCGTGGCGCCGGACCAGCCCATGACGTCCTGGACGTCGCCGTACTCGACGAAGGTCGTCCCCGGCGCCCAGCCAGCGCCCGTGGCCGCCGAGGAGTCCGCCACGGGGCCGTAGACGGCGTTGGCGTGGTCCAGGCCGAGGTTGTGGCCGAGCTCGTGGCTGACGAGCGCGGGCAGCGTGTCGGCGACCAGCAGCATGCCCCCCGACGCCGCGCCGGACCCGATCGTGGCCTTGCCGTAGGAGCAGCCCCCGCTCTCGTACGCCGCCCGCGGCACCACCACGAGCAGGTGCTCCCCCGGCTCGCCACGGTAGCCGGTCGCGGCCTGCGCGTCGGACCAGATCTCCCGGAAGTCGCTGCAGCCGTAGGAGGACTGCGTCCAGTCGCGCACCGTGTCGAGGGTGAAGGACACCTGCCCACCGGTCTGGCGGGACCAGTAGTCCGAGGCGCCGCGCACCAGGCCCGGGACGTCCGCCGCGGTCACGTCGGCGGGCACGGTGCCGCGCGGCGCGACGAGGGCGACCTTGACCCGGTGCGGGGCCGCGGTGGTCGGGCTCGCCGTGGTCGTGGTCGTCGTGCCCGTCGTCGGGGTGCCCGTCGTCGTGGTGCCCGTCGTCGTGGTGCCTGTCGTCGTGGTGCCGGGCGTGGCCGCGGCGACCGCGACGGTGTCGACGACGCGGACCACGTCCGGCCGCGAGGCGTCGGCGCTGACCCGCAGGTCGACGCGGGTGTCCGGCGCGAGCTCCTCGACGCCGTCGCCCTCGACCCGGACCAGCTCGGTGCCGGTCTGGACCAGGACGCCGATCTCCTCGCCCAGCTCGACGTTGACGATGGTGCCGCGCACCCGCGCGGTGGAGCCGGGCCGCACGGTCGTCTGGGGCGACCCCACGGGGTCGTCGGGCGCGTCCCCGTTGTCCTCCGGGTCGGCCGGGACGTCGTGCGCCGCAGCGCCCGCCCCGCTCAGGGGCGCGGCGACGCTCGCGGGGGGCGGGGGCGTCAGGGCCTCGGCCGGTGCGCTCACCGCGAGCAGACCGGTCAGGGTCAGCACCAGCGCGACGCTGACCCGGCGGGTGGGGACGTGCATCAAGGTCGTCCATCCTCTGGCTCGTGTCCCGCGGCCGGCGCGGGTGACGGCAGGCGGGACCCTCGCGGCGCTCCCGCCCTCGAGAGGTGGGTCGGAGGCGGAGGCGCACCGCTTGAGGCCGCGTGCCCCGAACGGCGGCACGCGGGACGGGCCCGCGGGACGGGCGGTCCCGGGCGGTGCGGACGACGGGGCCGGGCGCTCCCGGTCGCGCGCGGCACCGGACGGCTCGACACTGGCGCCGGTGGGGCCGCGAGGTCCCACGGACGCTGCGACCCAGGAGGTAGACGTGCCGGGCTTGGACGACATCACGGAGAAGGCCAGCGACGCGGGCATCGACAAGGCGGGCGACGCCGTCGACCAGAAGACGGGCGGCGGTCACGCCGAGCAGATCGACAAGGCCGAGGACGCGGCCGACACGAAGATCGGCGAGTGAGAGGTCCTCACCTCGCCGGGCGCGCCCGGGACCGTCGACGGTCCCGGGCGCGTCCTGCGTCCCGGGCGTGGCCGCGGGCGTGAGCGACAGCGGGCTCGAGCGGTTCGTCGTCGCGCAGGACGCCGGCGGGACGTACGACCGGGCGCTCGCCGAGCTGCGGGCCGCCCGCAAGGACACGCACTGGATGTGGTTCGTGTTCCCTCAGCTCGCGGGTCTGGGCCGCAGCGAGACGGCGGTGCGCTACGCCCTCCGCGACGCGGCCGAGGCGAGGGAGTACCTCGCGCACCCCGTCCTGGGCGCGCGGCTGCGGGAGTGCGCGGCGGCCCTGCTCGCGACCGGGACGACCGACGCGGCCGCGGTGCTCGGTCCCGTGGACGCGGTCAAGCTGCGCTCGAGCGCCACGCTGTTCGCCCGCGCCGCCGCGGGCACCGCGGACGCCGCACCGTTCGAGCAGCTCCTGCAGCGCTTCTACGGCGGTGAGCCGGACCCCGCGACGACGCGGTCGCTGAACGCGGCCAGCTCCTGACCGACGAGGGCGAGCGCCGCCGCCGTGGCCTCGGGACGTCCCGGCACCTCCAGGGAGTGGTCCGCGCCCGGCACCTCGACGACCCGGTGGCCCGACGCGCGGGCGACGGAGGAGTCCCAGCTCTCGTCGGCCGCGCCGCCCACGAGCAGGGCCGGGGCGCCCGCGGCCCGGCCCGCGACGGCTGAGACGGCGGCCCGCACCTCCTCCTCGTGCAGCAGGGGCGTGAGCCAGCACCCCGGCAGGCCGCGCTCGACGGCCAGCGGCAGCAGGCGCGACGTCAGCGACTTCGCGACGAGCAACCGCGGCGCGGACTCGCACAGCCGCTCGCCCACGTCCCGCACCTCGCGCGTCGAGGTGGGGGGCGGTCCCTCCCACGCCAGCGAGCGCACCCGCCAGCCGCGCGCGAGCAGCACGGCGCGGGCCCGGGCGAGCAGCGGCTGGTCGACGTCGTACCCGCGGCCCGGGAGCACGAGGGCGACGGGGGCCCCGTCGCGGCCCTCGTCGCGCAGGACGAACCCGGTGCTCACACGCAGTCCTCGAACCGCCGCCGCACCGTCCGCAGGACCTCGTCGGGGTCCTGCGCCCAGAGCGCGGAGCTGAGGACCTCGACCTCGACGCCGCCCGAGAATCCCGTCTCCGCGACGCGCGCCGACAGCCACGGCAGGTCGATGAGGCCGTCGCCCATGACCGCGCGGTCCAGCAGCAGGTCGGAGGTCGAGGCCTTCCAGTCGGACACGTGGTACCCCAGGACGCGACCGTGGGCCCGGGTCAGCTGCTCGGCCAGCGCGGGGTCCCACCAGACGTGGTAGGCGTCGACGACGACGCCGAGGTGCTCGTCGTCGAACTCCTCCGCGAGGTCCAGCGCCTGGGCCAGGGAGACCACGACCGACCGGACGCCGATCATCATGGGGTGCAGGGGTTCGACGCCCAGGCGCACGCCGGCGGCCGCGGCGTGCGGGAGCAGCGCCTCGATCCCGTCCCGGACGCGTCGCCGGGCGCCGGGGAGGTCCGTGTCGTGCAGCGCCCCGCAGACCAGGACGAGGACGTCGGCGCCCAGCGCGGCGGCCTCCTCCACCGCCTGCCGGTTGTCCGCGAGGACCGCCGCGGCCGGCGTGGCCGGATCGGTGAACATCCCGCCGCGGCACACGCTCGTGACCCGCAGCCCGGCGTCCTGCACCAGCCGCGCCGCGCGGTCCAGGCCCGCGGCGGCGATCTTGTCGCGCCACAGCGCGATGCCGCCGATCCCGTGGCGCACGCAGCCTTCGACGGCCTCCTCCAGGCTCCAGGAGTTCACGGTGATCTGGTTCAGGCTGAGGCGCCCGGGATCCATCGGCTCGCTCCGTCGCGTCGGGGAATGCGCTTTCCGGCACCGTGCCACAGCACTGCGGGCTGGTCAACGGGCTGCGGCGACGCCGCCCCACAGCGCGACGAGGCCGGCCGACGTCGGGCTGAACCCGCACGAGCGGACGTAGAAGTCGCGCAGCGGGGCCTCGAAGTCCACGTGCAGCCAGGCGCAGCCCGCGTCGCGCGCGTGGTCCGCGGCCGTGCGCACCAGGTCCCGCCCGATCCCGCGCCGCCGGTGGGCGGCGGCCACGAGGGTGTCGAGCAGGAAGGCGTGCGTCCCGCCGTCCCACGCGACGTTGACGAAACCCAGCAGTTCTGCTTCCTCGCCCGTCGCGCACACCCAGCCGAGGCTGTGCCGCTGCAGGCGCGCCACGACGTCCTCGGCCCGGACCGGGTGGTCGAAACCCTCGGCGTGCAACGCGTTCAGCGCCGCGTTCGTGACCGGTCCGCGCCAGTGGTAGGTGATGTCCACGCCCGCCAGGCTAGGCCGCCGGCGAGGGGGCCGCGGCCGCGCGCCGGGACCCGCCTACGCTGTCGGCGTGGAGGACCCAGCGCAGCGCCGTGTCGACTACGACGACGCCCCCTTCGCGGAGGCCGACCTCGCAGCCACGCCCCTCGCGCAGTTCGAGCGGTGGTACTCCCAGGCCGTCGCGGCCGCGCTGACCGAACCCAACGCCATGACGGTGGCGACCTCCACCCCCGACGGGGTGTCGGCGCGGACCGTGCTGCTGAAGGCGGTCGACGGCCGGGGTTTCGTCTTCTACACGAACCAGCGCTCGCGCAAGGCGCGTGGCATCGCGCACGACCCCCGGGTCGCCCTGCTGTTCGGCTGGGTCGGCCTGCAGCGCCAGGTCGCGGTCCGGGGAGCCGCCGCGGCCGTGGACCGCAGCGAGACCGAGGCCTACTTCGCCTCGCGGCCCTACGGTTCGCGGATCGGGGCGTGGGTGAGCGAGCAGTCGGAACCCGTCGCCTCCGCCGCTGCGCTGCACGAGCGCGAGGCGGAGCTCCGACTGCGGTGGCCCGACACCGGGTCGGCCGGTGACGTGCCGGTGCCGCCGCACTGGGGCGGGTACCTCGTCCGGGCGTGGGAGGTGGAGTTCTGGCAGGGCCGCTCGTCGCGCCTGCACGACCGCCTGGTGTTCCTCACCGACGCCGCGGGGACCCCCGCACCCCTGGACGAGCCCTCGCGCTGGCACGTGGAGCGCCGCCAGCCCTGACCCGCCGGTGCCGCCGTCACCCGTGGCGCCCGAGGGAGTCTCGGGCGTCGCGCAACCCCTTCAGGTTGTCGGCCGGGTCGCTGATGCCCGTGCGGTCGTCGGTGGCCAGCCGGCGGGCGAAGTAGTCGGCCTGCACGGCCCAGCGCACCCGCAGCAGGACGTCGAGGCCGAGGGTGATCTCCGCCGCGGACAGGGGGCCCGTGCGCGCGTACGCCTGCACCAGGGCGTCCCCGGCGTCCGGAGCGCCGACGTACATGGTGGCGCTGGCCAGGTCGTACAGCAGCGGCCCGCGCAGCGCGCTCGACCAGTCGATCAGGCCGCACCGCCGCAGCACGGGGGACCACAGGAACGCGTCCTGCGCCGGATCGCCGTGCAGGACCCCGCACGTGAGCCCGGTCCCCGCGCCCTCGACGAGCCCCGCGTACCGCGCCAGGGCGGCGCGCACGGCCGGGCGGACCCACTCCTCCACGGCCAGGTGGTCGGCGTCGACGTCGACCCAGGCCGGGAAGGACCTCGCCGGGTCCGACGTGCCGGCCGTGACGGCCGTCGTGTCGCGCAGCGCGTGGTGCGCCCGGCCGAGCGTGGTGCCCATCAGCGTCTGCTCGTGGGTACCCGGACCGTCGAGGGGTTCGCCGTCGACCCAGCGCAGCAGCGCGAGCACGCCGCCCGCGACGTCCTGGCTCCAGGCCCCGCCGCGGGTGGGTTCCGGGACTCCGGTGGGGATGCCGACCGCCTGGACGCGACGGGCGGCGTCGAGCCCGCGCAGGAACTCCGGGCGCTGGTCGGCCCGGACGAGCTTGGCCACCCACCGCCGGCGGGGGTCCTCCTCGCCGGCCACGGCCCAGGTGGCCGAGTTCATCCCGCCCGAGAGGGACGACACCGCGACCGGTCCCAGCTCCCAGTGCGCCTGCAGGGCAATGCGCACGTCCTCGGCGCGCGGGGCAGGACCCGGAAGGTCTCCCCCACCGCGACCTGCGTCGGGGTGATCGGCGTCGCGCACGCCCAGGACGCTAGCTCCCGCGGTGCCCGATCCCCCACCCGTTTCCCACGTCGGCCACCACGCCGAGCGTTCCGGTCGGGGCTTCAGCCGGCCCGGAGTTCGGGTGGATCGGTGTCGGGCGGGCGCAGGCGCCGTCCGAGCTCGCGGGTCGCGGCGCGGTCGTCGGGTAGGTGTTGCGCACCCAGGGGTGCGGTGTGGAGTTACCGGGCCACCGCGGGTCGTGGTGGATCCAGCGGGCTTCGACGGTGCGGTCCGGGCGCAGCCGGACCTCGAGGTGGTGGGCGTGCCAGGCCCGGTGGTGGGCCGGGCAGAGCAGCACCATCCGGTCCAGGTCGGTGGTGCCGCCGTGCTCCCAGGCGGGGAAGTGGTGCGCTTCGCACGCCCACGGGGCGGTGGTGCACCCGGGAGCGGCGCACCCGCCGTCGCGGACCGCGAGGGCGGTGCGCTGGCTGCGGGTCGCGAGGCGAGTGCTGCGTCCGAGGTCGAGGACCGCACCGGCCGGCGTGGTCAGGACCCGCTGAAAGGTTGCCCCGCAGACGAGGTGGCCCAGCGTCGCGGTGGAGACGGGACCGTGGCCTTCGACGACAGCGGTGGTCTGGGCATCGCGGTGCTCCACCGCGGCCTGCACGTCGGCCACGGTAGCGACCACGCAGATCCGGGCGGTCTCCGCGACCGCGGGGTCGCTGGCGGCGGCGCCGCGCTGGATCAGGGTGACGAAGGCGTCAGCGTCGCGTTGGCGCAGTGAGCGCTGGTCGCGGATCAGGTCACCGTCCTCGCCCACCGACACCGGTGTGGGGGCGGACGCGGCGTTGAGGGCCTGCTTCACGATGACCGTGGTGGTCTCGTCCAGGTCCACCGTGATCCGGGACATGCCGTCGACGAGGGGACCGAACACCAAGCCTCGTCGGGCGAAGGCGTCGGGATCGCGGAAGGTGCGGTCCTCGTGGTCGGGATCGATGGTCAGGATCAGTTCCCGGGCCAGTCGACCCGCGACGGCCGGGCAGTACGCCGCGGCGAGGCGGGTCACGTGGGCATCCAGCAGTTCGGCGTTGCGGTGCTCGACGAGCTCACCCGTGACGGCATCGACAAGGGTGCTCGTGCCCCGTCGGATCGGGGTCGGGATCCGCGACAACGCCTTCACCGCCACGTCCACGTGAGCCCGGGAGGCGTCCCCCGCGGCGAGGGCGTCACCGAGGTGCTGCGACGCGCCCCGGTCGCCGTCGACCCCACCGATCACCCCGTCCCACGTCACCGACGGATCGGTGACCGTCGCGGCCTCCACGTCCCGACGGGCCTGGCCAGGCGGCAGGTGGTTCGGCGCACACGCCAGGAACCGCGCCGTGGACGACCCGGAGGAACCGGCCTCGCCCAGGACCCGGACCAGGTGCAGGTAGGTCGCATCGGCCTGGTGCCGCAACCGCAGGAACGAGGTCACGGCTTCCTGCGCCGAGGCCACCGAGAACGTCGACGCCCTGCTCCCCCGGACCTCCCGCAACGCCCCCTCCAGCGCCGCGAACGGCTGCTCGAGGGGGTGCACGTCGGTCCACGTCATGTCCGCAGTCTACTCGAACAGACGTTCGAGTGCCAACGTCACTTCTTGTGCTGCAACGACTCCGCTACTTCTGGCCTCTCGGGCGCGAGGTCGTGGCCACGTCTCAGCCGGCCCCTGGCCGCCACCCGGGCGGCGGGTCCTCGCCCACACGCCCGTCGACCGCCTCCCGCAACAGGTCCGCGTGACCCGTGTGGCGGCCGTACTCCTCGACGAGGTCCAACACGAGCCGCCGCGCGCTCGCGTGCTCCCCCGCCGGCGTCGCCACCGCGACGGGCGCGCCGAGGTCGTGCTCGCGGAGGAACGCCGCGAACCGGGTGCGCGAGCGCTCGACCGCCCCGTCGTGGAGCGCGTACAGGGACTGCGGGGAGTCGAGGGCTGCCGTCG
Organism: Kineococcus siccus; assembly: GCF_009906795.1. GTDB lineage: Bacteria > Actinomycetota > Actinomycetes > Actinomycetales > Kineococcaceae > Kineococcus > Kineococcus siccus. The sequence goes on from NZ_JAAALN010000119.1 coordinate 8,336, forward strand.
CGAACTCGTCCGCCCCGAGGTCGTCCGCGCCCGGGGGCGCGAACGGTCCACCGGTCAGCGTCACCGTCGAGGCGTGGTCCTCCACGAGAGCCAGGTGATTCAGCAGCCCACCCAGCGTCAGGGCCGACGGACCCGATCGCGCCTGGAGCTCGTCGGCATCCAGGCCGTCGGCCTTCCACCGGAAGGTCGCTCGCAGCCGGTCCAGCGCACCCAGCAGGTGCGCCGCCTCGGACCCGGCGAGCGGGGGTTCCCACGGGGTGGCGTCCGGGTCGCTCTGGCTCACCCCGCCACGGTAGGGCTGCGGGCCCCCGGCGGCAGGGGCGCGCGTGCACGGCGCGGGGAGCCGCCGGGGTGCGGACGGGCGAACTCCACCGGGCCTTCCGCTGCAGCGGGCTCGACCACCTCGCGGCAGGTGTCGGCGAGGACTGCGACGCCGTCGGCGGTGAGGCGGTTCGCGGCATGGGGCCTGAGGCATGGGGCCTGAGGCATGGGGCTTGACGCATGAGGCATGGGGCATGGCGAGACGCGAACCCCGGCGTCGTTCCGGCGCTCTGCGGCGCAGGCGGTCAGGTGATGCCGCGGGCGCGGGCCAGGAGGTCTTCGAGGCTGCGCAGGTAGGCCTCGAAGGCGACGCGACCGGCCGCCGTCAGGCGCAGCGACGTCTGCCGGCGCAGCGCACGGTCCTTGCGGCTCTCCACGTACCCCGCCTGCTCCAGCGCGGTCAGCTGCTTCGACAGCGCGGAGTCGCTCGTCCCGATGCTCTCCCGCAGGAAGGAGAACGTCACCCACTCGGCGGGAGCCAGCAGCGAGCAGATGCCGAGGCGCGCGGGGGTGTGCAGGAACTCGTCGATCGACGGCGCAGGAGTGCTCGGACGCACAGGACCTTCCGGAGCCGCACCCACTGCGGGGAGGTCGGTCACCTCGCGCCCGCCGGTCACGGGCGCAGGCTCCCGGCCAGGCGGGCGTGCACGGCGCGGACCAGGGTGACGATGACGAGGCACGCCGCGGCGGCACCGACGGTGTTCGGCAGCGGCCAGTCCAGCGCGCGCGCCGGGAACTGACCGGCGACGTAGGCGAGGTAGGCGACGACGAAGGAGCCGACCAGCGCCACCCGCCAGCGGCGCGAGGCGGCAGTGGACCGCAGGCGCACCCCGTTGTTCCAGGCCACCCCCACGCCCATGACCATCAGGAGCACCCAGAGCCAGATCATCCCGACGTCCGTGAGCACCCCCAGCGCCAGGACGCTCGCGCAGGTGCTCCAGGTCGCGCGCGCGGACCAGGCGGCGCTGCCGGCGGTGACGGTCTGCTGCCGCCGCCGGGCGACGAGGGTCAGTGCGTCTCGGGCTTCGTTCGCGTCCACGGTGTCGTCCTCCCGGTCGGTAGCGCTTGCCTGTGAGGAAAGTACCTCGGGACTTTCCCGCCGGGCAAGTACCGACCGCCTCGCTCTCCGTCACGGCATCCACCGGTGGCGCGCCAGCCGGGGCGGGAGCGGGCACCGCCTCAGCCGTCGGCGTCCCCCAGCTGACGCCAGGCCGACACTGCGAGCAGCAGGACCGCGGCCTCGGCGGGGACGGTCGGCTCGTGACCCGTCAGCTCCGCGGTCCGGCGCAACCGGTTCAGGACCGTGTTGCGGTGGCAGAACAGCCGCTCGGCGGTCGCCGCGACGGACCCCGTCGCCGCGAACACCTCCAGCGCCTCGAGCAACCGCGCCCGCTCGGGGGCGGGGACCGCGACGAGGTCACCGAGGACGTCGCGGACGACGTCCTCGCGCAGCGGCCCGAGCTGGTGCGCCGCGACCCCGACGGCGACGTCCACGAGGCTGCGCGGGCCGGTCGTCCCCGCGGGGAGCGCCGCGGCGACCTGCTCGGCGACCCGCACCGCGCGGGGCACCCGCGCCAGCCCGTGGGCGAGCGGGCCGAGACCGCAGGGCACCGAGCGCAGGACCGCCGGCAGCGGGTCGGCCGCCTCGTCGCGCGCCCGGCCGTCGCGGCGGCGCACGCCCAGCACCACCGCGGCGCCCTGCCACGGGTGCACCTGCAGCCCGGACCCCGGGGCGGCGCGCAGGGCGGCCGTCAGCGCGGCCTGGGCGGCGGCCGGGACCACCGCGACCAGGACGTCGGCGTGCCGGCCCAGGCCCAGGACGCTCGCGGCGCGGGCCACCACGCCCTCGTCCTCGCCGTCGGAGCCGAGGAACGCCTCGACGACGCGGCGGCGGTCCCGGCCGCGCTCGAACGCCAGGGCGGTCGCTGCCTCGTGGAAACCCACCTGCACGTCGAGGGAGTGCTCCTCGACCGCCTGCCACAGCTGCACGGGCAGCGTCACGGCCGCAGCCAGGTCCGCGGGGCTCAGCCGCTCCGCGAGCACCTCCCACAGCACGCGGAAGTGCAGCCGCGTTCCGGTGGTCAGCGCACCGAGCGGGACGTCGAGGGCGGCCCGGCTGCGGCCGACCTCGCGCGACAGCTCCACCAGCCGCTCGGGCACGGGCAGGTCCGCCAGCCGGCGCAGCACGCGGTCGTAGGTCCCGACCCCGTCGGCGAGCAACCGCGCCCGGTCCACCGCACCGTCGGAGTACGGCACGACCTGCAGGAGCTGCGCGACGAACGTCGCCGACAGCGCGTCGACCTCGCTCAGCAGCTCGAGCAGGACCGATCGCAGCGCCGCGGTTTCCGCCACGTTTCGGCCGTTGTGCACGTGCACACCGTAGTCGCCGGAAACCGGGGGCGGAGAGCCTTGCCGCGACCGTCCGGCCGGGCAATCCTGACGGTCCCGGCGGCACCGCCGCCGCCCGGCCGTCCCGCAGCACGAGGAGCCCCCATGACCACGGTGCGCGCAGCACTCGTCCAGACCACCTGGACCGGTGACAAGGAGAGCATGGTCGCGGCCCACGAGGAGTACGCCCGGCAGGCTGCCGCGCAGGGCGCGCAGGTCGTGTGCTTCCAGGAACTGTTCCACGGCCCGTACTTCGGCATCACGCAGGACGCCCGGTACTACGACTACGCCGAGTCCGTCCCCGGCCCGACCGTCGTGCGATTCCAGGCGCTGGCCGCGGAACTCGGCATCGTCATGGTCCTGCCGCTGTACGAGGAGGAGCAGCCCGGGGTGCTCTACAACACGGCCGCGGTCGTGGACGCCGACGGCCGCTACCTGGGGAAGTACCGCAAGCACCACATCCCGCACGTCGAGAAGTTCTGGGAGAAGTTCTACTTCCGTCCTGGGAACCTCGGCTACCCCGTGTTCGAGACCGCGGTCGGCCGCGTCGGCGTCTACATCTGCTACGACCGGCACTTCCCGGAGGGCTGGCGCGCCCTGGGGCTCGCGGGCGCCGAGATCGTCTTCAACCCGAACGCCTCGAAGCCCGGCCTGTCCAACCGCCTGTGGGAGCTCGAGCAGCCGACCGCGGCCGCCGCGAACGGCTACTTCGTGGCCGTCCCCAACCGCGTGGGCCGCGAGACGGGCGAGTTCGGCGACGACGCGGTCGAGTTCTACGGCTCGAGCTACGTCGTCGACCCGCAGGGCAACTTCGTCGGCGCCAAGGGGAGCACCTCCGCCCCCGAGGTGCTGATCCGCGACCTCGACCTGAGCCTCATCCGCAAGGCCCGCACCGACTGGCAGTTCTACCGCGACCGTCGTCCCGACTCCTACGTGGACCTGGTGCGGCCGTGACCGCACCGGCGCGGACCCTCATCGCGGGCGGCACCCTGGTCTCGACGACCGGGGCGACGCCCACCGACGTCCTGGTCGAGGGCGAGCGGGTCACCGCGCTGCTCGCGCCCGGCGGGGGCGACGGGTTCACCGTCGACACCCGGATCGACGCGACGGGCACCTACGTCCTGCCCGGCGGGGTGGACGTGCACACGCACATGCAGATGCCCTTCGGCGGCACCGAGGCCTCGGACACCTTCGAGACCGGCACGCGCGCCGCGGCCTGGGGCGGGACGACGACCATCGTGGACTTCGTCGTGCAGCGCACGGGCGAGGTCGTCGAGGAGGCCCTGGCCGCCTGGCACGCCAAGGCCGAGGGGCACTGCTCCGTCGACTACGGGTTCCACATGATCCTGGGCGGGGTCGACGAGGACGCCCTCAAGGCCATGGACTCGCTCGTCGCGCACGAGGGCATCACGAGCTTCAAGCTGTTCATGGCCTACCCCGGCGTCTTCTACTCCGACGACGGGCAGATCCTGCGGGCCATGCAGCGCGCGTCGTCCAACGGCGCGACGATCATGATGCACGCCGAGAACGGCACCGCGATCGACGTCCTCGTGCAGCAGGCGCTGGCCCGCGGAGACACCGACCCGGTGTTCCACGGCCTCACCCGGCCGGCCGCGATGGAGGCCGAGGCGACCAACCGCGCCATCGCGCTGGCCGAGGTCGCGGGCGACACGCCCCTGTACGTCGTGCACGTCTCGGCCTCCCAGGCGCTGGCGCGCATCGCCGAGGCCCGCAGCACGGGCCGCAACGTCTTCGCCGAGACCTGCCCGCAGTACCTGTACCTGACGCTCGAGGACCACCTCGGCGCGCGCGGCGAGGACGGGTTCGAGGGCGCCAAGTACGCCTGCTCGACGCCGCTGCGGAGCCGGCACGAGACCCACGCCGCGGACCTGTGGCGCGGCCTGCGCACCGACGACCTCGCGGTCGTGTCCACCGACCACTGCCCGTTCTGCTTCAAGGACCAGAAGCAGCTGGGGCGCGGGGACTTCTCGAGGATCCCCAACGGCATGGGCGGGGTCGAGCACCGCATGGACCTCGTCCACCAGGGCGTCGCCGACGGCCACCTCTCGCTGCAGCGCTGGGTCGAGACGTGCTCCACGACACCGGCGCGCATGTTCGGGATGTACCCGCGCAAGGGCGTGGTCGCGCCGGGTTCCGACGCCGACATCGTCCTGTACGACCCCGCCGCGCGGACCACGATCAGCGCCGCCACCCACCACATGAACATCGACTACTCGGCGTTCGAGGGGTTCGAGCTGTCGGGCGGGGTCCGCACGGTGATGTCGCGCGGCACGGTCGTCCTGGACCGCGGCACCTGGTCCGGGCGGGCGGGGGAG
>NZ_JAAALN010000011.1 GCF_009906795.1 Kineococcus siccus
AGGGGGCCGTCGGGGTGCTCGTCGTGGTGGGCATGGCTCCAGTCTCCGGCGGCGGTCCCCATGCGTCCAATGAATGTCGGGCATGCTTCCCATGACGCCGACTCATGCCGCAGACTCCTGCGGTGGACACGACGGTGCTGCGCTGGTTCCAGCAGGTCGCGGACGGGACGAGCGTCACGGACGTGAGCGCGCTCGAGCGCGTCAGCCAGTCGGGCGTCTCCCGCGCGCTGGCCCGGCTGGAGGACGAGGTGGGCACCCCGCTGCTGCGCCGTTCCGGGCGCTCGCTGCGGATGACCCGGGCCGGAGCGGCGTTCAAGCACCACGTCGACGTCGTGCTGCACGCCCTCGACGACGGGCTCGCCGCCGTCGACCAGGTGCTCGACCCCGAGACGGGCACCGTGACCCTGTCGTTCCAGCCCTCGCTGGGGTCCTGGCTCGTCCCCGAGCTGCTCGCCACCTTCCAGGTCGGGCACCCGCAGGTGCGCTTCGACCTGCGGCCGCTGCGCGACGAGGTCGTCGGCGCCGTGCGGGCGGACGGCGACGTGGACCTGGAGCTGACCACGGTCCGCCCGGCCGCGGGCGCCCTGCGCTGGCAGCGCCTGCTGCGGCAGCCCCTGCACCTCGCGGTGGGCCGGGACCACGCGCTCGCGGGCCGCCGCTCGGTGGCCTTCTCCGAGGCGGCCGCGCTGCCCTTCGTCGTCCTCCCGGCCACCTCGGAGCTGCGCGGCCGGTTCGACGACCTCTGCGCGGCCGCCGGCTTCCGGCCCGTCGTCGCCCACGAGTGCGGGGACCTGCCGACCGTGCGCGGGTTCGTCGCCGCGGGTCTCGGCGTGGCGGTCGTGCCCGTCGCGGTCGCGGGGACGGCCGTGCCGGCGGAGGCGGGCGTGCGCACGGTGGCGATCAGCGACCCCGCGGCGACCCGGGAGATCGGGCTGGCCTGGTCACCGCAGCGCCGGCTGCTGCCCGCCGCCGAGCGGTTCCGCACCCACGTCCTGGACCGCGCCCGCGGCTGAGGGGGGTGCGGCGGCACGGGCCCGCTTCGCGTCGTACATCGCCTGGTCGGCCCGCACGACGAGCGACTCCCACGCGGTCGAGGCGTCGTGCGACACCGCCCACCCGGCGCTGACGCCGACCACGACGCGGACCTCCCCGACGGCCACCGGCTCGCCCACGACCTGCCGGGCCCGCCAGGCCACGGCGGCGACGTCGGCCTCGTCGGCGACCGCGCGCAGCAGCAGCACGAACTCGTCGCCGCCCACGCGGGCGACGTGGTCGCCCGGGCGCACGACGGTCCGCAGGCGCTGGGCGACGCCGACGAGGAGGGCGTCCCCGACGGGGTGGCCGTGCGTGTCGTTGACGGGCTTGAAGGCGTCCAGGTCCAGGTAGAGCAGGGCCGTCCCGTGGCCGGGAGCGCCCTCCGCGAGGGCGTCGGGCACGACCTCCTCGAGGCCTGCCCGGTTCAGCAGGCCCGTCAGGGGGTCGTGCGTCGACGCCTCGTGCAGCTGCTCCACCCGCAGGTGCTGCTCCGCCGCCAGGGCCGTGCGGCTCGCGGCGAGCTCGGTCGACAGGGCGCCCGCGTAGCGCAGGAAGACCAGGCCCGCGATGACGAGGGCGCCGCCCACCGTGGTGCCCGCGCCCACGGGCAGCGCCGTGGGGACGACGCCCGCCTGCACGCCGGCGAGGAGGGCGACCGAGCCCCCCACCATGACGACCGCGGCCGCGGCCTCGGTGCGCCGACCCGGCGAGCGAGGCAGCGTGATGAGCGACGTGCCGGCGATGATGACGGGGTAGAGGCTGGGCAGGGCGGAGCTGGCGACCCCGGCGGCGCTCAGCACGCCCACGAGCACCAGGCGCAGGACGGGGCGCCCCGCGGTGCTGCCGCGGTTCAGCAGCGCGACGACCGGCCGGGCGGACATCGACGTCGCGAGCGACCACGCGAGCAGCTGCGGCAGCAGCGGTTGCTCCGGCCCGCCGGCCGCGACGATCGCGTACCAGCCCACCGTCAGCAGCGCCGACACCGTGAGCATCTGCCGCGCGACGACCCACGCGTCGCGCAGCAGCGCGCCGACGCGTCCGGGCGGGGGCGACCGATGAGCCATGGCGGGTCATCGACGGCGGGGGCCTCGAGCTGAAGGCCCCAGGACCGGTCCGCGGCGGTTGTTCTCTCAAGTGCCGCCCCGGGCGTCCCGATGGGGGAGGGTGGACAAGGACGACTGGCTCGCCGTCGCGGCCGAGGCGGCCGGTGCACCCGTGGAGGTCCCGGGCCTGCACCGGACGCGCCCCGTGGGGGTCACGGCACCGCCGCAGGAGGCGGCCCGGCTGGCCGTCCTGCACGAGTACCGGCTGCTCGACGCCCCCGTCGACGACGAGCTGACCGCGGTCGTCCGCGCCGCCGCCCTGGTGGCCGGGGTGCCGCACGCGACCCTCAACCTCATCGACGAGCACCGCCAGTGCCAGCTCACCACCGTCGGCTTCGAGGGCAGCGACTCCGCCCGCGAGGACTCCATGTGCGCCCTGCACTTCCTCGACGGTGAGACCGTCGTCGTCCCCGACGCCGGCCGGGACGCCCGCTTCGCCGGCAACCCGTGGGTGGACGGCCGGCTGGCGGCCGTGCGCTTCTACGCCTCGACGCCGCTCGTCAGCCCGGGCGGTCACGCGCTCGGCTCGCTCTGCGTCTTCGACACCGTCCCGGGGCGGCTCACCGACGCGCAGACCGCGGTGCTGCGGGACCTGGCCGGCGTCCTCGTCAGCCTCTTCGAGCGCCGCCGGCAGGCCCGCTCCGCCGAACGGCAGGCGCAGGAGGCGGCCGAGGCCCGGGAGCTCATGGCCGTCGTGATGGGTGAGGCCGAGGAGCGCTGGGAGCTGAGCGAGGTCATCGCCGAGACGGTCGACGTCGGTCTCGCGGTCGTCGGGCCCGACGGCCGGCTGAGCATGCTGAACCGGACCGCGCGGGCGTGGCACGGGCTGGACGCCGACGCGGGCGTGGACCCCGCCGACCACGCGGGGGTGTACGCGCTGTTCGCGGCGGACGGCGTGACCCCGCTGGCGCCGGCGGACGTGCCGGTCCACCGCGCGCTGCGGGACGGGTCGGTGGACGGCCTGGAGATGGTCATCGCCCCGCACGGGCAGCCCCGGCGCACGGTCGTGTGCTCGGGCCGCACCATGCACCGCCCCGACGGCACGCTCCTGGGCGCCGTCGTCGCCATGAACGACGTCACCCGGGCCCGCGTCCGCGAGGCGGCGCTCGCCGAGGCGCACGACGCGCTGGCCGCGCACGCCACCCGGGTCGAGGCGCTGGCGCAGGCCTCGCGCGCGCTGTCCAGCGCCGAGGAACCCCGCGCGGCCGTCTGCGACGCCGTGCTGGGGCTCACCGGTGCCGACGCCGCCGTCCTGCTCGAACCCGACGCCGACGGCCGCCTGCGGACCAGTGCCCGGGCCGGCCTGCCCCTCCCGGCCGGCGCGTCCTCGGTCGACGTGCCGGCCCCCTGCGCGGACGTCTTCGCCTCCGGGCAGACGGTTTTCGTCGCGGACACGGGCTCCGCCGCCCGCTCGGGCGTCTGGCAGCCGGTGGTCCTCGCCGGCGGTCGCTGCGTCGGCGTGCTCGGCGTCTTCTTCACGACCCCGCTCACGTCGCCGCCCCCGCACGTCCTGCCCGTCCTGCAGACGCTGTCGGGCGAGGCCGCGCACGCCATCGAGCGCGCGGAACTCCTGCGGCAGCTGGCCGAGGCCGCCGAGGTCGACGCCCTCACCGGCCTCGCCAACCGCCGCCGCTGGGACGCCGCCGTGGCCGGGGAGATCCAGCGCGCCGAGCGCACCGGTGCGCCGCTGACCCTGGCACTCGTCGACCTCGACCACTTCAAGCGCTACAACGACACGCACGGCCACCTCGCCGGGGACGCCCTCCTGCGGGAGTTCGCGACGGCGGCGACCTCCTGCCTGCGCGGCATCGACACCCTCGCGCGCTGGGGCGGCGAGGAGTTCGTCGTCGCGCTGCCGAACTGCGTCGCCGCCGACGCCCGGGAGGTGGCCGACCGGATCCGGGCCGTGGTGCCGCACGGGCAGACCTGCACGGTCGGGATCGCGCAGTGGGCGCCGGGGCTGCAGGCCGCCGACGTCATCGCGCGCGCCGACCAGGCGCTCTACGGCGGTAAGCAGTCCGGGCGCGACGTCACCGTCGTGCACACGGCCGCGGTGAGCGGGGTCGGCGCGTGAGCGCGGCGGCGGTGCTGCGCAGCGCGGGTTTCGCCGCGGTGTTCAGCGCGGCGGTCCTCCTGGGCCGGCTGACGGTGATGGACGGGACCAGCCTCAGCCTCGTGTGGCCGGCGGCCGGGGTGGCCGTCGTCTGGTTCTGCGTGCAGCGCAGCGCCGGCACGCGCGTCCTCGACCTCGGGCTGCTGGCCGCGGCCACCTTCACCCTCAACGTCGTGACCGGGGCGCCCGCGGTGCTCGGGGGCGCGTTCGTCCTGGCCAACGTCGTGCAGGTCCTCGTGTTCGAGGCCCTGTTCCGGCGGTGGTGCCCGGACGCGTGGGGTGCGGGCGGGCTGGCACCGCTCACGGGTGCCGCGCAGCTGATGCGCCTGGTCACCGCCGCCACCCTGGCGACCGGCGCCGGTGCCCTCGTGGGTCCCACGGCGGTGTGGGCGGTCACCGGCACCTGGTCCTGGCTGAGCGCGGTGGTCTGGATGACCCGGAACACCGTGAGCATCCTGCTGATCGCGGGCACGGCGTTCCGGATCGGGTACCTCCTCGCCGCGGGCCGCAGCCGGCCGCGGGGGTGGCCGCGCGGGTGGCGGGCCGTGGAGTCCACCGCCGTCCTCGTCTGCTCGGTGCTCGGCTACGGCCTGGTGTTCGGCGTCCTCGACGGGCTCCCCGTCGTGTTCCCCCTCATCGCGCTGACCGCGTGGGTGGCGCTGCGCTTCGACACCACCGTCGTCCTCGTGCACGGGCTGGTCGTCGGCACGGCGGCCGTGCTGCTGACGCTCGCCGGTCAGGGTCCGTTCGCGCTCGTCGTCGACGACCCCACCCGCGCCGTCGTGGTGCAGGTCTACGTCGGCGTGCTGACGGCGGTCGGCCTGGCCCTCGCCCTGGGCCGCGACGAGCGCGACGCGCTGCTGGCCCGGATGGCCGACGTCGCCGCGGTCAGCCGGCGGCTGGCCGCGGAAGCGGCTGCGGCCCAGGCCCGCGCGGAGCAGCAGCAGGAGCGCGCGGAGGCCGCCGCCGCCGACGCCGAGGCGCGCGGGGAACTCGCGCAGGCGGTGCTGGAGTCCGTCGACGTCGGCATCGTGGTGGCGGGCGCCGACGGACGCCTGCTGATGTTCAACCGGGCCGCGCAGGAGTTCCACGGGCTCGACGCCGACGCGGACCTCGACCCGGCCGAGCACGCCGGCCGCTACGACCTGTTCGACGCCGACGGGGTCACGCCGCTGGCGCCCTCGCGGGTCCCCCTCGCGATGGTCCTGCGCCACCGCACCTTCGCGGGCGCGGAGATCGTCATCGCGCCGAGCGGCCGGCCGCCGATCATCGTGACGTGCTCGGGTCGCCGCATGACGCGGGCCGACGGCACCCCCCTGGGCGCCGTCGTGGCCATGACCGACGTCACCGCCCAGCGGCAGGCACAGCGCGCGCTCGAGGCCGCGCGCCGCGAGGCCGCCGAGCAGGCGGAACTCCTGCAGCTGATCTTCGACAACGTGAGCGACGGCATCCGGGTCCTGGACCGCGACGGTGAGATCCGGCTCAACAACGCCGCCGTGCAGCGCATGCTCCTCGTGCCGGGGCCCGGGGGGACGTCCGCCTGGGGCCCCGACTACGGCTACTTCCACGCCGACGGCGCGCGCCCCGTGGCCCGGGAGGAACTCCCGCTGGTCCGGGCGATGAGCGGTGACCCCGTCGACGACATGGTCATGGTGGTGCGCAACGAGCTGTGCCCGGCGGGTGCGGTGCTGTCGATCTCCGCACGTCCGCTGCCGGGGGCCGACGGCCCGCGCGGTGCCGTCGCGGTGTTCCGCGACGTCACGCGCGAGACGCGGCAGCGTGAGGCGCTGCGCCGCAGCGAGGCGGAGCTGCAGCGGGCGTTCGAGGCCTCGCTCGTCGGCAACGTCCACCTCGCCCTCGACGGCACCGTCCTGCGCATCAACGCGGCCGGGGCCGCGGTGCTCGGGAGGACGCCCGAGGAGGTGGTGGGCCGCGACTGGGCCCGGTTCATCCACCCCGACGACCTCCCGGCGCGCCGGACCGCGGTGCGGGCCGTCCTCGACGGCGAGGAGCAGGCCGCCACCGGTCTCGTGCGTCACCGGCACCGCGACGGGCGCACCGTGCACAGCCAGGTCAGCACCGTCGTCGTGCGCGACGAGGACGGCCGGCCCCTGCACGCGGCGAGCCAGCTGGTCGACGTCAGCGCCCGCGTCGCCGCGGAGGACACCCTGCGCCGTCAGCGCGACGTCTACGCCCGCCTGCTGCGCGCCCTGAGCGACCTGGGCGAGGGCGTCCTGGTCGAGCACGGCGAGCAGGTCACCTACGTCAACGACGCCTTCGCCCGGCTCAGCGGCCGCAGCAGCGCGACGCTCCTGCGGCTGCCGACGTCGCTGCTGCTGGTGCCGGACGGCGAGCACGAGGCGTGGACGGCCCGCAAGGAGCCGCGAGCGGGGTCGGCCGGCCCCGTGGTGACGGCCCTGCGCCGCCCGGACGGGAGCACGGTGCCGGTCGAGGCCAGCACCGTCCGGCTCGCGGAGGCGGGTGACGCCACGCTGACGATCGTGCGCGACCTGTCGGGTCGGGTGCGCGACCAGGCGGCGCTGGCCGCGACCCGCGAGCAGCTCGGGCTCGCGGCGCGCGCCGGCGACGACCTCGTGGCGAGCCTGGACCGGGACCTGCGGCAGCCGCTGTCCACCACGACGGAACTGGCTGCGCTGCTGCTGGACACGTGGCACGAGCTGTCCGAGGAGGAGAAGCGGCACCACCTGACGCGCATCCGGCGGGCCGGGCAGTGGGCGGACGACCTGCTCGACGACATCCTCACCACGGCCCGGCTGGACCGGGGTTACCCCGTCCCCGGTCCCGAGCGCGTGCACGTCCCGGCCCTCGTGGCCGACCTCCTCGACCGCCTCGGGGCCGACGCCGGCGCGGTGGACACCGCAGCCGTGCAGGACGTCACCGTGCTCGCCGACCGCGGGCACGTCGAGCGGATCGTCTCGACGCTGCTGCGCAACGCGCTGGAGCACGGCCGCCCACCCGTGCGGGTCCTCGCGCGCCGCCGGGGCGAGGAGGTCGCGGTGGAGGTGGTGGACGCGGGCGACGGCGTTGCGCCGCAGCACGTCCCGCAGCTCTTCGCCCGCTCCGGCCGGTCCGCCGGGACGCACGAGGGGCGCACGGGGCTGGGCCTCGGGGTGGCCCGCGCCCTCGCGGTCGCGGGCGGCGGCGACCTCACCCACCGCGCGGCCGCCTCGGGTGCCGCGTGGTTCACCCTGACCCTGACCGCTGCGGGGCCGGTCGGGAACTCCGGTGGCGGGCTCCTCGACCGGACGCCGGCGGAGGCCGCGCGGCCGTGAGGGGACCGGGCGACGGGCGCGAGTAGCCGGGCCGCGCGCGACGTGGCACGGTGGTGCGCGAGTGGAGACCCCCGCCGACGCACCCCGCGGAAGGTCCGCCCCCGTGTCCCTCGCCCCAGACCGCTCCCGCGCGCACACCCGCCGGTCGGCGGCGCCCGCTCCGCCGGTGCCGGGGTCCTCGTCCCGTGCGCACCCGAGGCGATGAGCGTGGTGCGGTGAGCGTGGGGCGAGACCGCGCCGCCCACTGGTTCCTCACCGCCCGCGAGCGGGGGAACGACGCCACGCGGTTGCCGGCCTGGAGCACCGGGAACCGCGTGCGGGCGCTCGTCGACGGCGCGGAGTACCTCGGGACGCTCGCCGCCGCGCTGGCGGACGCGGGCCGCGGCGACCGCGTGCTCTTCGCGGACTGGCAGGGTGACCCCGACGAGCGGCTCACCGACGACGGGCCCACCATCGCGGACGCGCTGACGGCCGCCGCCCGTCGCGGCGCGGTCGTCGAGGGCCTGGTGTGGAGGTCCCCCTGGGACTGGCAGCGCCTCGTGCCGTCCCGCAACCGCCACCTCGCCCAGCGGGTGCGCGGCGGCGCGGAGGTGCTGCTGGACCAGCGCGTGCGCAGCCTCGGCAGCCACCACCAGAAGTTCGTCGTCGTCCGCCACGCCGACCGGCCCCACGACGACGTGGCCTTCGTGGGCAGCCTCGACCTCGCGCACAGCCGCCGCGACGACGCCGACCACCGCGGGGACCGGCAGCGCATGTCCTTCGGCGGCCGCTACGGCCGGCACCCGTCCTGGCACGACGTGCACACCGAGGTCCGCGGACCGGCCGTGGCCGACGTCGAGACGGTGTTCCGGGAACGGTGGGAGGACCCCGCGCCGCTGTCCCTGCTGCCGTGGCAGGTGGTCTCCGACGTGGTGCGGCGGACGCTGCGCCGCGTCGTCCACGGCCCCGCCACCACGCCCGCCGAGGGGCCGCGGCCCCCCTCGGTCACGACGGCCGGACCGTCCGCCGCGGCGGTGCAGCTGCTGCGGACGTACCCCCCGCGCCGACCCCGGTACCCGTTCGCGCCCGACGGGGAGCGGAGCATCGCCGCCGGCCACGCCAAGGCGCTGCGCCGGGCCCGGCGGCTGGTCTACCTGGAGGAGCAGTTCCTCTGGTCGGAGGAGGCCGTGCGGCCGTTCGCGGCGGCGCTGCGCCGCACGCCCGGGCTGCACCTGGTCGTGCTCGTGCCGCGGCACCCGAAGCGGGGTGGCGTCGCGGCGGTTCCCCTGCTGCACGGGCAGGTGCGTGCGCTGCGCGTCCTGCGCGCCGCCGGCGGCGACCGGGTCTCGGTGTTCGACCTCGAGAACGAGCGGGGAGAGCCGATCTACGTGCACGCCAAGGTCACCGTCGTCGACGACGTGTGGGCCTGCGTGCGCAGCGACAACCTCAACCGCCGCTCCACGAGCCACGACTCCGAGCTGTCCGTCGCCGTGCTCGACCAGGACGTCGACCACCGCGAGCCCGTCGACCCCGCGGGCCTGGGCGACGGGGCCCGGGTGTTCGCCCGCGACCTCCGGCTGCGACTCCTGCGGGAGCACCTGGGACGCAGCGGTGGGGGTGGCGGGGACGCGGACCTCCTCGACCCCGTGGCGGCCGTGGAGGTGCTGCGGCGCAGTGCCGCCGCGCTGGACGGCTGGCACGAGGGGGGACGACGCGGCCCGCGGCCGCCCGGCCGGTTGCGCCGGCACCGCGACCCCGTCCTGCGGCGCGGGCCGTCGCTGCTCGCCGCGCCCGTCCAGCGCCTCGTCCTGGACCCGACGGCGGCCGCCGCGGGCGCGCGCCCACCGGCGCCCCTACGCTGACCCGCGCGCCGACGTCCGGTCCGCGACGACACGACCACGAGGGAGCACGCCGTGGCCAGGAGCCCCGCCGTCACCGACGCCCAGATCAGCCGCGCCCTGGGCGTCTACGCCGGGATGGTCGCCCACGTGCTGACCGACCCGCAGCGGTGGCTGGGCCTCGACGAGGACCCGCCGCCGTCCGCGCCCTTCCCCCGCAAGGCGTTCGACGCCCTGAAGGACCGCGCCCTGGGTGACGTCACCCCCGCGTCGGCGGGCTGGGGCGGCCAGCCGGTGCAGAAGCGCGTCGACTGGTGGGTGACGCGCATCGGCATCAGCGCGGGCCTCGCCGCCGCGACCCCCCGCTTCGCCGGCGCCCTGAGCGACCGGATCCCGCTGCAGGCCGCCCTCGGTGCCTCCGCGGCCGGCCTGGCCGTCTGCGCGACCGCCCGCGAGCACGGACGCACGGCCCCGGCCGACTGGGTGCCGCTGCTGGCCCGGGTGCTGTTCGAGCGCGAGCTGCCGCCCGCGCCCGTCCCCGGCGACGAGGAGCTGGAGCAGGAGCTCGCGCGCGACCAGGCGCCCGCGGAGGACGGCGCCCTCGCGGGGGCCCAGCGGGCCGCCCGCACGGTGTGGCAGCTCGCCCGCGCCCTGTTCGGCGTGCAGGGCCTGCTCGACGAGCGCCCCCGCGGCAGCCTGCTCACGCGGGCGATCGGCAAGCTGCCCGTCGTCGGGATCGCCGGCGGGTGGCTCGACGAGCGGGGCGGCATCCGCAAGGCCTCGAAGGAGACGGCGAAGCTGCTGCGCTAGCCGGCGTCCACAGCGACGCGGGGGAGTCGTCTCAGCGGTCGCGGACCCCTTGCGCTGCCGCCGCGACCTCCTCAGCCGACCGTGCCCCGGGGCGTGCCGGGCGCCGGCAGGTCGGAGAGGTCGAGGGTGAAGCGGTAGCGCACGTCCCCCGCCGCCAGGCGTCGCAGGGCGGTGTTCACCTCCGCTGACGGGAGGACCTCGACGTCGGCCGTGATGCCGTGGCGACCGGCGAAGTCCAGCAGGTCCTGCGTCCCGCGGTGCCCACCGCTGCCCGCGGAGGCGAGCGACTTCCGCCCGACCAGCAGGTCGAGGGTCTCGACCGTCGTCGTGCCCAGGTGCCCGAGCGAGCACAGGGTCCCGTCGAGGGCCAGCAGCCGCAGCAGGGGAGCCAGGTCGTGCGGCGCCGGGACGCAGTCCAGGACCAGGTCGCACGAACCCTCGGCGGCCGCCATCGCGGCCGGGTCGGCGGAGACGAGGGTGCGCTGGGCCCCCAGCCGGCGGGCGTCGGCGGCCTTCGCGGCGGACGTCGTCACGGCGGTCACGTCGGCGCCCAGGGCGGCGGCGAGCTTGACCGCCAGGTGCCCCAGCCCGCCGAGCCCGACGACGCCGACCCGGGTGCCGGGCCCGACGCCCCAGCGCCGCAAGGGTTCCCACACCGTCACGCCGGCGCACATCAGCGGGGCGACGCCGGCCGGATCCAGGTGGGCGGGGCGGTGGTGGGCGAACCGTTCCCGCACCACGTACTCGCCCGCGAAGGCGCCCTGCGTGAGCGTGCCGTCGTGCCGGTCGGGTCCGCCGTAGGTGAGGGTCGGGAAGCGGCGGCAGTAGTTCTCCTGCTCGACCGCGCACATGTCGCACGTCCCGCAGGAGTCGACGATGTTGCCCACCGCGACCGGGTCGCCGACCGCGAACCCGCGCACCGCCGACCCCGTCGCGCTGACGTGGCCGACGAACTCGTGGCCGGGCACCAGGGGGAACGTGCCTGCGGGGTCGCGCAGGGCGTGCAGGTCGCTGTGGCACACCCCGCAGTGCGTGACCGCCACGGCGAGGTCGTCGGGGCGCAGGTCGCGGCGGACGATCTCCGCGCGCTCCAGGGGGACGCCGGGGGCCGGGGCTCGGTACGCGGTCGTGGTGCGCACGGGTCTGCTCCTGAGGTTCTCGGTGAGGCAACCAACTGGTTGGTAGCCCGACGATAACCTGCCTCGGGGTATGGAGCAACCAACCGGTTGGTAGCGGCTAGGCTGTGGCGGTGCGGGATGCAGGAGCGACACGACGACGGCTGCTGGAGGCGGCGACGGCGGAGTTCGCGGCCCACGGGATCGCGGGGGCGCGCGTCGACCGCATCGCGGCGGCCGCGCGCTCCAACAAGGCGCAGATGTACGGCTTCTTCGGCAGCAAGGACGGCCTGTTCGACGCCGTCCTGGCCGAGCACTTCGAGCTGATCGTCGACGCCGCACCGCTGGACGGGGCCGACCTGCCCGGGTACGCGGTCGCCCTGTACGACGCCTACCTCGCGCACCCCGAGGTGGTCCGCCTCGCGACCTGGTCCCGGCTCGAACGGCACCCGGTGGGGGACCTGTTCGCGGACGGCGTCGACCACGGCGCTCCCAAGGTGGCGGTCGTCGCGGCCGCCCAGCGCGACGGCCACGTCGACCCGGCGCTCGACCCCGGCGACGTCCTGTCCCTCGTCGTGGGGATGGCGACGACGTGGAGCCCGGCGAGCATCCTGCTCGCCGCGGGGCCGGACGAGGCGGCGGCGGTGCACGACCGTCGCCGCGAAGCCCTCGCGGCCGCGGTGCGCCGGGCCGTCACGACCGGGTCGTGACGGGAGCCTCGGAGCGCGCTCGCCTGCAGGACAACGGGTCTCAGCCGCCTGACGTCGCGCGGCGCTGCCGGTCCTCCTCCGCGCCGTAGAGGTCGGCCATCGACCGCAGGAACCACGCGATCCGCTCCAGGTCCTCGGCGGTGGCGCCGCCGAGCAGTTCCTCGACCGCGTCGAGGAGGGGGCGGAAGCGGCGGTCGGCCTCCGCGGCCGTCGCCTCGGCCGCGGAGACCACGACCTTGCGCCGGTCGGAGGCGTGCTGCGTGCGCTGCAGGTGGCCGGCGCCGTCGAGCCGCTTGAGCGCCTGCGTCGTCGCCGCGGTCGAGATCCCCACGGCCCTCGCGACCTCGGTGGGCGTGCTCGGGCCGCGGGCGATGAGCTGGTAGACGACGTCCAGGCTCGTGCGGTCGATGCCCAGTCCGTCCGCCACGGCCCGCTCGAAGCGCTGCTGGCGCACCGACATCCGCTGCAGCAGCTCCATCAGCTCGTGCACCTGCGCGTCCTCCGCGGCCACCTGACCACCCCCGTCCTCTCGGGCGCGACCGACTCCGCCGCACCGACCCGCGTGATCGGCGTCAGCCTCTCACCTCCGCTCATTAGTTGCACGGATTGACAACCGAGTTTATGGTCCTGCCATGCCCTCCTCCCGCACCGCCCTCATCGCCGGCGCGAGCATCGCCGGCCCCGCCCTCGCCCACTGGCTGTCCCGCTACGGCTGGGACGTCACCGTCGTCGAGCGCGCCCCTGCCCCCCGCACGGCGGGGCAGAACATCGACGTCCGCGGCGTGGGCGCCGTGGTCCTCGAGCGCATGGGCGTCCGGGACGCCGTCGCGGCGCTGCGCACGGGGGAGGTCGGCGCCTCCTTCATCGGCCCGGGCGGCCGCGTCGTGGGCGCGTTCCCCGCCGACGGCAGCCGCGTCGACGGCGCCACCGCTGAGCTCGAGATCCTGCGCGGTGACCTGTCCCGCGTCCTCGTCGAACCGACCGCGGGTCAGGTCGAGTTCGTGTACGGCGACCGCGTCGTCGCCGTCGACGACCCGGGCGCACGGGGAACGCCCGAGCGCGCCACGGTGCACCTGGAGTCGGGTCAGACCCGCCGGGCCGACGTGGTCGTCGCGGCCGACGGCCTGTCCTCCGGCACGCGGGAGGTGCTCGGCTTCCGCTCCGGCGTGCGGTACATCGGGCTGGAGTCCTCGTACTTCACCATCGCGCGGACCGCGCAGGACGACGACTGGTGGCGCTGGTACAACCCGGGCCGCGGCCGCTCCGTGCAGCTCCGGCCGGACCCCTACGGCGGCATCCGCGCCGTGCTGTCCTCGCTCGTGCCCGCGGCCGTCGCCGCGAACGCCCCGCGCCGCAGCCGGTCCCAGCAGGTCGCGCACCTGCGGGCCGAGTTCGCCGACGCCGGCTGGGAGACCGCGCGGGTCCTGGACGGGCTCGACGCGGCCGAGGACCTGTACTTCGAGCACCTGGGCCAGGTGAAGGCGCCGCAGTGGTCGCGGGGGCGGGCGGTGCTGGTGGGCGACGCCGCGCACTGCGCGTCCCCGCTGAGCGGCATGAGCACGACGCTCGCGCTCACCGGCGCGTACGTGCTGGCGGGGGAGCTGGCCGCCCGCGAGGACCACACCGACGCCTTCGCCGCCTACGAGCGGCGGATGCGCCCCTTCGTCGAGCAGGCCCAGAAGCTCCCGCCCTTCGGCCCCCGGCTCGCGACGCCCGTGACCCGGTTCGGCGTCGCGGCCTTCGCCGCGGCCGTCAGGGTCATCTCGACCCGGCCGCTGCGGACCCTCGGCGACCGCTTCGCCTCCCGCCCCGCCGACGCCATCGACTTGCCCGACTACGGGCACCTGCTGGTCCGCTGATGGGTAAGAAGGCCTGTCTGGCAACGGATGTCACCCGCGGTGCGTCGAGCGAGTGTCAGGTCAGCAGCGTCGCCGTCCGCTGATCAGACTGACGTCACGGTGTCGATCACGCACGTGGAGTCCGTGTCGGCGGCGACTGCTCTGATGGGGGAAGGGGGGTGCCTGCGACAGGCGCCCGCAGCCGCCTGAGCTTGGCGGCGTGTCTGCTTGCCCCCGGACCAACGAGCACTTATGGTTTTGGTACCTCAAGTGAGGTGCCGATCTCATAAGCTCGGGAGTGTGCATGACGGTCAGTGATTCGCAAGGTGGGCGCGATGACGAATGGCAGCGTCAGCAGGAGGACCGCGCGAGGCGGGAATCTGAGCGGAGGCGTCTGTCGCCATTCCGTCTCACCACCGAGATGTGCCATCAGGTCTGTGCGGCGGCACTCGTCGAGTACCGGAGTGCACCTTCGCGCGGCTCAGCCAATGGGCCTGGGACCTACGCCTACCAGGGCGGGCTCTCAGAGCTGACTGACCAGCTCGAAGATGTTGGATACCTGCGTGATGACGTCCTGAATCTTCCCGTCTTCATCAACGAGGATCTCGGACGGGCCATGCTGTTCACCTCTGGCGATGAGCTGACGGGCACTGTCGTCAAGGGACAGGCGCCTTCGACGAAGTACCCCAAGGGCGGGGTTACGCACCGGTTGATCCAGGGTAACCGTCGTCCTGGTCAGGATGTGCTTGGCTCGAGCGTCTCCTTCGAGGCTCTCCGCTCGGATTACGAGAGGCGGAGCGAGGAGATCAGTCAGCTATTGGAAAAGCTACAGGTCTATGTCTACCTCATGCATTTTGATCTGCACACCATGCAGATTCGCCATGAGATTTCATTGCCTCGCCCACGGCAAGGAGACGGGTATGTGAAGTCTTGGCTCGAGCGGAACTTGATCTCCGCGTATCCTATTGGGCCTGAGGAAATCCGTGGCGGAGAGACCGAAGTTAACTTTCCGGTTGACCCTCTGTAAGTGGGGAGTGAAATTGATCGAGCCATCGCGCCTAGTTCTTGCTAGAAAGCGCGCCGGGCTCACGGCATCGGCCCTTGCTCGGCTCGTGGATGTTACACCGCAAAGCATTCACAATTATGAGGCGGGGCGTCAAAGTCCTAGTGAAGAGACGTTGGGCCGCATTGCGGGCGCCTTGACGCTTCCGGAAAGCTTCTTTCGTCTAGGCCCTGTCTCTGACATAACAGCGGATGAAGTCTCTTTCCGTGCGCGAACTAAGATGGCGTCGCGTGTTCGAGGCATGGCGATATGTTCCGCCCAACTTGCTGTCGAAGTACGGGACTACGTGCTGTCGAATTTCAAAGTTCCGTCGGTCGATGTGCCCTATATCGAGCAGGACATGGAACCCGCCCTTGCCGCAGACTACGTTCGTTCGCGCTGGGGTTTGGACCGTCATGCTCCTGCACCCAACATGGTGCATCTGTTGGAGTCAAAGGGCGTGGCAGTGTTCTCGCTGCCGCCACTCGGTGAGCACCTTGATGCCTTTGCGTTCTGGCGTAATGACGAACCGTTCGTGCTACTAAACCTGCAGAAGAGCGCCGAGCGGGGTCGGTTCGACGCGGCTCACGAGCTGGGACATCTCGTGCTGCATCGAGATACCACCCGGCTCAACGGACGTGACATTGAGCGAGAAGCCAATGAATTTGCTTCAAGCTTCCTAATCCCAGCGACAGGAATTAACCGTCGCGTGCGTTCGAGCATCACCTTGGATCGAATACTGCAAGAAAAATCGTATTGGCGTGTTGCGGCCATGGCCATGGCCTATCGGCTGCATGCGCTTGGGTTGCTGTCCGATTGGTCCTATAGAAGTAATATTATTGCCTTGGGGCGCTTGGGTTATAGGACGGGTGAGCCGGCGGGCATGGAGCGCGAAAGATCGCTTCTCTTCCAAAAGGTCTTTGCGGCTAGCGGACGTGGTGCTGTAATCAAAGAAATGTCGAGCGAGACGGGACTTCCCTTAGGGGTGCTTGGAGAACTTACGTTCAGTGTTGAGCCGACTACCGTGCCCTCCTTGGGGGCGGCAAGCCCCAGCGCGAAGCGGATGGACGAAGTGAGCTCGGCGTGGCCTCGTCCGAAGCTAAAGGCCGTTGGCCACTGATCTACTGAAGCCCCGACGCGCTGTTTGGCTCAGCAATTTCCGCTCAAAAGTGCGCAAGTAGTGGCCAATGTGCACTTGCTTTATTCTTGACTTCCACTCTAGATGCCTCAAGCTCTCGTACTTCGGTGCATAACGAAGGGACGCACACATGGACGCCCGCAATCGCTCGGTCGCTGACTGGTTACCTAGACTTCGGAGTGGACAAGTCCAACTGCCCCGGTTCCAGCGCTTTGAAGCATGGGGTTACGGCCAGGTCAAGGCTCTCCTGGAGAGCATCATCAATGACCTCCCCGCCGGCGCTGTAACGGTTCTTGAGGTCGGTGATAACCCGCCCTTCAAGCATCGCGAGTTGGCGGGAGCTCCAGAATCAAAGGAGCGGCTCAATGAATTGCTTCTCGATGGGCAACAGCGCCTTACCGCGCTTTGGCGCAGTCTTACGGGTGACTATGAGGATCGGACGTACTACATCCTGTTGAATGAGGAAAGTAGTACAGACTACGGCGGCAGGGCAGTTGCGGCAGTTAAGCGCACTTACAAAGAGGGGAAGAAGTACCCCTTATGGGCTGATGACCCTGTGCAGTGCCTTGCTAAGGGCTATGTGCCGGCGACACTCTTGCTGCCGGAAACGGTTGGGGGGCCGCCACTTCAGGATTGGATCAAGGCGGCGACTAGCGGTGACGCCGCTCAAGGCATGGAGCTTATGGAATTGTTGACTAAGCTCCGAGGTAAGGTTAGCTCGTTCAATTTGCCGGCAATTTCCCTTCCAGTAGGTACGTCGAAGGCAACCGTCCTAGAAGTATTCACTCGCATCAACACCGGCCACACGCCGCTCAGTGCCTTCGATATCGTGACCACCGATGTTGAAGAGGCAGTAGGCGCATCCCTTCATGACCTACTCGACACACTTACGGGGACAGTGGCGGGCTTGAGTCGGTATGGCGATGTTCAAGACATCGTCTTGCGAACTGCTGCGCTCATGCAGAATCAAACTCCGGACCGGCCCAGCATTCTAGATCTGAACTGGAATCGAGTCGTGGATGAGTGGCCCTTGTTGGTCGATGGAGCACTCAAAGCCGTCGAATTCTTGGAGCAGGAGCGTTTGTTCGATGCGGCGCGCTTGCCTATCGTCACGCCGGTTCCGGCGCTCATTGCCCTTTGGTCCCAAACAAATGATTTGAAGCCAGATGCGGTGGGTGCTGCCCGCACCAACTTGCGGAAGTACCTCTGGCGTGCGTTCTTTACTGAGAGGTACGAGAGCTCTGCTCATACGCAAGTGATTAAGGATGTGCGTGAGCTTGGAGAGCTGCTTCACGGCAAGAGGTCGGCCGATAAGGTTGACATCTTCAACCTGCCCTTGCCCGCCAGCGATGAACTAGCAACGGCGGCTTGGCCAAAGAAGCGGGACCGCCTGGCGCGGAGCGTGTTGGCTGTGTCCCTCTATGGCTCAGCAATTGACTTGGCTGACGGCTCAAGCGTCAGCGCCGCCAGCCTGGGCCGGCGCGAGTACCATCACGTCTTCCCGGAAGGGTACCTCAAGAAGTTGGGCGAAAAGACTCCGTCTTCGCTCGCTTTAAATTGTGCCTTGATTACATGGCGCACAAATCGAACCATCAGCGACAAAGAGCCGTTGCAGTACATGAAGGAACGGTCGGAGGCCAGTAGCCTTGGTGACGAAGAGATTCTCTACCGATTGAAGACGCACGCTATTCCGTCAGCGCCGCTTTTGGCTAACGACTACAAGGCATTTTTGGACGAACGTCGTGAATTGGTCGAGGAAGCCATGAAGCAACTAACGGAGGGCATGCCGTTCAGTCCTTGAGGCGCTGGGTGGGGCCGAAACCGGCGCGCAGTGCCGCAGGCCGGCACCACCCCCTTGACGAAGTAGAGAGAGCGGAGAGGAGGTTCGCAGAGGGCGGCCAACCTATGCTGACAGAGCGCCGGCGTGCGGGTGGGGCGAGGCAGCTGCCGTCGTGTTGCCGTTGCAGTTGCCGTCAACCCGTAACGATCACCGACATAGGTGGAAGCCATCGCTGGGTGGCCACGTCCACTACTTCGCCGGCCTCTTCGTCCCGAAGCTTCGCGGAGACACTGGGCGCCCCACTGTCGCTCTCTTCGCTCCTCTGGACGAGTACGCACTCCTCCTAGCTCGTGCGAACCCGTAGTCACGCAGATGGAGACGCAGGCTAAGACTCTCCACCAGCGGTCAGCACGCCGGCGCCTGCGCGACCGATGTCGAGTCTCCTGCGGCCGCAGCTCGGTCACTGTGTCCGCACTTGTGCGCTGCCCTCAGCGTTGTCAGCGTCACAGCCCCAGCGCAAGACAGCCGAAGTTACCCGAAGTACTCACACGGCCACGATTTGCCTGTAGGGTGAGCGTTGGCGGTTCGGTTGCTTGCTCGATTGGGCAGAACTGATAATCTGCGGCGCAAGCCGTTCCTTCGGGAGACTCGATTTCACGGGTGGTGACTTGATTTGTTATTTGACCGGAAACGGTCAGCAGCCGAACCGCTGCTACAACCCGAGGGCTTGCTTGAGGCCATCAGCAATTTGGCCAAGCGGTCATATGACACCTACAAAGGTCGACTTGAGGCTCACAAGCGTTTGAGTGCTCGCGGAAGCGCCTGGAACACCGCTCTCGTCGCTCTTTCTCTAAGTACCGTTATCGCCTCCGTGGGACTGCTTAGCGATTCCAACATCTATGGACCCAAAGGCGATTCGCTTATTGTTTCGGTGTCAATCTTGATGCTAATAGTATCGCTCGTCATCTCAAGCGCGAATTATGGATCGCGCAGCGCGCGAATGGAAGAAAGTTACAAAAGAATCCAAAAGATATCGGTTCAGGCCGAGAATTTGAGGGATCTGGCGCTCGGGCCACCGAAGAAGAGTATCGAGTGGTTTTTGCCGACTACTACGCAGCTATTGACGGATCAGAGAATCATAGTGATGGCGATTACAGTCGCATTCTGCTTCGAGACGCGTCCGTCCAGTTGACTGCCGCCTCAGAAAAGCGTCATAAGCGCATTGCGGGCCGCCAAGCCGCACTCACGTACGCCCCCTACCTTTCCGTAGCGGCTGCCGCCTTATTCATTACTCCCTACATTCTCTGGCTTCTCGATGGCTGAACTTGAGCGAATTAGCGCAAGCGAGGCGTTCCGTTCGGCTACAACACAGAGGAACCTGCGCGAGATCTATCACCATCACGTCGCGGATAGCCGGGCCCGAGGGCGTGATGGTCTCGCTGGAGAGCACCTACTTAGTGGATTGCACCCTCTTTGCCGCCAGTTAAGTTTTTCCTTGCGCTCCGGCATGCAGGAGTTCACACAGTATCGAGAACTGCTGGCATCGAAGGGGGCGGGCAAGGCGCCTCGAGTGCTGTCCATACCCACCGCGCGGGATCGAATTGCACTCAAAGCCTTATCGCAGACCCTAATTAGGGTCTTTCCGGAAGCATCGGGCGTTATACCTCAGGTTCGAGTGCGCGAGGTGTCGACAGCCCTAAGTGAGGGCATGTTCGACTCTTTTGTTCGGCTGGACGTCAAAAACTTCTATCCCTCCATACCTCTATCTGAGATTCAACGGGCTCTCACGACGCGCATCCATACTGCTTCGCTGATCGACGTCCTCTCTCGGGCCGTTAGTACACCAACTGTGGCTGACCGTTCGCCTCGTCGAGAGCTAGCAAACTTGGTAGGGATTCCCCAGGGACTGTCCATATCGAACGTGCTGGCCGAGATTGTCGTAAACCCTATCGATTCCTACTTCAAATCTCGGACTGACCTGCACTACTTCCGATTCGTCGATGACGTTTTGATTCTGTGTGACCGAAACCTGGCTAGCGAACTAGCAGAGGAAGCCCGGTCTAGATTCGCAACCATTGGCCTTGAGACCCATCCCGTAAATGAACTAGGCAGCAAATCAACGGTGGGTGCCGTCAGTGATGGATTCGATTACCTTGGCTATCTATTCGGCGGCGGACACACATCGGTCCGCAAGTCCAGCATTTACAACGTCGAGTCAACGCTAGCTCGCGCTTTCACGCGGTACAAAAAAGACCTAGCCGAGTCGAACGGAGCGCTGCAGCGCGAACAGATTTTGAATCGCTGCCTCTGGACCGTGAACGTTACCGTCTCGGGGTGCATCTACAAGCGCTCAGCGCGAGGGTGGATGCATTATTTTAGGCAGATGGACGATTTGGTCCTAGTAAAAAGGCTGGACGCGACCCTGCGGCGATTTCATAAGCGCTTCCGCATGCCTAATACCTTTGAGCCAAAAACCTTCATGCGAACCTACTGGGCTATCCGGAACCCTAAAAATTCCCCTGCCGGCTACGTTCCTGATTTCGACGCGTACTCGACTGACAGAATGCGCAAACACCTGTCTGAAGTACTTGGAGAGAACGACGCCTACGAGATCGAGCCAATTGAGGTTGAGAGGCGTTTCAAAACTCATATTGACAGAATGGTAACCGAACTAGAACGTGATGTTGCGTCAGTCTCCTGACGGTCAAGCTTAGCTACTGGGTTGTGTTACATCACCGTGCGGTGGTAGCGGACCTCGGTGAGCTCGGAGCGCACGCAGGCGTCCAGGTGGCGCAGCGAGGAGCGGATGCGCGGGGCGATGCCGCCGTCCAAGCGCTCCTCGGCGTCCCGGGCGGCCACCTCGGCGCTGTCGGGGTCGGCCACGGCGATGCGCACCCGGCACCCGTCGCCGGCCTTGGCGACCAGTCGAGTGCCCAGGGCGGGGTAGAGCTCGGGCAGGAACTGCACGGCGTAGCCGAGCACGTCCACGGCGTGGCGGGCGTCGTCGATGAGGCGCGTCCACAGCGAGCTAGGAGCGTCGGCGCGGTGGGCGTAGGCGGCGACGACCTCGGCGGTGCTGCCAGCGCTGCTGTCGAGCCGAGCCTCGCTGGTGGGCCACAGGTAGGCCTCGTCCTCGGCGACGAGCTTGGCCACCGCCCAGCGGTGCCGCTGGTGCGGCACCCGGCCCTTGAGCCAGCGCTGCACCGTCTTCTCGTCCACGCCGGTCACCTTATGGACGTCCTCGACGGTCACGGTCGCACGCACCATCGCGCGCCGCAGGCGTTCGTTCTCCACGTCACCCTCCTCGCTGGGACGTTTTGACACTATCCCAGGGCGTCCCAAAACGTCCCACAGTGACGTTCGAACGTCCTTACGAAACCGGTGGACTCGGGATCACGGCGAGGAGCCGCTGAGGCAGGCCGCGGACACGAGCCGCTGACAACGAGGAGGACGACATGGCGATCCAGGGTGCGATCCCGCTGGGGCAGGACCTGGTGTTCCCGCACGGGGCGTACGTGGTGGGCGAGGTCGAGCAGGTGCAGGACTTCGACCGCCGCCAGGCCGGCGAGGTGGACACGCAGTCGCGCGACAAGAACACCGGGGAGCGGCTGTGGGCGGTGCGGGTGATGGACGCCGACCCGGAGGCTCGCCGCGGTCAGGCGGAGGTCGTGGTCAAGATCGCCGCGGAGCACCAGCCGGTGCCGCCGGCGCCGCTGCCTGGCCTGCCGTTCCGCCCGGTGGTCTTCGAGGGCCTGACGGCGACGCCGTACGTGGACACCAACCGTGCCCGGCCCCGGCTGGCGTGGTCGCTGAAGGCCACGGGCATGTCCGCCCCTGGCAAGAGCACCGCGGCGAGCACCGCCAAGGTCGACGCGGGGCGGGCTGCCTGATGCGGGCGGCGCACCTGCGCCATGCACGGGCGGAACGCAGCATCGCCGGGCAGATCGGTGCACTGCTGCGTTCCCGTCCCACCTCACAGACGCCGTATCGGGACCGTGCGACGTGGTTCGAGCGCAAGGCGCAGCTGTTCGGGCGCCTTGCCGAGCACTACGGCCAGGGCGACCCGCAGGAAGCGGCCGAGTGCCGCTACCTCGCCACCGTGGCCGCCGAGGAGGCGAGCCGGCTCCGCTCGGTCCAGGCGTTGGCTCGGTGATCGGCGCACCGAGGGATGTGGTGACGCGCCAGCCCGCCCAGCGGGACACCACCTCCACTGACGACTGGGTGGCGGACCTGCTGTTGATGCTGCTCGAGCTGGCCTGGTGGCTGCTCAGGGGCGTCGTGCGGCTGGCGTGGCGCTTCCCCGTCCCCGCTGGGGTCGCGCTGGTCGGCTGGTGGGCCTACAGCACCGACCACCTGCTCGCGGTCGGCATCGTGGCCCTCGTCGTGGTGGTGGCCGTGGTGACGTGGCGTCTGGCCTGGCCCAGCTCGTTCCTGTGCTGGGTCTCGCGGCCGGCGTGGCGGCGGCGCAAGCGGCGGACGATCCGGCACAGCTGGCCCGATCTGTGCGAGCGGGTCGGCCTGGCGCTGACTGTCGTCGAGCACCGCTCCGGTGCCCGCTCGTCGTGGACGCCGGGGCTGTCCCGGCTGCGCTGGACCTCCCGTGAGCACCTGGTGCTCTCGGCGCGGGTGCGGGTGGTCGCCGGGCAGACCGTCGACGACCTCGCTGCGGTGGCGGAGAACCTGGCGGCGGCGTGCGGGGCGTGGTCGTGCCGGGTGCGCAAGACGTCCCCGAACACCGCGGTCCTCACGTGGCTGTTCGGTGACCCGCTGGCGCACGTCGTCTCCCCGCTGCCCGTGCCGGACGTGGCCGACGCCGCGGCGGTGCCGGTGGGACTGCGCGAGGACGGACAGCCCTGGCTGCTGCGCCTGGCCGCCACCCACGTGCTCGTCGTCGGGGTCACCGGTGCCGGCAAGGGCTCGGTGGTGTGGTCGCTGCTCGGTGGCCTGGCCGGCGGCATCCGCGACGGGCTGGTGCAGGTGTGGGCCGTGGACGGCAAGGCTGGCATGGAGCTCGAAGCGGGCCGGGCCCTGTTCACCCGCTTCGCCACCACCGTCGAGGACGGCGTGCAGCTGCTGGAGGACGCCGCCGTGCTGATGACCGAACGCGCGGCCCGGATGGCCGGTACCGCCCGCCAGCACGAGCCCTCCACGAGCGAGCCGCTGCTCCTCGTCCTGGTCGACGAGGTGGCGCTGCTGACGGCGTACACCCCGGATCGCAAGCTGCGCGACCGGGCGGAGAAGGCGCTGGCCGTGATCGCCACGCAGGGACGGGCACCGGGTGTGGTGCTGGTGGCGGCCCTGCAGGACCCGCGCAAGGAGGTCCTGGGCCTGCGCAACCTCTTCCCGACGAAGGTGGCGATGCGGCTGGATGAGAAGTCGCAGGTCGACATGGTCCTCGGCGAGGGGGCCCGCGACTCCGGGGCGCTGTGCCACCAAATCCCCGACACCACCCCGGGCGTCGCCTACGTCAAGGTCGACGGCATCCGCGAACCCGTGCGGGTGCGCGCCTCCTACTACGACGACGGCGCCATCGAGCAGCTGGCGCGGACGTACGCGCCGACGGGCCGGCCGGTGTTCTCCGTCGTCGACGACAAGCAGGCCGGCGAGCAGGCCCATGAGGAGGGGGCCGCGTGAGCGCCACGACCGCTCCTGCATCGCATGTTGTGGCGGCTGCTGTGGAGGCTGAGGCCGGTCAGCGCTTGCTGTCCCCGACGTTCGAGCGGTGGGCCGAGCAGGCCGCGAACTGCGGGCACTGCGCCCGACCGATCCGGTTGCGCGGGCAGGCCACTACCGTCGACCGGGCCACCGGTGAGGTCCTGTCGACCTACGACTCGGCCACCGAGCCGGACGGGGTGCTGTACGCGCGCTGCGGCAACCGGCGGGCGAGCGTGTGCCCCTCGTGCAGCCACGAGTACAAGGGCGACATGTGGCACCTGCTCGCCGCCGGCGCCGCCGGGGGGATGAAGGGCGTGCCAGAGTCGGTGGCCACCCACCCGCTGGTGTTCGCCACGCTGACCGCTCCCTCCTTCGGGGCTGTGCACGGTGTGCGGCGCCGCTCGGGACGTCCGACGAAGTGCCGGCCACGTGCCACCTCCGCGACGTGTGAGCACGGTCGGCCGCTCGGCTGCCGCACGGTGCACGCCGAGGGGGACCGCCGGTTGGGACAGCCGTTGTGCGCGCAGTGCTACGACTACACCGGGCACGTGGTGTGGCAGTGGTGGGCACCGGAGCTGTGGCGCCGCTTCACCATCACGCTGCGCCGGGTGCTGGCCGCCTCCCTCGCGCTGACGCAGAAGGAGGCGCACGCCCTGGTGCGGGTCTCGTTCGCGAAGGTCGCGGAGTTCCAGCGCCGCGGCGTGGTCCACTTCCACGCCCTCATCCGCCTGGACGGGCCACCGACGAGGTCGGAGGAGTTCCCAGCTCCACTCATCGACGTGAGCGCCCAACGGCTGTGCGAGCTGGTGCACATCGCCGCCTCGCGAGTGTGGTTCGACGCGCCCGCCACCGCACCGGGCGAGCCACTGCGCCGGCTGCGGTTCGGAGCCCAGGTCGATGCTCGCGCCGTCACCGCGGACGCCACCCGAGAGACCGGACGCGCCGATGATCCGGACGAGGGCCTGCATCCGGAGACGGTCGCGGCCTACATCGCCAAGTACGCCACCAAGGCGTGCGACGACTTCGGGCTGCCGCCCCAGCTCCGCGATCCCGAGGCCGCCCGGCGCATGGGCATCGCCGAGCACGTCTGCCGCCTGCTGGCAGAAGTGCATCGCCTGGCACGCACCGGCGGGGCGAGGTACCTGGCGCTGGCCAAGTGGGTGTCGATGATCGGCTTCCGCGGTCACTTCTCGACGAAGTCCCGCCGCTACTCCACCACTCTCGGCCGGCTCCGCTCCGCTCGGAAGCGGTGGGCCGTCGAGCGACTGCGTGACCGCCTCATCCGCCCGGCGTCCGTCGATGAGCGCGATGCCATCCCGTCCGAGGGTGAGGACACCACGCTCGTCGTCAGCTCGTGGTCATTCGACGGCATCGGGTGGCTGACTGCGGGGGATGCGGCGCTGGCCGCCACTGCTGCGGCACAGGCTCGCGAGTGGACCGATGAGCGGGCCAAGAGGCGACGTGAGCTGCTGCGTAGGTGACGTGGTGGTGGGGGAGCGGGGACCACTGCAGGGCGTCCGCCCGATGTAGAGCGCCTTCCTGGTCGGTCGGTGCCCGTCAAGGGACGAGCGCAGCGAGATCACGAAGTGACGCCAGAGGCGCCCTTGACGGGCACCGGGCGGCCTGGACCCTGCGGCATCGGGAGGCCGCCCCAGGCGAGGCAGAAGACAACGGCGACCACGACCGGCGCGTACGCGACGAGGTCAGGAACGGGGTGTTGATGATGGAGAAGCTGCTGCTCTCTCCGGAAGAGGCGGCCGAGGTGCTCGGCGTGGGACGTTCGACGGTGTACGACCTGATGAGGATGCGCCTGCTGCCGAGCGTGAAGATCGGCCGCTCGCGCCGCATACCGGTCGAGGCGCTCCGTCAGTACGTGCAGCGGCTGACGACGTCGGACGTGGCATGAGCAAGCGCGCCAACGGCGAGGGCACCATCTACCAGCGCAAGGACGGGCGCTGGGAGGGATCGTGCTACGTGCTGTTGCCATCCGGCGGCCGAGCTCGGCGCAGCGTCTACGGGCGGACGCGCGCAGAGGTGCGCGAGAAGCTGACGGCGCTGCAGCGGGAGAGTGACCGTGGTGTGCCGGTCGAGGCGTCGGGAACGCTGACCGTGGGTGCCTACTTGGAGACGTGGCTCCGCGACGTCGCAGCACCGAAGGTGCAGCCAGCCACGTACCGGGGCTACGAGATGTACATCCGGCGGCACCTCGTCCCGGGCCTCGGGCGCAAGAGGCTGTCGCGGCTGTCGCCAGCGGACGTGCGCGCTTTCCTCGCCGACCGCCGTGCAGCTGGTCTGTCGCCGGCGTCGGTCAAGCAGGTCCACGCGATCTTGCGTGCCGCATTGCAGCACGCCGTGCGTGAGGACCTGCTTCCCCGCAACGTTGCCCGCCTCGTCGTGGTGCCGAACGCCCCGCGCCACGAATGGCAGCCGTTGTCGATCGAGGAGGCACGAGCGCTACTCGATGCGGCTCGAGGTGATCGCCTGTACCCGCTGTGGGCAGTGGCGCTGGCTGTGGGGTTGCGCCGCGGAGAAGCGCTCGGCTTGCGCTGGTGCGACGTCGACCTAGACGCCGGGTTGCTGCACGTGCGCCAGGCGCTGCAGCGCACGACGGAAGGACTGGTGCTCGTTCCGCCGAAGTCTGAACGCTCCCGGCGTACCGTGCCTCTTCCTGCTGTCGCACGCGGTGCTTTGCGTGAGCATCGACAAGTGATGGCGGCGGAAGCGCTGCGGGCGGGTCGGCCCATGACTGCTGACACGCTAGTGTTCATCACGCCGATCGGGACTCCCATGGAGCCTCGCAATGTGAGTCGCGCGTTCGTCGATCTATTGCAGGCAGCAGGGCTGCGGCGGACGCGGCTCCACGACCTGCGGCACACCTGCGCCACGCTGCTGCTGGCTCAGGGCGTGCCGGCCCGTGTCGTCATGGAAGTTCTTGGGCACAGCGGCATCACTCTGACCATGAACACGTACAGCCACGTCCTACCGACGGTGTTGCAGGAAGCGGCGACCCACATGGACCAGATTTTTGAAGGCTAGAGGAGCTGGCTCTCGTTCGCCGCCGTCTCTACCTCCAGATTTTTTGCACGAGATAGGACTGCGCCTGTTGCAAATGGCGCCGCCGTGTTAGAGGCTAGCAGTCCGCCGTTGTAGCAAACGAGTACCAGTGAGGTTTCTATGCCTGCTAGCTCTACTTCTTTCGGCAGCTTGTACTTCGGTGAGGCTGGCGCGGAAGTTGAGGCAGAGAAATACCCAGAATTATTCAAGAACAGCTTTTACGATCTAGCTGGTGTTGTCGCAAAAGTGAACGATGGTGACGCATTTTTGCTTATCGGGCCAAAGGGGGCTGGTAAATCCAGCTATATCGAGTATGTTCAGTTAATGTCAACCGACTCCGTGGGGCAATTTGTTACGAAAAAAGATCTTGGGGAGCTAAGGGGCGCACTGCAGAGCGACTCCACCCTTTCCAGGGCGGGCTCGGAGATCACGGAGTTGGCATGGTCTACCTGGCTGTGGATTCAGCTATTCGATTCTGTAATGAAGGACCAGAGTTCGTCGTGTCATCGTGATCCGTCTATTGCTGGGTTACATCGCGAGTTGCGCAGTGCGGGTCTATTGAGCGGCGACTTTCGCAGCGTTGTTCAGGCTGTCCGGAAAAAGCAGCATAAATTCTCGGCACCTAAATTTTACGAGTACACGAGTGAGAGCAGTGGCGAGACGCGAGTTAATATTTCGCAGCTGCGCGATATTCTTGAAGTGGTAGTAACTCAGGCCGAAACTTCCAATCAGCACATGCTCGCCCTAGATGGTCTCGATAGTGCCATTATTGGCAGCACAAGTTACTGGCAGCAATTGGCGGCGCTATTGCGGGCCTGTACGGTAGTGCATCGCAAGGTGCGAAGCGCTCAGAGTCACATCCGAGTAGTTATGCTTTGTCGAAGTGATGTCCTGCTAAAGATTCCTCTCCCAGACTCCAATAAAATTCGTCAGGGTTGGGGATTAGAGTTTGATTGGTCCTATGGACTGGATACTCCAGAAGACTCGCACCTGTGGGATCTTGTAGAGAAGAAGGCCTCTGCGCGAGGCCGGCCAATCGCTAACCTCATCGACACTTACTTTCCTCAAGACATGGAGGTAGGTGGACGCACACATTTACGCAGGATTCCCATGCCGCGGTACCTAATGGAGCTCACGCGAGGCACGCCTCGGGATATGATTATGTTGCTTAAAAAAATCCAACAGCAGGCGCCGAATGTCACCGAATTGAGCGTAAGGCATGTCAGGGCAGGAGTTAATGCTTATTGTAAGGATTACTTCGCCGGCGAGGTGGCGAATGAGCTCGTTGGCCTTGTCCCGGATGCCATCGCGTCCGGCGCGGTAGGGGCGCTGTCCAGACTGCCTAGCCGACGATTTACGCGAGGTGAATTCCTCGATGTCTTTCGTGATCTGCTCACGGCCAATGAAGTTTCAGCCGACGAGTTGCTACAGCAATTGTATTTGGCTGGCGCGGTGGCTAATGTTATCCCTGGGCAGAGAGAAGATTATGTCCGGTTCTACCACCGTCGAAGTCATGCGGACGTTTCTCTGCAGGGGCCCTTCCTGCTACATACGGCCCTGACGATTTCGTTGAATCTTCCTTTCGGCGCGAGGCTCTGACTTTCGTGCACGACTTTTGTTCATTTCAGGGCTGATCTGGATCGCTGCCCCGCGATTGGGCGAAGGCTGGCGACCTGCACACCTTTTAGGTGGTTGGCGCTTCGCCACTCGCCAGGAACTCGGTGGCCATGGCGTACAAGCTCTTACCTTGGTACGTCCATGCATCGGGTCCTGAAATAGTCGGCGCAGAACCATCAGTGGCACACGCAATGATGTGCTGTACAAGTTTGGTGGGGGACCAACCGTCCACATCAGGTTCTCCCAACCAGTGGACCGGCTTCTGCCGGTCACTCCGCCAGGTAGCGACCGATCGAGCAGGATCCTCCGAGATCCACTGGTTGACTGCAGTGACCACCTCGGGCTTCTGCAGTGTCTCGAGGCGCAGAGTGAGTTGGCTGCCGTTCGGGATCAGTAAGTTGTCGACGATGACAGCCGCTGAACGCTGCTGCCGGGTGCGTTGTGCGATCTTGGCGCTCACGCTCCCGGCGTTCGTCGTGACTGTGGGACCCAGGACTCGATCTGCCATGTCATCGATCGGGAAGATCTGTTGGAAGGTCGCGCACAGGCCCGACCCGTCGTTGGGGTCGACGAACAGGCTGAGCTCGACGCAGTAGATCTCCAGCTCTTGTGGGGCCAGCTCAGTCAGCCAGCTGACGGTGGACATCACCTGAGATGGGAAGCGCTCGGCAATCAGCACAATGCGCGGTCGCGTGAGGAGCTCCTCGCCCCACTCTCCCTCGACGTGATCCGTCAGCCGTGCGAGAGCGGCCTCAGGTGTCACCGGCTCCTCGGCTGTCCGGTTGAGGTACTCCGCGTGCACTGCGCCGAGCGCCTCCTTGGTGAAGCGAGCCACGAGGGCTGCGTAGGTCAACGCTTGGAGGTGGACGCGCTTGTCACCGTCGCGCTTGAGCTCCACGACCACGAGCTGGCCGGTCGAGTCCAGGCCGAGGACGTCCAGGCGCTCTGTGGCCACCTGCCCGCCGGCAGTCGCCCAACGGTCGAACTGCTGCGTGATCACGCGGACGTTGCCGCCGAGGACCTCCGGGTGCTCCACTACCCAAGGCTCGAGGTGGTCCACCTCCAAGAGCCCCTGCTTGTCCAAGCGCGTCCGCTCGAAGGGAGTGGCCTTCGCGCCAACCACCCTGAAGACGTGTGCAGCTGGACTCACAGTGATCGCCCCTCGTCGTCGGCCTCAAGCGCACCCTAGGGGCTGCTGCGGGCGACGTGCATGTGCCTCCAGAATGCACCGGACCCGCGCGACGCCGGCGTGCTCACCGCAGAGGTTGCCGTCACCCGTTGCCGTCACGGCGTCCGAGTGGTGCCTCGCAGGAAGCATCAGTGCAGGTCGAGCGGGTGGGCCCCCAGGGGCTCGAACCCTGAACCCGCGGATTAAAAGTCCGCTGCTCTGCCAGTTGAGCTAGAGGCCCGGGCGCGCAGGCCCGGGCGCATCCTCTCAGACGTCCCGGGCCGGCACCCGACGGCGGGGCGGGTCAGCGGCCGGCGACCGCGAGGCGGTGCTCGTCGAGGGCGTCCTCGACGGAGGTGAGGTCGCGGGCGCGGGTCTCGGTGGCGAGGAAGGTCGTACCCAGGGTGATCGCGGCGAGCACGGCGGTGTAGATCGCGAGCGGGACCCAGGAGCCGTCGAACTCGGCGATGAGGATGGCGCCCAGCACGCCGGCGAGGCCGCCGGCGATCACGGCGCTGAACTCGCGGGCCACGGCGACGCCGAGGTAGCGGTGCCGGTTGCCGAACATCTCGGGCAGCATCGCGCACTGGGCGCCGAGCATGGTGTTGACGCCGAAGCCGATGGCCACCGCGATGACGACGATGACCAGCCACGCCTGTCCGAGGGAGATCAGCCACCACCCGGGGAAGGCCAGCAGCAGCAGCACCGCGGCGCCGAAGCGGTACACGGGCACGCGGCCGAACCGGTCGGACAGGTGGCCCGCGAAGGGCACCGAGACCATGCCGATCAGCGAGGCGACGGCCACGGCGACCGGCCCGATCGAGCGGTCGACCATCACGGTCCCGGTGGCGTAGGCGACGGCCAGGGAGTTGAAGAGGTACGACCCGCCGTTCTCGCCCATCCGCAGGCCGATGCCGCGCAGGACGCTGGGCAGGGAGTGCCCGAAGACCTCGCGCAGCGGACGTTCCGCGACCTGCTCCTGCTTCTCCAGCACCACGAAGGTCGGGCTCTCCCGCAGGCGGAGCCGGATGAACAGCGCCACGAGGATGAGGACGACCGAGGCGAGGAACGGCACGCGCCAGGCCCAGCCCAGCAGCACGTCCTCGGGCAGCCCACCGAGGTAGGCGAACGTCAGCGCGGCGAGGAGGGTGCCGGCCTGGATGCCGATGAAGGGCAGTGCCGCGAAGAACCCGCGGCGCTTGACGGGGGAGTACTCGGCCATGAGGACGGTGGCCCCGGCCTGCTCGGCCCCGGCCCCGAAACCCTGCAGCAGCCGCAGCACGACGAGCAGGATCGGCGCCCAGATGCCGATGGTGTCGTAGGTCGGCAGGGCGCCGACGAGGGTGGAGGCGCCGCCCATCAGCAGCACCGTGGAGATCAGCACCCACTTGCGGCCGATGCGGTCGCCGATCGTCCCGAAGAACAGGCCGCCGAGCGGGCGGGCGACGAACCCGACGCCGAACGTCGCGAAGCTCGCGACGAGCGCCGTCGACGGGTCGAGGTTGCTGAAGAACAGCTTCGAGAAGATGAGCGCCGACGCCAGCCCGTACAGGGCGAAGTCGAAGTACTCCAGGGCGCTGCCGACCGAGCTGGCGAGCGTCGCCCGGCGCAGGTTCGCGGCGTACTCGGGGTCGTCGGCGCCTCGGACGGGCGGTGTCGCGGCAGAGGATGACACGGTGGTGATCTCCTTCGATCGGACCGCTGCAACCGGGGCGCCGGGTTACCCGGCGTCGAGCTGACGCGCCAACCTACCAAGGAGCTGAACCGCGTTCAAGACTCTGAACGCCCGGATCGGCCGTCAGGGCAGGACCGGGGCCACCATCGGGTTGGACAGCTGCCCGGCCGCCTCGCGCAGGGCCGCCACGACCTCGTCGCGCCGCTCGCCCGTCAGGTGGGCCCCGAGGGGGTCGATCGTCGAGACGCCCAGGGCGAGCGTCTGCTCCCCGCTGTGCCGCGCGGGCACGCACAGGGCGAGGCCGACGACGTTGGGGAACACCTCGCCCTCGTCGAGGGCGTACCCGCGCGTCCGGGTGGCGTCGAGCTTGGCCTGCAGGCCCGCGAGCGTGGTCGTCGACCGCTCGGTGAGCTGCGGGACCACCGTGCCGCGGAAGCGCACCGCGACCTCCTCGGTGGGCAGTTCCGCGAGCAGGGCGTTGCCGACCGCGGTCAGCGCCGCCGGGAACCGGTCGCCGATGCCCGCCGTGAGGCGCAGCGGCGCACGGCCTTCGTGACGGGCCAGGTACAGGACGTCGGTGCCGTCGAGCACGGCGATCTGCACCAGCTCGTGGCTGAGGACGGGGGAGCGGGTGCAGACGCGGTAGAACTCCCGCACCTGGTCGAACGTCGCGAGGTACGCCCCGCCGAGCTCCACGGTCCGCCGGCCGAGGACGTAGCCCGTCTCGCGGCGCTGGATGAGGCCCGACTCCTCCAGGACGGCGCAGACGTTCGACGTCGAGGACTTCGCGGCGCCCAGGGCGCGGGCGATGTCGGCCAGCGGCTGCGGCACGCCGCGGCTGTCGGCGAGGAGCGAGAGGATGCGCACGGCCCGGCTCACGGCCGGCGCGAGGCCGTTCTCCGCGGGGGACTGCGCCACCGTGGTCTCCGTCCTGCTCGACCTGCAACTCCACCAGTGCTGAGGCGGGAGGCGCGCTGCGGTGCACGCTCGCCGCACTGTAGCGCGGCGGTTCAGCCGCTTGAACGACGTTCTGTAGCCTGCACGGATGACGAGTCGAGGAGGACGTCGGCAGGACGGACCGGCCCGCGCGGTGGGGGTCGTCGGCCTGGGGGTGATGGGGCGGCCCATGGCCGGCCACCTGCTCGCGGGGCTCCCGCCGGGCTCGAGCGTCCACATCACCGCGCGGCGTCCCGCAGCCGCCGCGTCCCTCGTCGCCGACGGCGCCACCTGGCACCCCACGGCCCGCGAGGTCGCCGCGGTCGCGGACGTCGTGGTCGTCATGGTGCCCGACGCCCCGGACGTGCGGGACCTGCTGGAGGGCCCCGACGGGCTGCTCGCGGGCGTGAGCGCCCCGACCGTCCTGGCCGTCAGCTCGACCGTCGCCCCCGACGCCGTGCGCGAGCTCGACGCCGACGTGCGCGCCCGGACCGGGGGACTGCTGCGCGTCGTCGACGCTCCCGTGAGCGGCGGGGAGGAGGGGGCCGTCGCGGGGACCCTCTCGGTGATGGTGGGCGGCGCCGCCGCGGACGTCGCGGAGGTCCTCGACGTCTTCGCCACCATGGGCACGGCCGTGCACCTGGGGCCGCTCGGCGCGGGGCAGGTCGCCAAGGCCTGCAACCAGATCATCGTCGCGGCCGAGGTGCTGGCCCTCGGCGAGGCCGCCGTGGTCGCCGAGCGCGCGGGCCTGGACGTGCGCGCGCTGTTCGACCTGCTCGGCCGGGGGTTCGCCGGCAGCCGCGTGCTCGAGGTGAAGAAGGAGCGGTTCGCCACCCATGACCACAGCCCGTCGGGGGCCGCGAAGTTCATGGTCAAGGACCTGCGGGCCGCGACCGGCGAGGCCCGGCGCACCGCGACGCCGACCCCGCAGGCCGACCTGCTGCTGCAGGTGTTCACCGACCTGACCGCCCAGGGGTACGGCGACCAGGACACGGCCGTCGTGCAGGCCTGGCTCGAGGCGACCCCCCGCCGGGACGACCCCGCCTGAGCAGGCGGGGCCGTCGTCAGCGGGTGGTGCGGGTCAGAACGCCGCCGGGTCCGTGCCCGCGCGGACGCCCTGCCGCTGGGGGGC
Source organism: Kineococcus siccus (assembly GCF_009906795.1). Taxonomy (GTDB): domain Bacteria; phylum Actinomycetota; class Actinomycetes; order Actinomycetales; family Kineococcaceae; genus Kineococcus; species Kineococcus siccus. Next base: position 33,032 of record NZ_JAAALN010000011.1, read on the forward strand.
GGCCTGCTCGGCCGCCGCTGCGGCGGCCTGCGCCTGCTGGGCCTCGAGGGCCTGCGCGTACTGGACCTTCACCTGCTCCATGTCGAGGCCGCGCACCTGCTCGATCAGCTGCTCGAGCGCGGGCTCGGGCAGCGCGCCGGGCTGGCCGAACACGGGGATGCCGTCGCGGTAGGCCACGAGCGTCGGGATCGAGGTGATGCCGTAGCGCGCGGCGAGCGCCTGCTGGTCCTCGGTGTCGACCTTCGTGAACGTGATGTCCTCGTGCTTCTCCGAGGAGCGCTCGAAGACCGGACCGAACTGCTTGCACGGGCCGCACCACTCGGCCCAGAAGTCGATGAGGACGATCCCATCCTTCACCGTCTCGTCGTGCGTCTCCAAGGTCAGGGCACTGGTGCTCATGCGGGTGCCAACCACACCGGTGCCGCGAGCCTTCCCGCGGCCCGCGGCCGGGGCCCCGACCAGGCACAGTGGGGAGCATGACGCCGCGCCTGGGACCCCGCCGGTGAAGCGGCTCGTGCGGGTGCTCGTCACCCTCGTGGCGCTCGCCGTCATCCTCGTCGCGGCCGACCTCGGGGCGCGCTCGTACGTGCTGCGCCGGGTGGCCGCCGAGGTCCAGCAGGAGCAGCGCCTGCCGTCGACGCCGACGGTCACGGTGGCCGGCGGGTCCTTCCTGCTGCAGGCCGCGCGCGGGCGCTTCGAGGACGTGACCCTGACGGCGCCGGCCTACGCGGGCGAGGTCGAGCTGCGCGACGTGACCGTCCGCTTCCCGCACGCCGACGTGCCGCGGGCGGTGCTGCTCGGCCGGCCCGCGACCGTCCGGCTGCCCCCCGGGACGGTCCGCGCGAGCGTGCCGTACCCGTCGCTCGCCGAGCGCGCCTCCGTCGGGGGCGTCGACGTGAGCCTGGCCCGCGCGGGAGCGGACCTGCGGGCCACCACCCGCGTCCCGCTGCTCGGCGAGGTCGGCCTCGTGCTGTCCCCGCAGCTCGCCGGGGACGTCGTGCAGCTGACCCCCGAGTCCGCCTCGCTGCGCGGGCGGGAGATCGGCCTCGGCCAGCTGCGCCGCCTCGCCGACCTCGCGGGCGTCGACACCCCGCTGGACCGCATCGACGTGTCCCTCGACGGCGTCCCCGGCGAGGTCCGGCTGACCCGCCTGGAGGTCGCCGACGCGGGCGTCGTCGTGGACGGGACCGTGGCCGCCTCGCAGGTGCCGGTGGGCGGCTGACGCCCCGGTGAGGTGGCCGGCGGATCGGCCCGCTGGCAGGCTGCGGCCCCGCAGCCGCGCAGCCGAGTCGCAGGAGGAGCCCGTGGAGCACGACGAGCTGACCCGGCGGGTGCTGGGCGCGCTGCTGGCGCTGCAGCGCCAGTCCTGGGAGCAGGGCGTCACCAGCCACGCCCTGCTGGACCTCGGGGAGACCGCGCTCGCGCGCGTCGCCGCCCGCGGGGCGGTCGTCCTGCAGACCCCCGCCGGCCGGCTCGCGGACGTCTCCGACTCCGGGCTGGTCAACTCGGGAGCCGCCGCCGAGGTGGTCGCGTGGGCCGCTCGCGCCGCCGGGGACGGTGCCACGGACCTGCGGGGCGCGCACGAGCGGCAGCTGCGCTGGCTGCTGCACGACTGCCCGCGCGCCGACGACGGCACCCTGTTCCACCTCGAGGGGTCCCGGCAGGTCTGGACGGACACCGTCTACATGGTCGTGCCGGCCCTCGTCGGCGCGGGTCACGTGGCCGAGGCGCTGCGCCAGCTGGAGGGGCACCGGCGCCGGCTGTTCGACGAGACCACCGGGCTGTACGCCGCCCGCTTCGACGAGGACGCCGGTGCGCGGTGCGACGCCCGGGCCTGGGGCACGGGCAACGGCTGGGTCGTCGCGGCGCTCGCCCGTGCGCTGCACCTGCTCGGCGGCTGCGGCGACGGCGGTGCGGTGGAGGAGGCGCAGCGACTGCGGGAGGAGTGGGCGCCGCACGCGCGCACGGTCGTCGACGCGTGCCTGCGCCACCGCCGCGCCGACGGCGTCTTCACCGACGTCGTCGACGACCCGGCCACGTTCTCCGAGGCGAACCTCGCGCAGATGCTCGCCTACGCGTGCCTCACCGGCGCGAGCGACGGCTGGCTGCCGCCGGGGTACGCCGCGACGGGCTCGGACCTCCTGGCCGCGGCGCGCGAGCGCGTCGACGCCGACGGCCTCGTGACGGGCGTCTGCGGGGCGCCGCACTTCGACCACCGGGGCGTCTCGGCCGAGGCGCAGGCGTTCTTCCTCCTGGCCACGGCCGCCGAGCGGCGGCACCGCACCTCAGCCGGCCCCCTCGCGACGGGACGGGGCCGGCTGACGCCACCGGTCGAGGGTCCGGAGCACCCGCACTACCCTCCGGACGGTGACCTACATCGCTGACGACGGACGGTACGACTCGATGCCCTACCGCCGCTGCGGGCGCAGCGGTCTGCAGCTGCCCGCGGTGTCCCTGGGCTTCTGGCACAACTTCGGTGACGACAAGCCGTTCGAGACGCAGCGGGCCATCGTGCGCCGCGCCTTCGACCTCGGCATCACCCACCTCGACCTGGCCAACAACTACGGCCCGCCCTACGGCGCGGCGGAGACGAACTTCGGCCGCCTCGTCCGCGAGGACCTCAAGCCCTACCGCGACGAGCTCGTGATCTCCTCCAAGGCCGGCTGGGACATGTGGCCGGGGCCCTACGGCGACCGCGGTTCCCGCAAGTACCTCACCGCGTCGCTGGACCAGTCACTGCAGCGCATGAGCCTCGACTACGTCGACATCTTCTACCACCACCGCCCGGACCCCGAGACCCCGCTCGAGGAGACGATGGGCGCGCTCGACGCGATCGTCCGCTCGGGCAAGGCGCTGCACGTCGGCATCTCCTCCTACGGCCCGGAGCGGACCCTGGCGGCCGCGAACATCCTCCGCGAGCTCGGCACCCCCCTGCTCATCCACCAGCCCTCCTACTCGATGTTCAACCGCTGGATCGAGGCGGGCCTGCTCGACGCGCTCGAGGCCGAGGGCGTCGGCTGCATCCCGTTCACGGCGCTCGCGCAGGGCCTGCTGACCGACCGCTACCTCGACGGCATCCCGGCCGACTCCCGTGCGGCGCAGGGCAAGTCGCTCGACCCGGGCATCCTCACCGACGAGAACCTCGCCCGGATCCGGGGGCTGAACGAGATCGCCGTCGGCCGCGGCCAGACCCTCGCGCAGCTCGCCCTCTCGTGGGTGCTGCGCGACCCGCGCGTCACGACCACCCTCATCGGCGCCAGCAGCGTCAAGCAGGTCGAGGACAACGTCGCGGCCGTCTCGAACCTCGAGTTCAGCGACGAGGAGATCGCGAGGATCGACGAGTTCGCCGTCGACTCCGGCGTCGACCTGTGGGCCTCGGTCCGCGAGGCCGGCGACACCGCCGCGACCGGCGGCTGACGTGCGCGTCGTCGTCGTCGGGGCCACGGGCCACGTCGGCAGCTACCTGGTGCCCCGCCTCGTCGCGGCGGGGCACCGGGTGGTCGCGGTCAGCCGGGGGACGCGCGAGCCCTACCACCCGCACCCCGCGTGGGCGCAGGTGGAACGCGTCGTCGCCGACCGCGACGCGGAGGACGCGGCCGGCACGTTCGGCGCCCGCATCGCCGACCTGGGCGCGGACGCCGTCGTCGACCTCGTGTGCTTCACGCCCGACTCGGCGCAGCAGCTCGTCGACGCCCTGCGCGGGCGCACCGGCCTGCTGCTGCACTGCGGCACGATCTGGGTGCACGGCACGGCGATCGCCGCCCCGCTGACCGAGGACGACCCCCGGGAACCCTTCGGCGAGTACGGGACGCAGAAGGCGGCGGTCGAGCGGCTGCTCCTCGACGAGGCGCGCCGCGGGGGACTGGCCTGCACCGTCCTGCACCCCGGCCACATCAGCGGCCCCGGCTGGCCCGTCATCACCCCGCTCGGGAACCTCGACCCCGACGTGTGGCACCGCCTCGCCACGGGGCAGGAACTGCTCGTGCCCGGCACGGGCGTCGAGCTGATGCACCACGTGCACGCCGACGACGTCGCGCAGGGTTTCCAGCGCGCGCTGGAGCACCGCTCGGCCGCGGCGGGCGAGAGCTTCCACGTCGTCTCCGACCGGGCCCTCACCGTGACGGGGTTCGCGCGCGGGGCCGCGGCCTGGTTCGGGCGCGAGGCCGTCCTGCGCCCCGTGCCGTGGGAGGAGTTCCGCGCGGCGGCGGGCGAGCACGCCGGCGCGAGCTGGGAGCACCTGTCCCGCAGCCACTCCGCGAGCACCGACAAGGCGCGGCGGCTGCTCGGCTACGCGCCCCGCTACACGACGCTGCAGGCGGCGGCGCAGGCCGTGCGCTCGCTCTCCGAGCGCGGCGAGGTGGACCTGGGCGGCGCGGAGGTGCCGCTGCTCTGACGCTCCCGGGTGCTACGGTCGCCCACGACACGGGGTGCTCCGCGGACGCGGAGCTGAGATCACACCCGTCGAACCTGATTCAGGTCATGCTGACGAAGGGATGTCACGGCATGGGAGCCGTCGAAGCACCAGCACGCCCGGGCGCGGACGAGGTCGCCGCCGTCGCCGACGCCGTGCGCCGGGAGGCGCCGCTCGTGCACTGCCTCACGAACTCGGTCGTCACGACCATCACGGCCAACGCCCTGCTCGCGGTCGGCGCCGCCCCGGCCATGGTCGACAACGTCCACGAGTCGGCGGCGTTCGCGGCCGTCGCCTCGGCGGTGCTCGTCAACGTCGGCACCATCGACGAGAACCGGGCCCGCGCCATGCACCTGGCGTCGGCCGCCGCGGCGGCGGCGGGCCGGCCGTGGGTGCTGGACCCGGTCGCGGTCGGGGGGCTGGAGTTCCGCACCCGCGTGGCCCGCGAGCTGCTGGGTGCCCGCCCGGACGTGGTGCGCGGCAACGCCTCCGAGGTGATGGGCCTCGCGGGGGCCGGAGCGGGCGGCCGCGGAGTCGACTCGACGGCGGCGGTCGAGGCGGCGCTCGAGGCCGCGCGCGACCTGAGCCGCCGCACGGGGGGCGCGGTCGCGGTCTCCGGCGAGGTGGACGTCGTCGTGCACGGCGACCGGACGGTCCGCGTCACGGGCGGGCACCCGCTGCTGACGCGCACCACGGGCGCCGGCTGCGCCCTCGGCGCGCTCGTGGCCGCCTACGCCGCCGTCACCGACGACGTGCTGCTGGCCGCGGTCGCGGCGCACCTGCACGCGGGCCTGGCGGGGGAGCGCGCCGCCGCGGTGGCCGCGGGGCCGGGCAGCTTCGCCGTCGCGTGGATCGACGCCCTCGACGCGGTCGACGCCGACGCCCTCGCCGCGGCGGTCGCCGGCGGGCGGCTCGGCTGATGCGCGCCCCGCTCGACCTCTCGCTCTACCTCGTCACCGACACCGCGCTCTGCGGGACGCGCGGCGTCGCGGACGTCGTCCGCGCCGGGGTGGCGGGCGGCGTCACGGCCGTCCAGGTCCGCGCCAAGGACGCCCCCGACCGCGAGCTGCTCGCCCTCGTCCGCAGCGTGCAGGAGGTGCTGCGGGACACCGGTGTCGCGCTGCTCGTCGACGACGCCGTCGACGTCGCGCTCCTCGCGGGCGCGGACGGCGTCCACCTCGGGCAGTCCGACCTGCCCGCGGCGCAGGTGCGCGACCTCGTCGGCCCCGACCTGCTCCTCGGGCTGTCCGTCTCCAGCGTCGAGGAGGTCCGCGCCGCACCGCTGGACGCCCTGGACTACCTCGGCGTCGGCCCTGTCTGGGCCACCCCGACGAAGCCGCGCGCGGCGGCGCCGCTCGGCCCCGCGGGCGTGGCGGCCGTCGTGGCCGCCGCCGCGCTGCCGTGCGTGGCGATCGGCGGCCTGCACGCGGGCACCGTCGCGGCGCTGCGGGACACGGGCGTCGCGGGGTTCTGCGTGGTGTCGGAGATCTGCGCCGCGGCGGACCCGGCGGCCGCGGCCCGCGGGCTGCGCGCCGCGGGGGCGCTCGCGTGAGCACCGCGGCCCGCGTCGCGCTCAGCATCGCGGGCTCCGACCCGAGCGGCGGCGCGGGGATCCAGGCCGACCTGAAGACGTTCGCGGCGCTGGGCACCTACGGCACGGCCGTCCTGACGGCGCTGACGGCGCAGTCCACGCGCGGGGTCGCGGGGGTCCAGGCCGTCGAGGCGGACTTCGTGCGCCACCAGCTCGACGTGCTGCTCGACGACGTCACCGTGCACGCCACCAAGGTCGGGATGCTGGCGAGCGCCGCGACGGCGCGGGCCGTCGCAGGTGTGCTGTCCTCGCGCACCGTCGGCCCGGTGGTCCTGGACCCCGTGATGGTCGCCACGAGCGGCGACCGCCTCCTCGACGACGACGCCGTCGCCGTCCTGCGCGACGACCTGCTGCCCGCGGCCGACCTCGTGACGCCCAACGTGCCCGAGGCGGCGGTGCTGCTGGGCGTGCCCGCCGCCCGCAGCGTGGACGACTGCGTCGCGCAGGCCGAGGAGCTGCTGCGGCGCAGCGGGACCGCGGTCCTGCTCAAGGGCGGTCACCTCGCGGGCGAGGACAGCGTCGACGTCCTCGCCCGGCCGGCCGGGACGCACCTCGTGCGCCGGGCCCGCGTCGCGACGTCGGCCACGCACGGCACGGGGTGCACGCTGTCCTCGGCGATCGCCGCCCTGCTCGCCCGCGACCCCGGCGCCGACCTCCTCGTCGTGGTCGACGCGGCCCGCGACTACCTGCAGACCGCGCTCACCGGCGGCGCCGGGCTCGGGATCGGCCACGGTTCCGGCCCGCTGGACCACTCCGGGCTCGCCGCCGCGCGGCCGCCGAGCTGAACCGGCGCCCGCTCAGCCGATCAGCTCGTCGACCCAGCACCAGCGCCACGCCTCGCCGGGCTCGGCGCTGACGATGACGGGGTGCGCGCTCGCGGTGTGGTGGCGGCGCGCGTGGCGCTGCGGCGAGGAGTCGCAGCAGGCCGTGTAGCCGCACGCGAGGCACGTGCGCAGGTGCACCCACTCGGTGCCCTCGCGCACGCAGTCCGGGCAGGCGTCGGGCACCGGGCCGGAGGCCGCGGCGGGCGCCGTCCGCAGGTGCCCGCAGGCGGCGTCACCGGCCGGGTGCGGGGCCAGGGCGCGGTCCTCGTCGAGGGCGTCGAGGTCCTCGACGCGGTCGAGCAGCGCCTCCTCGAAGTCGACGGCCCGCATCGCGGCCTGCAGCACCTCGGGCTCGGCGGTCCCGGTGTCGCGGGCGCGCACGACGACGCGGCGCTCCGCGGCGAGCATCTCCTGCCGCAGGTCCGCGTAGAGCACCGACGGGGTCATCCGGTCCGAGAGCGGGCGGCCCAGGCGTTCCCACGCGGCGTGCGAGCGCGCGATCGAGCGCCCGCGCAGCATGGCCACGGTGTGCGGCGGCTCGGCGCCCGTCAGCACCTCGTCCAGCCGCTGCAGCCCGGCGGCCGACGCGGCGTCGCCCAGGGCCGCGGCCTGCAGCGCGTCCTCGGCCGGGTCCGGCGGCGGCAGGCCGACGCGGCGCACGACCCACGGCAGCGTGGAGCCCTGCAGCAGCAGCGTCCCGACCACGACGGCGAAGGCGGCGAGCAGCAGCACGTCGCGCTCCGGGACGTCCTCGGGCAGCAGCTGCGCGGCGGCCAGCGTCACGACGCCGCGCATGCCGGCCCACGAGACCAGGACCGTGACGCCCCGCGACCAGCCCAGGCGCCGCACCGACGCCACGGGCACGGCCCGCAGCAGCGCCGCGACGCCGCCGATGAACACGAAGCGGCTGAGGATCGTCGCGGCGAGCACCGCGGCGCAGACGCCCACGATCCGCGCGGCGCTGAGCTCGCTGCGCGCGGCGTCCGCGACCAGCCGCGGCAGCTGCAGGCCGATGAGCAGGAAGACCGCGTTCTCCAGGAGGAACGCGATCGTCCGCCAGTTGGTGGCCTCCGCCAGGCGCGACGCGGCGGTCTGCACGGCGGGGGAGTAGTGCGCCATCGCCAGGCCCGTCACGACGACGGCGAGGACGCCCGAGACGTGCACGGCCTCGGCGGGCAGGAACGCGAGGTAGGGCGCGACGAAGGACAGCACGGTGTCCAGCACGGGGTTGCGCACGTGGCGGCGCACGGACACCAGCACCAGCGCGACGAGCGCGCCCACGAGGACGGCCCCCACGACCGCGAGCACGAACTCCCCGCCGACGGTCAGCGGTGACGGGGTCGCGGTGAGGGCGGCGACGGCCACGCTGAGGGAGATCAGCGCGGTCGCGTCGTTGACGAGGCTCTCCTCCTCCAGCAGCGTCGCGACGCGCCGCGGCAGGCCCAGGCGGCGTCCCAGCGCCGCGGCCGCGACCGCGTCGGGCGGGGCGACGACCGCGCCCAGCGCCATGCACGCCGCGAGGGCCACGCCCGGCAGGACGAGCGAGGTGGTCCAGCCCACCGCCACCGTCGTGAACACGACGAGGACCACCGACAGCAGCACGGTCGGCAGCTTGTTGCGGCGGAAGTCGAACAGCGACGTCCGCGCCGTCGTGGCGTACAGCAGCGGGGGCAGCAGGCCGTAGAGCACGAGGTCCGCCTCGAGGTCCACCGCGGGCACGGGCGGCGCGAACGACACCACGGCGCCGACCGCGACGAGCACGAGGGGCGTCGGCCAGCCGAAGCGGTCGCACGCGGCCGCGACGACGCAGACCGCGACGGTCAGGGCCACCAGGCCGAGGGCGACCTCCACGCAGGTCACCCTAGGCGTCCCCGCGGCGGCCCCGCGCACGCCGCCGGGCGCACCCCCCGCACGGCGTGGAAGGCTCAGCTCCGGACGGCGGCAGCGTCGTCGTCGTGAACTGCGGGAGCTCGTCGGTGAAGCTGGCGGTCGTCGACCCCGTCACGGGTGAGCGGTCGCTGTCCTGCCTGGGCGAGCGGCTCGGCTCGCCCGAGGCCGTCGCCCACCTCACGACCGCCGCGGGGCGTCGCACGGTGCCGCTGGCCGCCGGGTCGCACCGCGAGGCGCTGGAGCAGCTGCTCGCCGAGGTCCTCGCCGCCGACCTGCCCCCGCTGACGGGCGTCGGCCACCGCGTCGTCCAGGGCGGCTCGCGGTTCCGCGCCTCCGTGCGCGTCGACGACGCCGTGCTCGCCGAGGTGCTGGAGCTCGCGGCGCTCGCGCCCCTGCACAACCCCGCCAACGCCGCCGGCATCGAGGCCGCGCGCGCCGTGCTGGGCGACCTGCCGCACGTCGCGGTCTTCGACACCGCCTTCCACCAGACGATGCCCGAGCGGGCCTACCGCTACGCCGTGCCCACGCGCTGGTACGAGGAGTTCGGGGTCCGCCGCTACGGCATGCACGGCACCAGCCACCGCTTCGTCAGCGGCCGCGCCGCCGAGCTGCTCGCGTCCCAGGGGCGCGACCCGGCCACGCTGCGCCTGGTCGTCGCGCACCTGGGCAACGGCTGCAGCGCCACCGCCGTCCTCGGCGGCCGCTCCGTCGACACGACGATGGGGCTGACGCCGCTGGAGGGCCTCGTCATGGGGACGCGCTCGGGCGACGTCGACCCCGCCGTGCTCGACCTGGTGTCCTCGCGCACCGGGGAGGACGTGCACGAGCTCGTCCGGCAGCTGAACTCCGCCAGCGGGCTGCAGGCCCTCTCGGGGCTGACCAACGACGTCCGGGAGCTGTCCGCGGCGGCGGAGAGCGGCCACGCCGGGGCCGCGCTCGCGCTGGACGTCTTCACCTACCGCGCCGCCAAGCACGTGGCCGGGCTGACCGTGGCCCTGGGTGGTCTCGACGCCCTGGTCCTCACGGGCGGCATCGGCGAGAACGCCGCGGGCGTCCGGTCCGGGTTGCTGACCCGGCTGCGCCACCTCGGCCTGGAGGAGGACGCCGCGGCCAACGCCGACCACGGCCGGGGAGGGGACCCCGCGGGCCGCATCACGGTCGCGGGCGACGGCCCGCTCGCGCTCGTGGTGCCGACGGACGAGGAGCTGCTCATCGCCCGCGACACCGTCGAGCTCGTCGCGTCCTGACCCCACC
>NZ_JAAALN010000120.1 GCF_009906795.1 Kineococcus siccus
ACCCCACCCCGCGCCCGGACCCCGGAGGAGCGACGTGACCGCCGCAGTGGAGATCAGGGGCCTCGATGTGCAGGTCGATGCCGGTCAGCGCGTGGACGCTGCCGCGCGCTGACCGGCATCGACCTGCACATCGAGGCGGGCAGCTTCGTCTCCCTCATCGGCCCGTCGGGCTGCGGGAAGTCCACGCTGCTGCGCTGCATCGCCGACCTGGTCACCCCGACGGGCGGCGAGGTCCTCGTCGGCGGGCTGAGCGCGCGCCGGGCCCGTGAGCAGCACCACTACGGCATCGCGTTCCAGGCCGCCGGCCTGCTGGACTGGCGCACGGTGCAGCGCAACGTCGAACTGCCGCTGGAGCTGCACGGCGTCGGCAAGCGGGACCGCGCCGCGCGGGCCGCCCACCTGCTGGAGATGGTCGGGCTCGCGGACTTCGCGCGGATGCACCCCGCGGAGCTGTCCGGCGGCATGCAGCAGCGGGTCGCGATCGCGCGGGCGCTGGCCGAGGAACCGCCGCTGCTGCTGATGGACGAACCGTTCGGGGCGCTCGACGAGATGACCCGCGAGCGCATGCAGGCGGAGCTCCTGGCCATCCGCGAGCGCACCGGCACGACGGTCGTCTTCGTCACGCACTCCATCGCCGAGGCGGTGTTCTGCTCCACCCAGGTCGTCGTGATGTCCGCGCGGCCCGGGCGGATCGTGCGGGTCGTCGACGTCGACCTGCCGACGCGCGACGAGGACGCCCGCGAGCACCCGAGCTTCTTCGCGGGCATCACCGCGGTCCGCGAAGCGCTGCGCGGCAGGCCCGTGCGCGGTGTCCCGGCCGGTCTCGGCGGGGACGACCGGTGAGCGGCGTGCTCGCCCGCCGCCGGGCCGCCCTCCTCCTGCCGCCGCTGCTCGCGGGCGTCGCGGCGCTGGCGATCTGGCAGGCCGTCGTCGTGCTCGGCCGCATCGCGACGTTCGTGCTGCCGTCGCCGACCGCGATCGCCACGGCGTTCGGCACGGTCGCGCCCGACGTCGCGACCGCCGCGGCCGCGACGGGCACCACGGCGTTCGTCGGCCTCGTCGCCGGAGCCGTCGCCGGTGTCGCGGCCGCCGTGCTCGCCGCCCGCCTGCGGGTGTTCGACGAGGTGCTCAGCCCGCTGTCCGCGGCCGCGAACGCCATGCCGATCATCGCCCTGGCCCCGGTGTTCAACGCGATGTTCGGCTCCACGAGTCCCGTGCCGCGTCGCCTCGTCGTCGCGGTCGCGGTGTTCTTCCCGCTGTTCGTCAACACCGCCCGCGGGCTGCGGCAGGTGTCCCCCGTCCACACCGAGCTCATGCGCTCCCTCGACGCGACCGGCTGGGCGTTCACCCGCCACGTGCGCCTGCCGGGCGCCGTGCCGCACCTGTTCACGGGGCTGCGCCTGGCCTCGTCCCTGTCCGTCATCGCCGCGGTGGTCGCCGAGTACTTCGGCGGGCGCCAGGACGGGCTCGGTTCCCGCATCACCTCGGCCGCCAGCGCTTCCGCCTACCCGCGGGCCTGGTCCTACGTGCTCGGGGCCGTCGCCCTGGGTCTCGTGTTCTACCTCCTCGCCCTCCTCCTGGAGCGGCTCCTGTCCCCCCACACCCGGAGGTCCCTGTGATGTCGAACGTCAGCCGTCGAGCCGTCGTGGCCGGTGCGCTCGGGAGCGCCGTCGCCGTCGGCGCCACCTCCTGCGGCACGGCCGAGCAGGAGGACCCCGCGACCGGGGCCTCGTCCTCCTCGTCGGGGTCCGCCGGCGCCGCGAAGGTCCGGCTCCAGCTCCAGTGGGTGACCCAGGGCCAGTTCGCGGGCTACTTCGCCGCGCTGGACCAGGGCTTCTACACCGCCGAGGGGCTGGACGTGGAGATCCTCGAGGGCGGTTCCGACATCGTCCCGCAGACGGTCCTGGCGCAGGGGCAGGCCGACTACGCGATCGCCTGGGTCCCCAAGGCCCTGGCCTCGCGGGAGCAGGGCGCGGCCATCACGAACGTCGCGCAGGTCTACCAGCGCTCGGGGACCCTGCAGGTGTCCTTCGCCAAGGCCGCGATCACCGCGGTCGAGGGGCTGAAGGGCAAGAACGTCGGGAACTGGGGGTTCGGCAACGAGTTCGAGCTGTTCGCGGCCATGACCGCCGCCGGCCTGGACCCGAGCGAGGACGTCACGCTCGTGCAGCAGCAGTTCGACATGCTCGGCCTGCTGCAGGGCGACATCGACGCGGCCCAGGCCATGACCTACAACGAGTACGCGCAGTTGCTGGAGGCCGAGGACCCGGCGACGGGGAAGCTCTACACCCCCGCCGACTTCACCGCGCTGAACTGGAACGACGTCGGCACCGCGATGCTGCAGGACTCGATCTGGGCGAGTTCCGAGAAGCTCTCCGACCCGGCCTACCAGGAGCAGACCGTCAAGTTCGTCAAGGCCAGCCTCAAGGGCTGGGCCTTCGCCCGGGACGACCCGGAGGCGGCGCGCGACATCGTCGTGGCCAAGGGTTCCACGCTCGGCGCGAGCCACCAGCTGTGGCAGGTCAACGAGGTCAACAAGCTGATCTGGCCGGCGAGCGCCGGCGCCGGGGTCATCGACGAGGCGGCGTGGGACAGGACCGTGGCGATCGCCCGCGACACCCGCAACGCCGAGGGCCAGACCGTCATCACGAAGGACCCCGACGACGGCGCCCACACCAACGAGTACGTCCTCCAGGCGCTGGAGGAGCTGAAGGCCGAGGGCGTCGACGTGACGGGCGCGTCGTTCCAGCCGGCCACCGTCACGCTGGCCGCGGGCGGCGCCTGAGGCGCACGCGACGGGGCCGCGTCAGCGCGCCGACCACCCGCCGTCGGAGGCGATCGTCTGGCCGGTGACCCAGTCCGCCTCGTCGCTGAGCAGGAAGGCGACGAGGCGGGCCGCGTCGGTGGGGGTGGACCACCGGCCACCCGGGTGCAGGGCGCGGACGGCCGCGAGCCCGGCCTCGTCCGCGTAGCCGGTGTCGTTGGGCCCGGGGTCGACGCAGTTCACGGTGATCCCGCGCCCGATCAGGTGCGCGGCGAGGCTGGCCGTGAGCTCGTGCAGCGCGGCCTTGGACGCGATGTAGGGCAGTTCGCCCGGCATGGCCCCGTGGTACTGCCCCGACGTGAACCACACGACGCGGCCGCCGCGCCGGCCGTCGTGCTGCGCCGCGAACGCCTGCGCCAGCAGCAGCGTCGCCCGGGTGTTCACGGCGAAGCAGAGGTCCAGCTCCGCCGCCGTGAGGTCCTCCAGGTGCTGCGCGGAGCTCCGGGCGTGGTTGGCCACGAGCGCGTCGACGTGCCCGAAGACCTCTCGCGCGCGGCCCAGGAGGCGGGCGGGTTGCTCCGGGTCGGCCAGGTCGGCCGAGACCAGCTCCACGCGCCCGCCCGCCGCGCGCAGCTCCGCCGCCAGCGCCTCGCTGCCGCCCTCGTCGGCGCCCCAGTGCTGCTCGGCGTCGGCCGGTGACCACGCGTGCAGGAGGACGGCCGCGCCGTCGGCGACCGCGCGGCGCGCGAGCGCCGCGCCGATGGCGATCCGGCGGCTGACGCCGGTGATGACGACGACACGACCGGCCAGCGGCGGGGAGGACACCTCGGCATCGTGCCCGCCCCGCCGACGCCGGTCACCCGGTTTCCGCTCAGCCGCCGGTGGAGGGGTCCGCGTAGCGCAGGACCGCGCCCACACCCCCCTGCAGGGTCACCTCGTCGTCGACGAGCTGGATGCCGGCGTCGGTGGCGGCCAGCGCCCGCACGAGGACCGCGTCGGCGCGCGCCCGGACGGGTTCCTCGACGCCGAGCGCCCGCAGCTCGTCGGGGCTCGTGCCGATCAGCAGCGGGTCGGCGCACGCCCACAGCTCCTCGGTCGACGTGGGGTCGTCGTGCAGCAGCAGGGTCTGGACCTGGCTGCGGCGCAGCGCGTCGACGACGGCGGCGAGCCCCTCGACGGCTCGCCCCGCGCCGCCGCTGCGGTCCGGGCCCTGGCCCGTGCGCATCCGGCCGATCTCCTGGCCGAACTCGGCGAGCACCGCCGCGCACCGCTCGCGCCGCACCACGTCCAGCGCCTGCGCGACCCCCTGCTCGAAGGCCTCCTCGTTCGTGCCGTCGCCCCGGCCGCCGGGGATGTCGACGAGGTGCTCGAGGACGACGTGGCTGGCCTTGGCCTTGAGCGCGGCCACGGCCTTCGTCTCCCCCGCCAGCAGGACGACCTCCGGCTGCTCCCTGCGCACGAGCCCGTCGAGGTCCTCCGCGACGGCCTGGGCGTTGTGGTCCCAGGAGTCCTGCACGGCGTGCTGGTAGCGCAGGTGGGCCCAGCCGCCGCCCCGGACCTTGTGGATCAGGTCGTGGTCGCCCTGGACGGTGCGGGTCTCCTCCTGGCCCAGGGCCCTGGCCGCGGACCGGGTCGACGTGATGTCCGCTCCCGTGCGGTCGAGGACGACGAGCACGTACCGGACGTCGTCGGCCAGGGCCCGCACGAGCGGCATGAGGTGCGGCACGGGCCCGGTGACGGCCTCCTCGCGCAGGGGCGGCTCGGGCAGCAGGACGTCCAGCTCCAGGCCGCCGGGGCCGGCGACGAGCGCGCGGCCCACGCGGCCGGGGGCCCCGACGGTCTGCCCGGCGAGCCCGTCGAGCGCCTCGATGGCCGGCGCGGGCGCACCCTGCGCCTGCAGGCGCTGCCGCGCGTCCTGCCACCGGACCGCGATCTCGTGGGCTCCGTTCTCCGTGTCCCGCGAGACGTCGACGTAGACGCTCACGTGCGGGCCCGGGTCGGTGGCGACGTCCTTCAGCCAGGTCAGCTGCACGGTGCTCCTCCTCGTGACGGTTCCGGCCACCCTCGACCGGTGCGCCTCGACTACCCCGTGGCGCGGCCCTCATGCCGTCCGGGCGCGGACACCGGTCACGGCGCGCGCCGCCCCCCGGGGCGTCGTAGCGTCGCGGCCACCCCCCTCCGCCGTCCCCTGCAAGGAGTTCCCGTGGACAGCAAGGACGTCCTCCTCGAGGCCTTCGGCCGCGTCCCCGCCCGCGTGCACGCCGTCCTCGACGGCGTCGACGAGGACACGCTCGCGCGCCGGCCTCCCGGCGGCGGCAACAGCGTCGCGTGGCTCGTGTGGCACCTCACGCGCGTGCAGGACGACCACGTCAGCGACGTCGCGGGCCACGAGCAGACCTGGACCGCGCAGCGGTGGGCGCAGCGGTTCGCGCTGCCGCTCGCCGACGAGGAGACCGGCTACGGCTTCGACGACGACCAGGTCGGTCTCGTCCGGGCGAGCGCCGAGCTCCTCGCGGGCTACTTCGACGCGGTCCACGACCGGACGACCGGCTACCTGCGGACCCTGTCCGACGCGGACCTCGACCGCGTCGTGGACGAGGACTGGGACCCGCCCGTGACCCTCGGCGTGCGGCTCGTGAGCGTCGTGGACGACGACCTCGAGCACGCGGGGCAGGCCGCCTTCCTGCTGGGCCTGCTGCAGCGCGGCTGAGCCGCCCGGGGGCCCTCGGTCCCCGCGCCTGGGGCGCGACTACGGTGTTGCGGTGCTCCTCGCCGGGGGGAGCGCCCAGCGACGGAAGAGACCGCCCCTCGTGAGCCAGTCGACCGAGCCCCGCTCGTCCGCGGTGGTGGAGGAGGACGCGCACGTCGGGCGCCTCTACGCGCGCCTGGACGCGCTGCGGGAGCAGACGGCCGAGCAGCTCGCGGAGGTCCGGCGCACGGTGGCCACGGGCACCCACCAGAGCCGGTTCGAGCGCGACGCCTTCGCGACCCTCTACGAGGACCGCCTCGCGCAGCTGTGGTCGGTGGAGAACCGGCTGTGCTTCGGCCGCCTGGACCTGCAGCCCGGCACGGAGGACCCCCGCCGCTACGTCGGGCGCCTGGGGCTCGCGGACGAGCGCGGCACGCAGGTCCTCGTCGACTGGCGGGCCCCTGCGGCGCAGGACTTCTACCAGGCGACGGCGGCCTCCCCGCGCGACGTCGTGCGCCGCCGGCACCTGCTGACCCGCGGCCGCCACGTCACGGGCGTCGACGACGAGGTGCTCGTCGCCGCCGAGGGCCAGCGGACGACGGGCGACGCCGCGCTGCTCGCCGCCGTGACCGCGCCCCGCACGGGCCGCATGACCGACATCGTGGCCACGATCCAGGCCGAGCAGGACCGCGTCATCCGCGCCTCCGAGCGCGGGGTGCTCGTCGTGCAGGGCGGCCCGGGCACCGGCAAGACGGCCGTCGCGCTGCACCGCACCGCGTACCTGCTCTACACGCACCGCGAGCGCCTGGCCCGCAGCGGCGTCCTGCTGCTCGGGCCGAGCCCCGTGTTCCTGCGCTACGTCGAGCAGGTCCTGCCCGCGCTCGGTGAGACCGGCGTGGTGCCCGCGACCGTCGGGGACCTGTTCCCCGGCGTGCGCGCGACGGGCGAGGAGACCTCCGGAGCCGTGGCCGTCAAGGGCGACCTGCGGATGGTGGACGTGCTCGCGGCCGCGGTCGCGCAGCGCCAGCGCGTCCCCGAGCGCGCCCTCACCCTCGACGTCGACGGCACCCGCGTCGTCCTGCGCCCCGACGCCGTGGCGAGCGCGCGCACGCGGGCGCGCCGCAGCCACCGCCCGCACAACGAGGCCCGCGTGACCTTCGTGCGCGAGGTCCTCACGGTCCTGGTGAACCAGCTCGCCCGGGGCCGCGGCGTCGACCTGGCCGAGGAGCGGGAGGACCTGCTGACGGAACTGCGTGAGAACGTCGACGTCCGGCGCGAGGTCAACCTGCTGTGGATGCCGCTGACCCCGCAGAAGGTGCTGGGAGCGCTGTACCGCAACCCCTCTCTGCTGGCGCGGGTCGCGCCGGAGTTCACCGCGCAGGAGCGGGCGGAGCTGGCCCGCGAGACGACCGGCTCCTGGACGGAGTCCGACGTGCCCCTGCTCGACGAGCTCGCGGAACTGCTCGGCACGTCGGAGGAGGCGGGGCGCGCCGAGCGCCGCGACGCCGAGCGCGAGGAGCAGGTCGCCTACGCGCGCAAGGTGCTCGAGGACTTCGAGGCCTCGGGCGTGGGGAACCCCCTCGTCAGCCCCGAGCTGCTGGCCGACCGGTTCGCCACCGACGGCCCCACCGGCACGGTCGCGGAGCGCGCGGCCGCGGACCGGACGTGGGCCTACGGCCACGTCGTGGTCGACGAGGCCCAGGAGCTGTCCCCCATGGCGTGGCGGCTCGTCGAGCGCCGCTGCCCCTCGCGGTCGATGACGCTCGTGGGCGACGTCGCGCAGACCTCCTCCGCCGCGGGCGCGTCGAGCTGGGCGCAGGCGCTGCGCCCGGTCGTGGAGGACCGCTGGCGGCTGGAGGAGCTGACGGTCAACTACCGCACGCCCGCGCGGATCGCCCGCGTGGCCGCCGACGTCCTGGCCGCCGCCGGCATCGACGCCGCGCCGCCGACGCCCGTGCGCGAGGGCGAGCACGAACCCGAGGCGCGGCGGCTGGCGGGGCCGGACGACGTCGCGGGCGTCGTCGCCGCGGTCCGGGCCGAGCGGGCCGCGCTCGAGGAGGGCCGGCTCGCGGTGCTCCTCGCCCAGGAGACCGGCGAGCTGGGCGCGGGCCGGCTGCGGGCCGCCGTCGCGCGCGAGCTGCCGGCGGGGTCCGTCGCGGCCTCGCACGACGACCTCGACGCGGACGTCAGCGTCCTGGACGTCCAGCGCGCCAAGGGTCTCGAGTTCGACGTCGTCGTCGTGGTCGAACCGGCCGCGGTGCTGCGCCGGCCGCGCGGCGCGAACGACCTGTACGTGGCGCTGACGCGCGCGACGCAGAAGCTCGTCGTGCTGCACGCGGAGGACCTGCCGGAAGGCCTGCGCTCGCTCGTCACCGGGTGAGGAACAGCCGGACCGCGAGCACGAGACCGGCGCCCGCGATGACGGTGCGCAGCACGCGCGGGTCGAGGCGGCGCACGACCGCCGGCCCGAGCCGGCCGCCCGCGACGCAGCCCAGGCCGAGCGCGAGGGCCGCCCACCAGTCGACGGGCCCGAAGGCCGCGAACCCGATCGCCGCGACGGTGTTCGCCGCTCCCGTGAGCACGTTCTTCAGCGCGTTGTTGCGGACCAGCGTCTGCGCGTGCGTCAGCTCGCACAGCGCGAGCATGAGCACACCGGCGGCCGCCCCGAAGTAGCCGCCGTAGACGCCGACGAGCAGGAACGCGGCGAGGACGAGCGGGTTCCGCACGCTGGTGCGCCCGGGACGCAGGCGCTGAAGGCGGGGCTGCAGCAGCATGAGCAGCGACGCCCCGCCGACCAGGAACGGGACGACGCCCTCGAACGCCTCGGGGTCGCTCGTCAGCAGCAGCACGCAGCCCAGCGCGCCGCCCACCGCCGCCACCGGCAGCAGCCGCAGGGCGTCGCGCCGCTGCCCCACGAGCTCGGGACGCGACCCCGCGACCGTCCCGGCCGTGACGCCCATGAGCGCCACGGTGTTCGTGACGTTGGCCGCGAGCGGCGACAGGCCCGCGAGCAGGAGGGCGGGGTAGGACACCAGCGACGCGAGGCCGGCGGTCGAGCCCACCAGCCCGGCCGCGGCGCCCGCGAGCACCAGGAGCAGGACCTCGAGCAGGGGCACGACGCACGATCCAACCAGCCGGGGTCTGTCCCGGTGTCGGGGGCGTGTGCTGTGCTGTTCCCGTGAGCACGGACACCACCACCGACACCGTCGTCGAGGCCGCCCCGCTCGACGCCGCCACCCTCGAGCCGCGCCTCGCGGAGCACCGCGGGCCGCTGACGGGCTACTGCTACCGGATGCTCGGGTCCGCCTTCGACGCCGAGGACGCGGTGCAGGAGACGATGCTGCGGGCCTGGAAGGGCATCGACGGCTTCGAGCAGCGGGCCGCGCTGCGCTCCTGGCTGTTCCGCATCGCGACCAACGTCTGCCTGACGATGATCGAGAGCCGCTCGCGCCGGGCGCGGCCGATGGACCTGAGCGCCTCGGCGTGGGAACCGGTCGAGGCGTCGCTGGGCGCCCGCCGTCCCGAGGACACGTGGCTGGAGCCGATGGTCGACTCCCGCGTCCTGCCGAGCGCGGGCGACCCGGCCGAGATCGCCGTCGCCCGCGAGTCGGTGCGGCTGGCCTTCGTGGCCGCCCTGCAGCACCTGCCCCCCCGTCAGCGCGCCGTGCTCCTGCTGCGCGACGTGCTGCGCTGGAAGGCGGACGAGGTCGCGCAGCTGCTGGAGAGCACCACGGCGTCGGTGAACTCGGCGCTGCAGCGCGCCCGGGCGACCCTCGCGGACCTGCCGGGCACCGGCTCGGGTGCCGACCTCGGCCCGGCGGACCTGCAGCTGCTGGAGCGCTACGTCGCGGCCTTCGAGGCCTACGACATGACCGCGCTCGCGACGCTGCTCGCCGACGACGTCACGCAGAACATGCCGCCGTTCGAGATGTGGCTCGAGGGGGCGGACGACCTGCGGACCTGGATGCTGGGGCCCGGCCGCGGGTGCCGCGGGTCCCGCCTGGTCCCCGTGGGCGTCAACGGCCAGCCGGGTTTCGCCCACTACCGGCCCAGCGGGCCGGGTGGCGCGCACGAACCGTTCGCGCTGGTCGTGCTCGAGGTGCGCGACGGTGCGGTGCAGGCGATCACGTCGTTCCTCGACACCCGCCTGTTCGCCCTGTTCGGCATCCCCGCCACCCCCGGGGCCTGACGCCGCGGGCGGCCGGCCCCCATATCAGGAGGCGACCGGGCGCGCCGCGGCCGTTCCGCGCACGACGGTGGCGCCGGTGTCCGGGGAGGTCGTCACGGCGGGTTCCAGGCCGGCCGCGGCGACGAGGGCGACGGCCGCGGGGGCCTGGCGCTCGTCCACCTCGACGAAGAGGTGGCCGCCCGGCGCCAGCCACTCCCCGGCCCCGGCGGCGACCCGCCGCGCCACGTCGAGGCCGTCGGGTCCACCGTCCAGCGCCACCCTCGGCTCGTGCAGCCGCGCCTCGGGGGGCATGAGGTCGACCGCGTCGTGCGGGACGTACGGCACGTTGGCGAGGAGCACGTCGACGCGGCCGCGCAGGCCCTGCGGGAGCGCCGCGTAGAGGTCGCCGAGGTGGACCGTCCCGCCCACGGGGGCGACGGCGCGGCGCGCGCACGCGACGGCCGCGGGGTCGACGTCGGCGGCGTGCAGCTCGACGCCGGCGACGGCGCTCGCCACCGCGAGACCCAGGGCCCCCGACCCGCAGCACAGGTCCAGCACCACCGACGTCGGCCGCGTGACCGCGACGGCGCGCGCCACGAGCAGCTCGGTGCGGCGGCGCGGCACGAACACCCCGGGCGCCACGGGGACGCGCAGGCCGCAGAACTCGGCCCAGCCGAGCACGACCTCCAGCGGCTCCCCCGCCACGCGCCGGGCCAGCAGTCCCGGCAGCGCGGCGGGACCGGCCGCGAGCAGCAGGCGCGCCTCCTCCTCGGCGAACACGCAGCCCGCGGCGCGCAAGGCGGCCACCAGCCCGGCCTCGTCCGGCACGGGGTCCGCGGTGCTCACCCGGTGAGGCTCGCCGCCGCCCGGCGCGCGGTCAACCAGCCGCCGCGGGGGCGCACCGGCCGGCCGCACCGGGTTCCGCGGGCGGAGGGGTCAGTTGATGTGCTTGCCGCCGTCGACCTGGTAGCTCGTCCCGGTGACGAAACCCGCGTCCTCGGACAGCAGGAAGGAGACCATCGCGGCGATGTCGTGCGGGGAGCCCACCCGGCCGACGGGGATGCCGGCGGACATCTGGGCCTTGCGCTCGTCGCTGAGCGCGCCGCCCATGATGTCGGTGTCGATGGGCCCGGGCAGGACCGCGTTGGCGGTGATGCCGTGCGGCCCGAGCTCGCGCGCGGCGCCGCGGGTCAGCCCGAGCACCGCGGCCTTGGCCGCGGCATAGGCCGACTTGGAGAACGTCCCACCACCGTCGACGGCCGTGATGGACGAGGTGTTGACGATGCGGCCCACCCCGACCTCGATCATGCGCCGCGCCGCCGACTGCATCATCAGCAGCGACCCGGTGGCGTTGACGGCCATCGTGCGGTCCCACTCCTCGAGCGTGATCTCCAGCAGCGGCGTCGGGTTCGCGATGCCCGCGAGGTTCACGAGCCCGACGACGGGCGGCAGGGTCTGGTCGAACGCCGCGAACGCGGAGGCGACCGAGTCCGGGGAGGCGATGTCGGCGGCCACCCCGGCCACGACGGCGCCCGTGCCGCGCAGCTCCTCGGCGATCTCGGCCACCCCGGCGGCGGAGATGTCGACCAGCCCGAGGCTCCAGCCCTGCGCGGCCAGGCGGCGGGCGACGACGCGGCCGATGCCGCGCGGGGCGCCGACACCCGTGACGACGGCGGTGCGCTGGGCCGGGAACTCTGCTGCCATGGGGAGGATCTCCTGTGATCGGGGGTCGAGTGCGGCGCACGCGGGCGGGGTCGCCCCGCGCAGGACGAAGAGTGCCCCTCCCGGGGTCACGTCCGCGAGTGCAGCACGGCGTGAGCGCGCTCGCCCACGCGGTCGCCGGGGCGCTGAGGGCCTCGTAAGCTCCTCCGGATGCCCCCGTCCGCCGCCCCGCGCTCCCTCGCGGAGGAGCTGCGCGCCCGCCCGGACGACGATCTCGAGGCGCTGCTGGCCGCGCGGCCGGACCTG
The DNA here is from genome assembly GCF_009906795.1 of Kineococcus siccus. Taxonomy (GTDB): domain Bacteria; phylum Actinomycetota; class Actinomycetes; order Actinomycetales; family Kineococcaceae; genus Kineococcus; species Kineococcus siccus. The sequence goes on from NZ_JAAALN010000120.1 coordinate 11,590, forward strand.
ACCGCTCCCCTGCCCACCTCCACGACGGCCCTGGCGACGCGCGCCACGACCCGCGCCAGCACGCAGCGGGCGCTGGAGCGCCTCGACAGCCCCACGCTGCAGGTCCTCGAGGTGCTCGCCGTCCTGCCGGACCCCACGACGACCGGGGCGGTCTCGCGCGCGTGGGGTGCGCGGGCGGGCGACGTGGTCGCCGACCTGCGGCGGCGGGCCCTCGTGTGGGGCAGCGACCGCAAGCTCCACCTGGTGCACGCCGCACGGGACCTGCTCGGCCCGCACCCCGTCGGCCTCGGCCCGCCCCTGGCCGACGCCCTGGGCCGCCGCTCCCCGCAGCGCCTGGCCGACCTGCTGGAGGACCTCGGTCAGCCGGTCAGCCACGACCCCGAGGTGGCGCTCGCCCGGCTGAGCGAGCACCTGGGCGACGTCGAGCGCGTCGGGGCCCTGCTGGAGCAGGCGCCCGCCGGGGTCCGGGCCCTGCTGGAGAAGCTGACGTGGGGCCCGCCCACGGGGGCCGTCGAGCGCGCCGACAGGCAGGTGCGGGCCGCGACGTCGGCGAGCCCCGTGGACTGGCTCCTGGCCCACGGCCTGCTGGCCGTGGCCGGGCCCGGCACGGTCGTGCTGCCCCGCGAGGTGGGCCTCGCGCTGCGCGGCGGCCGCGTGCACCGCGCCCCCGACCGCACGCCCCCCTCGCTCACCGTGGCGCAGCGCCGCCCCGACCGGGTCGCGGCGGCCTCGGCCGAGGCCGCCGCGGAGGCCGTCCGCCTCGTCGACGAGCTGTGCCGCGCGTGGGGAGCCGCGCCCGCCCCCGTGCTGCGCGCCGGCGGGGTCGGCGTCCGCGAGCTGCGGCGCACCGCGGCCGCCCTCGAGGTCGACGAGGCGACCGCGGCCCTCGTCGCGGAGATCGCCTGGATCGGCGGCCTCGTCGCCGACGACGGCGAGGTCGAGCCGCGCTGGATGCCGACCCCGGCCTACGACTCCTGGCGCGAGGAGGAGACGGAGGAGCGCTGGCTCGCCCTGGCCGGCGCCTGGCTGCCCTCGACCCGCGTCCCCGCCATGGTCGGCACGCGGGACGGCAAGGACAACCCGCGCAACGCCCTCGGCCCCGACCTGGACCGCCCGTCGGCCCTCGCCGTCCGCTCGGCCGTCCTGGCCGAGCTCGCGCGCCTGGAGGAGGGGACGGCCGCCGACGCGGACAGCCTGGCCGCGCTGCTCGCGTGGCGCGCCCCGCGGCGCGCGAGCCGGCTGCGCGAGGACCTCGTGCGCTGGACGGTCCGCGACGCCGGCTGGCTGGGCGTGCTGGGCGCCGGCGCCCTCTCCCCCGCCGGGCGGGCGCTGCTGGCCGGTGACGAGGACGCCGCCGCCGCCGCGCTGCGTGCCGCGCTGCCCGAGACGGTGTCGGAGATCTTTCTGCAGGCCGACCTCACCGCGGTCGCCCCCGGCCCGCTGGCCCAGGACCTCGCACGCCGCCTGGAGTCCCTGGCCCGCGTGGAGAGCCGGGGAGGCGCCACCGTCTACCGCTTCGACGGCGCGACCGTCCGCCGCGGGCTGGACGAGGGCCAGACGGCCGACGACGCCCTCCGCTTCCTCGCCGACGTCTCGGCCACCCCCGTGCCCCAGCCGCTGGAGTACCTGGTGCGTGACGTGGCCCGGCGCCACGGCCGCGTCCGGGTGGGCCGGGCGGGCTCGTACGTG
>NZ_JAAALN010000121.1 GCF_009906795.1 Kineococcus siccus
AACCTAACCCGGCCCCGCCGTCGAGCCTCCCCGCCGTCGAGCCGCCCTGTTGCGCCCGCCGGGGCCGGGTTAGGTTCGCGACGGGTCCCGGGTCCCCGGGGAGCCCGCCGCCCGTGCGCCAGGAGGACCCGTGGGCCCCCACCCGACCCCCGTCGCCGGGGTGCGCGAGGTCGTCGAGGTGCGCGAGGCGTCCCGGACGTTCGGGCCCGTGACCGCCCTCGACCGCGTCAGCCTGTCGGTCGGGGCGGGGGAGTCCGTGGGCGTGCTGGGCCCCAACGGCGCGGGCAAGTCGACGCTGCTGAGCCTGCTGGCCGGGTTGCGCACGCCCAGCAGCGGCAGCGTGCGCGTCGCCGGCGGGAACCCCCGCTCGCCCGCGGTTCGCGCCCGGCTGGGCTGCACCCCGCAGTCGACGGGCCTGCCGGGGACGCTGCGGGTCTCCGAGGTCGTCGACTTCGTCGGCGGTCACCACCGCGACCCCGTCCCGCGCCGCGAGCTGCTGGAGCGCTTCGACCTCGGCGACCTCGCGGGCAAGCAGTGCGGTGGGCTGTCCGGCGGTCAGCAGCGCCGCGTGTGCGTCGCCCTGGCCTTCGTCGGGCGCCCCGAGCTGGTGCTGCTCGACGAGCCGACGACGGGCCTGGACGTCACCGCCCGCCTCGCGCTGTGGGCGGCGGTTCGGGAGTTCGTCGACGGGGGCGGCACCCTCCTGCTGACCAGCCACTACCTGGAGGAGGTCGAGGCCCTCGCGCAGCGCGTCGTGGTCGTCGACCACGGGCGGGTGATCGCCGAGGGCACCGTGCCGGAGATCCGCGGTCGCACCAGCCTGCGCCGCGTCCGCTTCGCCGCGGGACCGGTGCCCGGGCTCGCCTCCGCGCCCGGCGTCTCGGAGGTCCTCGCGGCGGGCGACGAGGGCCGCTGGGAGGTCCTCGCCGCCGACGCCGACGCGTTCGTCCGCGAGCTCGTGCAGCGCGGCGTCGGGTTCAGCGAGCTCGAGGTCGCGGGCGCGACCCTCGAGGAGGCGTTCGTCGCGCTCACGGACGCGGCCCCGGCCGCGGGGAGGACGGCGTGAGCGCCCCCGCGACCACCCGGGGAGCGCCCGCGCTGGTGTCGGGCCTGCGGATGACGCTGCTGCACACGCGCTTCCAGGTCCTGGAGAACCTCCGCGTGCCCGTGGCGATCGTGGGCTCGGCCGCGTTCCCCGCGCTCACGATGCTCGTGTTCATCGTCCCGCAGGCCGCGGTGGCGGACGACCCGGCGGCCGCGACGAGCGCGGTCGCGCAGCTGTGCGTGTTCTCGGCGATGAGCGTGGCGCTGTTCACCCACGGCGCGGGGATCGCCGAGGAGCGCGCGCTGCCGTGGGACACCCACCTGCGCACCCTCCCCGTGCCGTCCGGTCCGCGGTTCTTCGCGCGCGTCCTGACGGGTGCGTTCTTCTGCGTCCTCGGGGTCGTCCCGCTGCTCCTGCTCGCGGCCCTCCTGACCGAGGCGACGACGACCCAGGCGCGCTTCCTGGCCGGCCTCGCGGCCCTCGTCGTGGCGGGCGTGCCGCTGCTCGCGCTGGGTCTGGCCGTCGGCTACTCGCTGCCCAGCAAGGCCGCGCTCGCCGTCGCGCAGGTGCTGCTGCTGCCGCTCGCGTTCGCGGGCGGGCTGTTCCTGCCGCCCGAGGTCATGCCCGGGTGGCTGCGGGCCGTCTCCACGCTCACGCCGACGCGCGCGGGCCGCGACCTCGTCGTCGGCGCCGCGACGGGCACGCCCGTGCCGGCCACGGCGCTGCCCGTCCTCGTCGGCTGGACCCTCGTGCTCGCGGCGCTCGCCGTGCTCGCGCAGCGCCGGGACGAGGGCCGCCGCTTCCGCTGAGCCGAGCGGCGGTGGGGGCGCGGCGGTGGGAGTGACGCACGCCTCGCCGCGTCCGCGTGCGCCGCGATCACGCCCGTGTCAGCGTCGGGACGTGACGAACCTCGACGGTGCGGCCCTGCTGGTGACCGGTGCGAGCGGCGGCCTCGGGGCCCCGCTGGCCGAGCGGCTCGCGGCCGCGGGGGCGCGGCTGGTGGTCTCGGCGCGCGACGCCGACCGGCTGCGCGCCTCGGCGCCGGCAGGCGCCCACGTGGTCGCGGCCGACCTGCGGCTGCCCGAGGGGCCGGCCTCGCTGGTCGCGGCCGCCGTCGAGCACCTGGGACGCCTGGACGGCGTGGTGCACGCCGCGGGCGTGGTCGCCTTCGGCCCGGCCACCGACGCCGACGACGACCTGCTCGACGAGCTGTTCCTCGCCAACGCGCTCGGCCCGCTGCGGCTGCTGCGCGCGGCCGTCCCGCACCTGCGCTCGGCCGCGAGCGAACGTCCCGGCGCCTTCGCGGCCCTGCTCTCCGCGGTCGTCGCGGAGAAGCCGACCGCGGGCATGGCCGCCTACTCCGCTTCCAAGGCGGCCCTGACGGCCTTCGACGCGGCGCTGGCCAAGGAGCTGCGCCGCGACGGCGTGCGCATCCTCGACGTCCGCCCGCCGCACACCGAGACGGGCCTCGCGACGCGGCCCGTCGCGGGCAGTGCGCCCAAGCTGGCCGAGGGTCTCGCGCCGCAGGCCGTCGCCGAGCGCATCGTGCGGGCGATCGTCGAGGACGAGCGCGACCTCCCGGCGTCCGCCTTCGCCTGAGCGGGACCGCGGGGCGGGCGAGCGCGGACCGGCGCCACCCGGGGCGGCGTAAGCTCGACCGTCGTGGCCACCGACTTCCCCGCCGAGATCTCCGCCCTGCGAACGACGTACGCCTCGATCCGTGAGGTGTCCGACCTCGACACGCTGCGGTCGGAGCTCGGCGAGCTGAACGCGCAGGCCGCCTCGCCGGACCTGTGGGACGACCCCGAGCACGCGCAGACGGTCACGAGCCGGCTGTCGACGGTGCAGGCCGAGCTCGACCGCATCGAGAAGATGGGGCACCGCATCGACGACCTCGAGGTGCTCGTCGAGCTCGCCGAGTCCGAGGACGACGAGGACACGCGGCAGGAGACGGAGCGCGAGCTGCTCGCCGTGCGCAAGCAGCTCGAGGAGCTCGAGGTCCGCACGCTGCTGTCGGGGGAGTACGACCAGCGCGAGGCGATCGTCACCATCCGCTCCGAGGCCGGGGGCGTGGACGCCGCCGACTTCGCCGAGATGCTCATGCGGATGTACCTGCGCTGGGCCGAGCGCCGCGGCTACAAGAGCGAGGTGTACGACACCTCCTACGCCGAGGAGGCGGGCATCAAGTCGGCGACCTTCAAGGTCGCCGCGCCCTACGCCTACGGCACCCTCTCGGTCGAGCAGGGCACCCACCGGCTCGTGCGGATCTCGCCCTTCGACAACCAGGGCCGCCGGCAGACGTCCTTCGCGGGCGTCGAGGTGCTGCCGGTCGTGGCCGAGACCGACCACGTCGACGTGCCCGAGAACGACGTCCGGGTCGACGTGTACCGCTCGTCGGGCCCCGGGGGGCAGTCCGTCAACACGACCGACTCGGCCGTGCGCCTGACCCACCTGCCCACGGGCATCGTCGTGACCTGCCAGAACGAGAAGTCGCAGCTGCAGAACAAGGCCGCGGCCATGCGGGTCCTGCAGGCGAAGCTCCTGGAGAAGGCGCGCAAGGACCGCCAGGCCGAGCTGGACGCGCTCAAGGGCGACGACTCCGGCTCGTGGGGCAACCAGATGCGCTCCTACGTCCTGCACCCCTACCAGATGGTCAAGGACCTGCGGACGAACCACGAGGTCGGCAACACCACGTCCGTGTTCGACGGCGAGATCGACGCCTTCCTGGAGTCGGGCATCCGCTGGCGCAAGCAGGGCGAGCGCGCCGAGGCGTGACCTGCGCCTCGTGCGTGCACGCGCCGTGCCTCGGCGCTGACCCTCGGTCGTGGCCCGTACAGTGGTCGCCGGTCAGGCAGCACCCCGCGCACGTCCGCCCGTCCCGTCCCCGAGACTGACCGCCCCCACGAGTGATCACCTTCGAGCACGTCAGCAAGGCCTACGGCGAGGGGCACCGTCCCGCGCTCGCCGAGGTGACCCTCCAGATCGACAAGGGGGAGTTCGTCTTCCTCGTCGGTCCGTCGGGGTCGGGGAAGTCCACCTTCCTCCGGCTCGTGCTGAAGGAGGAGAAGTCGACGGGGGGCACCGTCGAGGTCGCCGGACGCGACGTCGGCCGGCTGCGCAGCTGGAAGGTCCCGGCGCTGCGCCGGCAGATCGGCGTGGTCTTCCAGGACTTCCGGCTGCTGCACGACAAGACCGTGTTCGAGAACGTCGCCTTCGCGCTGCAGGTCCTCGGCAAGCCGCGCCACGTCGTGGCCCAGACAGTCCCCGAGGTGCTCGCGCTCGTGGGGCTCGAGGGCAAGGAGAAGCGCCGTCCGCACGAGCTGTCGGGCGGGGAGCAGCAGCGCGTGGCCATCGCCCGCGCCTTCGTCAACCGCCCCGCCCTGCTGCTGGCGGACGAGCCGACGGGCAACCTCGACCCCACCACGAGCGTCGGCATCATGAAGCTGCTGGACCGCATCAACCGCACCGGCACGACCATCGTCATGGCCACCCACGACGACGACATGGTCGACCAGATGCGCAAGCGCGTCGTGGAGCTGCGCGACGGCCGCGTCGTCCGCGACGAGGACCGCGGCGTCTACGGTTCGAACCGCTGAGGCAGCGGAGGAAGGGGGAGAGAGCTCGTGCGCCTCGGCTTCGTCGTGAGCGAGATGTTCATCGGGTTGCGCCGCAACCTGTCCATGACCGTGTCCGTCGTCCTCGTGACGATGGTGTCGCTGTTCTTCTTCGGCGCCGGGCTGCTCGTGCAGCAGCAGGTGTCGATCCTCAAGGGCGACTGGTACGACCGCGTGCAGGTCTCGGTGTTCCTGTGCGGTGAGGAGAGCCTCGCGCAGAACTGCCCCGAGGGGGCGGTCACCGCGGCGCAGCGCGACGCGATCCGGACCCAGCTGACGACGTCGCCGCTGGTCGCCCAGGTGTTCTACGAGTCGCAGGCCGACGCGTACGAGAACTTCCGGGAGACCGCCGACGAGTCGCTCGTCGCCAACATCACGGCCGACCAGCTGCCCGAGTCCTTCCGCGTCCGGCTGACCGACCCCGAGCGCTACGAGGAGATCCGCGCCCAGATGCTCGGCGTCCCCGGCGTCGAGGACGTGCCGGACGACCGCAAGGTCCTCGGGCCGCTGTTCTCGGCGCTGGACGCCGCGACGCTGGTCGCGCTGGGGCTGGCCGCCCTCATGCTGGTCTGCACCGTCCTGCTCGTCTCCACCACGATCCGCCTGACGGCCTTCAGCCGGCGCCGCGAGACCAGCATCATGCGGCTCGTCGGGGCGTCGCGGCTGCTCATCCAGCTGCCCTTCGTCCTGGAGGGGGTGGTGGCGACCCTGCTGGGCGCGGCTCTGGCCTCCGGCGCGCTCTGGGCGCTGGTCGAGTACGGCCTGGGCCGCGTGGGCGACCGCCCGGACTTCACGACGCGGCTGGTCGGGACGCAGGAGGTCCTCACGCAGGCGATGCCCCTGATGTTCGCGGTCGGCTTCCTGCTCGCCGTGGTCGCCTCGCTCATCAGCCTGCGGCGCTGGCTGCGCATCTGAGGCGACCCGGACGCCGCCGCGGAGCCCGCCTCGTGCGTCCGCCGTGGGAGAACCGTGGTGCGCGGGCGGCCCGGCGGCTCCTACAGTGGTGGGTCAGCCAGCCCCCCGAGGAGTGATCGACGTGCCGCGCGAGACCGGTCGCAAGGTGATCGCCAGCAACCGCAAGGCGCGCCACGACTACCTGATCGAGGAGACCGTCGAGGCGGGCATCTCCCTGACGGGCACCGAGGTGAAGGCCCTGCGCATGGGCCGCGCCTCGCTCGTGGACGGCTTCGCGCAGATCGACCGCGGCGAGATGTACCTCGAGCACGTCCACATCCCCGAGTACGTCCAGGGCACGTGGACCAACCACGCGCCGCGCCGGCGCCGCAAGCTGCTGCTGCACCGGGCCGAGATCGACAAGTGGGCCGGCAAGATCCGCGAGTCCGGTCACACGATCGTGCCACTGTCGCTGTACTTCGACAACGGGCGCGTGAAGGTCGAGATCGCGCTGGCCAAGGGCAAGAAGAACTACGACAAGCGGCAGGCGCTGCGCGAGCGGCAGGACAAGCGCGAGGCCGACCGCGTCATGTCGGCGGTCAAGCGCCAGGAGCGCTGAGCGGACGTGGGCGGCCGGATCCGCCGGGGGCTGCGCCGGGTCGGTGCGGCCGCCGGGCTCGCCGCGCTGGCGGGGCTCGTCGCCGCGGCCCCGGCCGCGGCCGCCGACGACGAGGCCGTGCGGAGCATGGTCGTGGACCTGCGGGTGGGCGAGGACGGGCCCCTGGCCGTGCGGGAGCAGATCACCTACGACTTCGGCGACGAGGAGCGGCACGGCCTCGAGCGCACCGTCCCCGTGCGGGGTCTGCTGGACCGCTCCCACGAGCGCAGCTACCCCGTGCAGGACCTGCAGGTCTCGAGCCCCACGGGGGCGCCGACCCTCCTCGAGCAGGATCGGGACGGCCGCGACCTCGACATCCGCATCGGCGACCCCGACTCCGAGGACGTCACGGGCGTGCAGACGTACGTGCTCACCTACCGGGTCCCCGCGGTCGTCGACGACCTCGGCGCGCGCCAGCAGGTGGCGTGGAACGCCACGGGCACCGGCTGGTCCGTGCCGATGGACAGCGTGACCGTGACCCTCACGGCCCCCGGCGCGCTGACGGACCCGCGCTGCTTCCAGGGGGAGCGGGGCAGCCGCGACGCGTGCGAGGTCCAGGCCGGGGCGGGCACCGCGACCTTCCGCGGCCGGGACCTGGAGCCGGAGCAGGGCGTGACCGTCACCGCGTCGATGCCCGCGGGCACCGTGCGCGCGCAGCCGCCGCTCGTCGTGGACACCTACAGCCCGGCGCGGGCCTTCACGGCCGACGCGACGACGCTGCCGCTCGCGGGCGGCGTCCTCGTCCTCGGCGGGGTCGCGACGGCGCTCGCGCGACGGCGCGGCGCGGGGGGCGAGGAGCGCCTGCCGGGCGGTGCGGGCACCACGGCGCCCTGGCAGCCGTCGCCGCCCGACGGGCCGCCGGGCGTCCTGGGGGCGCTCGTGCACGGCGGCGCGACCCCCGACGACGTCGTCGCGACGCTCCTCGACCTCGCGCGCCGCGGGCACCTGCGCCTGGCCGAGCGACCGGGCTCCGACGACGCCCCGGACTGGGCGCTCGAGGCCGCGACGGGCCGCGACGCGGCGTCGCCGGCCGAGCAGCAACTGCTGCGCACGGTGTTCGGCGACGGCCCCGCCACCACGGTGTCCGCCCTGCGCACGACGTCGCACGAGGGGATGCGGCTGACCCGGCAGGCGCTGGACGACGACGCGGTCCGGCGCGGCTGGTTCCGCACGCGCCCCGCGACCGCGCGCGCCGGCTGGCTGGGCGGGTGCGTCGTCGTCGTCCTCGCCGGGCTGGTCCTCACCGCGGCCCTGGCGGCCTGGACCACGATCGCGCTCGTGGGGGTGGCGGTCGTCGTCGTGGGCGTCGCGGCCGCGGTCGCCGGTCGCGGCCGGTCGCCGCTCACCCCGGCTGGGCGCCGCGTGCGGGACGAGACCGAGGCCTTCGCGGCCACGCTGCGCCGCTGGACCGACGACGGGCAGCGGCCGGGCGGGCCCGCAGTGGGCGGGCCCGGCGTGGACGTGCACGGCGAGGACGTGGCCCGCCACCTCCCGCACGCGGTGGCGCTCGGCCTCACGGGCGCCTGGTCCGGGATCGCCGCCGCGCTGGCCTCCTCGGCGACGCCCGTGCCCGCGCCGGACTGGTACGCGACGTCCGGGGGCGGGGCGTTCAACGCGGGCCTGTTCGGCGCCGCCGTGGGCGGCTTCTCCTCCGACGCCGGGCAGGCGCTCTCGACGCCGCCGCCGCCGAGCACGACCACCTCCGGGAGCAGCTACGTCGGTGGCGGAGCGGGCGGTGGCGGCGGGGGCTCGTGGTGAGCGGGTCCGTGCGGCCGGCGCCGGGGGAGGGACCCGGGAACACGGGGGCCACCCCCGCCGTTGGGCTGTACGCTGGCACCCGGTCGCCACGACGGGGCCGGTGACAACTGAAAACGGGGATGACAGGTTTCGACGTCGGTCGTCGAGCCAGGGGAAGCGGGTCGAGGATGCACGGTTATCTCGATAACGCTCCGTGCAAACCAATAGGTGCCGATTCCAAGCGCACCGACTTCGCCCTCGCCGCCTGAGCGAGTGCGAGTCCGTCAGCCCGGGTGCGCCTCCGCCCCGGGTCCTGGCGTCAGCTAGGAGGCTCACCTCTCACCGAGGTCGCGTAGGTGAGAGGGACAACCAACGCGGCTGGGCCCGGCGACGGCATGTCTGCGTGACCGTCGGGGCCGAGCAGACCAGCAGCAGACTGCACCCGGAGAAGCCCTGGTCAAGCGCTGGCGGACGCGGGTTCGATTCCCGCCATCTCCACACCGCTCGAGGCGGTGCCCCGCGAGGGGCACCGCCTCGACGTGCGTCCGGGGGTCGTCCAGGACGCGCGGAGCCCACGCTCCTCGGACGCACAGCGACACCGGAGTTGCGCTGCGCCACAACCGTTCCGCCATACCGGTGCCTTCCCCGGCGTGGCTGCTTGCCCCCGCCTGCGCCGACGTAGCGTCGATCGGAGATCGACCGACCGGTCGGTCTCCGACGGAAGGGGACACCGTGCAGGACGCCGACTACCGGCGCCTCGTCGAGGACTCCCCGCTCGCCACGCTCGTGGTGAAGGACGCCCGCGTGGTGTGGGCCAACTCGGCCGCCCACCGCCTGCTGCGCGTGGAGCAGGCCCTGGACGGCGCCGAGCTGTTCCGCTTCGTGCACCCGGAGGACCGCGCCGACGTGCTCGGCGTGCTGTCGTCCGAGGCCGTGGCCGACCCCTCGCTCGAGCGCGTCCCGCACGAGTGGCGGCTGGTCACCGGCCGCGACGAGGACGTGACCGTGGAGGTGCTCCTCGCCCCCGTCCAGCACGAGGGGGAGCGCGGGATGCACGTCGTCTGCTGGGACGTCTCCCTGCACGTCGCCCGTCAGCGCGACCTCGCGCACCGTGCGACGCACGACCGCCTGACCGGGCTGCCGAACCGCTCCCTGCTCGAGGACCGCTGGCACCAGGCCCGCTCGCGCGCCCGCCGGACGGGCCTCGCCCCGCTCGTGCTGTTCTGCGACGTCGACGACCTCAAGCAGGTCAACGACCGGTACGGCCACGTCGTGGGGGACGCGGCGCTGGTCGAGGTGGCGGCGCGCCTGCGCCACGCCTCCCGCGGGGAGGACACGGTCGCGCGCTTCGGCGGTGACGAGTTCGTCCTGCTCGTGGAGAGCCCCGCCGACGTCGAGGCGGACCTCCTCGCCGACCGGCTGCGGGCGACGCTCGCGGGCGTCGAGGTCCCGCTGGGGGACGGCCGCGAGGCGCTCGTGGTGCGCTCCAGCGTGGGCCACGTCGTCGACGACCTCACCCGCAGCACCGCCGAGGTCCTCGCCGTCGCGGACGCGCGGATGTACGAGCAGAAGCGCCGCAGCCGGTCCTGACGCCGGTGCGGGGCAACGGCTCCGCCCGCCTGCGCCGCGGCCGGCGGGCCGACGTACGGTCGGGCCCGTGAGCCGACTGTTCCAGCCCCTGACCATCCGCGGCACGACGTTCGCGCACCGCACGTGGGTCTCGCCGATGTGCCAGTACTCGTGCGACCCCGTCGAGGCCCCCGGCGTGCCGAACGACTGGCACCTCGTGCACCTGGGCTCCTTCGCCACCGGCGGGGCCGCGCTCGTCCTGACCGAGGCCGCGGCCGTGGTGCCCGAGGGGCGCATCTCCCCGCAGGACGCGGGCCTGTGGAACGACGAGCAGGCCGGCGCCTGGCGCCGGATCGTGGACTTCCTGCACGGCCAGGGCGCCGCGGCCGGCGTCCAGCTCGCGCACGCGGGCCGCAAGGCCTCGACCCACCGGCCGTGGGACGAGCGCAGCGGCAGCGTGCCGGTGGCCGAGGGCGGCTGGCCGACCGTGGGCCCGAGCGCCGTCGCCTTCGGCTCCTACGCCGAGCCCGCGGCCCTCGACGAGGCCGGCACCGCGGGCGTCGTGCGCGCGTTCGCCGACGCCGCCCGCCGCGCCGACGAGGCCGGGTTCGACGTCGTCGAGGTGCACGCCGCGCACGGCTACCTGCTCCACCAGTTCCTCTCGCCGCTGTCCAACCGGCGCACCGACCGCTACGGCGGGGACCTCGCGGGCCGCAGCCGGCTGCTGCTCGAGGTGGTCGACGCGGTCCGCGCCGTGTGGCCGCAGGACAAGCCGCTGTTCGTGCGCCTGTCGACGACCGACTGGGTCGAGGGCGGGTGGGACGTCGACGACTCCGTGGCCCTCTCGCGCGAGCTCGCCGCCCACGGCGTCGACCTCGTCGACGCCTCGAGCGGCGGCAACGTCCCCGACGCCCCGATCCCGGTGGGGCCGGGGTACCAGGTGCCGCCCGCGGGCCGCATCAAGCGCGAGACCGGGATCCTCGTCGGCGCCGTGGGCATGCTGCTGGAACCCGCGCAGGCCGAGCAGGTGCTCGTCTCGGGCGACGCCGACGCCGTCTTCCTCGCGCGGGCGCTGCTCGCCGACCCGCGCTGGGTGCAGCGCGCCGCCGTGGCCCTGCACGAGCACGGCACGCTGGCCTGGCCGCCGCAGTACGTGCGCGCGACCCGCCAGCAGGTACCCCTCGTGCGGCCGCGCGGCTGAAGGTGGTGCGGCCGCGCGGCTGAGGGGTGTGCGGGCGCGCGGCTGAGCGTCCGCGGCGCGTGGTGCGCCGCGGCGCGCCCCGCGGCGTGGGCCATGATGGGGCCATGGTGCACGCCGCAGGAGTGGCCGCCCGGGGGAGGAGGCGGTGACCCCGCTGCCCCCGGCCGCGCTCACGGGCCGCCTGCTCCTCGCGACCCCCTCGCTGAGCGACCCGAACTTCCACCGCGCCGTGGTGCTGGTGCTCAACCACGACGACGACGGCGCCCTGGGCGTCGTCGTCAACCGCCCGCTCGACGTCGACGTCGACGTGGTGCTGCCCGGCTGGCAGCCCTTCGCGACGGCGCCGGGCAAGCTCTTCCAGGGCGGTCCCGTGGCGCTGGACTCCGCGCTCGGCCTCGTCGCGGTGCCCGGGGACCGGCCCGACCCGCTGGGCGTGCGCCGCGTGTTCGGCTCGGTCGGTCTCGGTTCGGTCGGCCTGGTCGACCTCGACACCCCGCCCGAGGCCGTCGTCGCGGAGCTGTCGGGGCTGCGGATCTTCGCGGGGTACGCGGGGTGGGGCGCCGCCCAGCTGGAGGCCGAGATCGCGGAGGGGGCGTGGTTCGTGCTGCCGGCCGAGGCGCGCGACGCGTTCTCCGACAGCCCCGCGGCGCTGTGGTCGGACGTCCTGCGCCGCCAGGGCGGTGACCTCGCCCTGGTGGCGAGCTTCCCCGCCGACGTCTCGATGAACTGACCGTAGGATCGCCGTCATGAGCACGCCGACCGACGACCCCTCCGTCCCGCAGCCGCTGCCGCAGGAGTCGCCGTCGACGACCCCGTCGCGCACCGCGGTCCTCGACCGCGAGGAGGCGACCGAGGAGCGCGTCGAGCCGGGCGACCACGAGCGCTTCGCGCACTACGTGCAGAAGAACAAGATCACCGAGTCGGCCGTGACCGGCACCCCGGTGATCGCCCTGTGCGGCAAGGTCTGGGTCCCTGGCCGCGACCCCAAGCGCTTCCCCGTCTGCCCGACGTGCAAGGAGATCTACCAGGGCCTGCAGCGCGACGGCGGCAAGGACGGCGGCCAGGGTGGGGGCTCCGGCTCCTGATGCCCGTCCCCGCACCCGCGGGGGAGCCCGGCCCGCCGTCCGCCACCCCGGGGCCGCTGTCGGCGGCGCACCGGCGGACCACGCTGTCCGTCGTCGCCTTCATCACCCTCGTCGCCTTCGAGAGCATGGCCGTCGCGACGGCCATGCCCGTCGCGGCCACGGCGCTGGGCAGCGTCCGCTCCTACGGCCTGGCCTTCTCCTCCTTCCTCACCGCGAGCCTGCTCGGCACCGTCCTGGCGGGCCCGTGGGGTGACGCCCGCGGCCCGCGCGCGCCGCTCGCGGCCGGCGCGGCCCTCTTCACGGCCGGGCAGCTGACGTGCGCCCTCGCGCCGACCTTCTCCGTCCTCCTGCTCGGGCGCCTGCTCGCGGGTGCCGGCGGCGGTCTGGTGGTCGTCGCGCTCTACGTCGTGGTCGGGGCGGCCTTCTCGGACGCGCTGCGCCCGAAGGTGTTCGGGTACATGTCGGCGGCCTGGGTGCTGCCCGCCGTCGTGGGGCCCGCCGTCGCCGGCTGGATGGCCGTCCACCTCGGCTGGCGCTCGGTGTTCGGCGTCGTGGTCCCGCTGGCCGTCGTCGTGGCGCTGGTCATCCTGCCCCGCGTGCCCGCGACCGGGACCGGCTCGCTGGAGGCCACCGCGCGCCGCCGCGTGCTGCGCGGCGCCGTGCTGGCGGTCGGTGCGGGCGCCCTGCAGGTGGGGGCCGAGAGCCTGACCGAGGGGGGCGCCTGGCCCGTGGTGCTCACGGTCGCCGGGGCCGCGCTCGTCGTCGGCGCGCTGCCGGGGCTGCTGCCGCGGGGCACGCTGCGCGCCGCGCGCGGGCTCCCCAGCGTGGTCGGGGTCCGGGGGCTCTACACGGCGGCCTTCTTCGGCACGGAGTCGTTCATCCCGCTCTTCCTCGTCACCGAGCGCGGGTTGCGCCCCGACCAGGCGGGCCTGGCCCTCACCGGGGGCGCCCTCGGCTGGTTCGCGGGCACCTCGATCCAGACGCGGAACCTCACGCGGATGCCGCGCCACCTGCTGCTGGTCGCGGGCGGCGCCGTGATCGCGCTGGGCATCGGCGTCCTCGTCGGTGTCGTCCTCTCGGGGGTGAGCGGGTGGTTCGTGCTCCTGGTGTGGCTGGTCGCGGGCTGCGGCATGGGCATCGGGATGGCCACCACGAGCGTGCTGACGCTGCGGATGGCCCCGCCCGACGAGCGCGGGCTCGCCTCGAGCGCCCTGCAGCTGTCGGACAACCTCGGCGGCGTGCTCGGCATCGCCGTCGTGGGCGCCGTCTTCGCGGCCCTGCACACCGGCGACGGCGGCCAGGACGACCTCTTCGCGGGCATGTTCGCGGGGTTGCTCCTCGTGGCCGTGCTCGCCGCCGTGGTCGGCACCCGCGGCCGGGCGCCGCGCCGCGCCGAACCCTCCCCCCCGGCGTCGGCTACGGTGCTGAGACCGTGAGCACGACGCACCCCGACCTGCCGCC
>NZ_JAAALN010000122.1 GCF_009906795.1 Kineococcus siccus
CCCCCGCTGCCCCGCTCCGTGAGCGCGCAGCTGCGCCGCGCTCCGGGCACCGGTCCGGGCAGCACCGCGCGGGGCCTGTACGGCAGCACGGCCGGCGCGAACCTCGCGCGCGCCGGGACCGCGGAGGTCATCGGCACCTTCGTGCTGGTGCTGGCGGGGACGGCCGCGGCGGTGGCGAGCTCGAGCCGGGACCCCAAGCCGTACGACCTCCTGACGGTCGTGCTCGCCTTCGGCCTCGCGCTCGCGGCCCTGGCTGCCGCCCTCGGCCACGTCTCGGGGGCGCACCTGAACCCGGCCGTCACGCTGGGCCTCGCCGCGACGCGCCGCTTCCCCGCCCGTGCGGTCCCCGTCTACCTCGCGTGCCAGCTCCTCGGCGCGGTGCTCGCCTCGCTCACGACGTGGGCGTTCTACGGCGACGAGGGCCGCACGCAGTCGCGGCTCGCGGCGACGCTGCCCGCCGAGGGCGTCGGCAGCGGCCGGGCCTTCTTCGTCGAGGCCGTCATCACGTTCGTCCTCGTGCTCGTGGTCATCTCCGTCGCCACGGACGACCGGGCGCCGAGCGCGAGCGCCCCGCTGGCGGTGGGCGCGGCCCTGGCCGTCTGCGTCGCCATCGCCGCGCCCGTCACGGGTGGGGCCGTCAACCCGGCCCGCGCCTTCGGGCCCATGGTCGTCGCGGGCGTCTGGCAGGACGCGTGGCTGTACCTCGTCGCGCCCGTCGTCGGCGGCGTGCTGGCCGCGGTCGTGTACGACCGCGTCTTGGCCCCCGCCGAGGCGCCCGAGACGGCCTGAGCCGTCCCCCTCCCGTCCCCGACCAGGGTCCTGCGGGACCCGATCCGAAGGAGTCCTCGTGTGGGTCCTGCTGTCCGCCGGTCTGCGCCGGTGGCTGATCGCGTCCGTCGCCGTCCCCGTGGGCGCCCGCGCCCTCGGTGCCGTCGCCCGCCAGGTCGAGCTGCGGGGCGGTCCGCCGAAGCTGGCCCGCACGCTGCGGTCGGCGTCGTCGCTGGTCCTGGGTCAGCGCGCCACCGGCCGGCGGTCCCTGGGCCGTCGCCTGCTGCGGCGCTGACCCGGGCTCAGCCCCCCTCAGGGCGGGGCGCGGCTCGCGCGGCGAGCCGGCGCAGCACGGCCAGGTTCGCCGTCTGCACGGCCTGCAGCGCCGGCAGCTCGGGCGCGCCCGTGGGCTCGTGATCCTGCTCCACGACGAGCCAGCCCGGGTGGCCGCGGTCCGCGAGGGCGGCCAGCAGCCCGGCCAGGTCGACGTCACCCGCCCCGAGCGGGACGCACGCGCGCGCCCACCACGACCGCAGCGGGACGGGCCCGTCCCGGCGGGCGCGGGCCGCGACCGACAGGTCCACGTCCTTGACGTGCACGTGGTCCACCCGGTCGCCCCAGGCGCGCAGGCACGCGACCGGGTCGGCCCCGGCCAGCGCGAGGTGTCCCGTGTCCAGCGTGACCCCGAGGTCGGTCGTCTCCAGCAGCCGCTCGACCTCGCGGCGCGACTCGACGTGGGTGGCGAGGTGCGGGTGGAACGACACCGGCAGGCCGTGCTCGGCCACGACGGCCGCGGCCACCGCGAGCGTCGCGGCCGCCCGGCGCCAGTCCGCCGCGTCGAGACCGCCGGTGGTGTCGTCCGGGTCGCGCGGCGCGGTCGCCAGGTGGGGGGCGCCGTCGTCGGCCAGGACGATCGGCGCAGGCGGTGCCGCGCCCGGCAGGTGGCTCGTCGCGTCGACCGCGGCGCGCAGCGTCCGGCAGGCCGCCGTCAGGGCCGCCAGGTCGTCCGCCTGCGGCGCACCCGCCGCCAGGCGCAGCCCCACGTAGACGCCCGCCGGCCGCAGGCCCGCTGCCGCGAACGCCTCTGCGGTCGCCGCGGGCGGGCCCAGGTACCCCGTCGGCCCGAGCTCCGAGCCCGCGTAGCCCGCCGCGGCGACGGCGCGCAGCACGTCGGCCGCCGAGCCGTCCGCCGGGCCCCGGTGCGGACCCCACACGCCGAAGCTGACCGGCGCGCCGGCCGGCGTCCCGGGCAGTCCGGCGCTCACGCGGGCACCGCCGCGGCGGCCGCGGCCTCCCCGCCGGGCACGAGGCCGTGCCCGGCCGCGAGGGCGGCGAGCAGGCGCTGCAGGCAGGCCACGTCGGCCGCCGCACCCGCCGCGTCCACCAGCACCGGTGCCCCCGTGCGGACGGCGGCGGCGAAGGCCTCGAGCTGCCGCTGGAACGCCCCGTCGTGGCCGAGGACCGCGCGCCGCCGCACGCCTGCCGGGCCGTCGCCGCGTGTCAGGACCTCCACGCTGCTCCGGGCGTCCAGCACGTAGGGCGGCGCCAGGTCGAGCACCACGGCCCCCGCCGTGCCGACCAGGCGCACCGTCTCCTCGTACTCGGGGTAGTCCGGCAGCCACGCCCACGACAGCTGCAGGCGCGCGCCCGAGGGCAGCGGGCCCGTCGCGGTGAGGACCGGCGGCCCGGGCTCGCCCGGCACGAGCGCCGCGTGGTCGAACACCGCGGGCAGGCCCGTGCCGAGCGCGCGCAGCAGCGACACCTCGTGCAGGACGGAGCCGCAGAGCACGGAGCGGTAGAGCCCGTGCCAGGCGGGCGGCAGGTCCCCCACCGCGGCGCGCACGCGCTCGGCGTCCGCCCAGTCCCCCGCGCGCGCAGCCTCGGCCACCACCGGCGGCGGGGGTGCGGGCGGGTCCAGGCGCAGGTGCTGCAGCTGCGGCGCGTCGACGGGGTGGCGCACGCTCACCTCGACCAGGCGCAGCTCGCCGATCTCCGCCAGGGCCGCGCGGACGACGCCGACCGCGGCGTCGTGGGCCTTCATCGACCCGACCTGCGCGACGAGCCCCCGCTCCGCGGCGAGGTCGGCCACCGCGAGCGCGTCGGCGACCGTCAGCGCGAGCGGCTTCTCGGCCAGGACGTGCTTGCCGGCCCGCAGCGCGTCCGCGGCGATCGCCGCGTGGTTGCCGGGCGTGGCGATCAGGACCGCCTCGACGTCCGCCGCGGCGATCAGGGCCGCCGGGGACTGCGCGCGGGCCCCGTAGGCGCGCGCGACCCCGGCGGCCCGGGCCTCGTCGAGGTCCCCCACCGCGACGAGCTCGAGGCCGGGGTGCCGGGCGATGAGCGGCAGGTGGACGGACCGGGCGATCGTGCCGACGCCCAGCACCGCGATCCGCAGCGGGTTCGTGCTCTCGGGACGCACGCGGGTCCTCTCGGGTCGGGCGGTGGCGCCGCGGGGTGCGGCGGGGCGTCAGAAGGCGCGGGCGAGCACGGCGGGGGGGCCGGCGAACAGCGTCCGCAGGACGGCGGCGGCGTCGACTCGCGCGTCGAGGAGGCCGTCGTGCGCCGCCTGGACGGGGTCGAGGTGTCCCGTGAACAGGGACGCGAGGACGCCCGGGCCCACCGCGACGTCCGCGGCCGCGCCGGGAGCGGGCTCGACGGTGGCCCGCCCGCCGGCCACGTGCAGCCGCCGCGGGCCGTCGTCGCCGGGCCGCAGCGGGTCGGTGACGTCGAGGACGACCTCGGCCGTGACGCCCGCCGGCCAGCCGCGCGCCGTCAGCGCGGCGTCGACGTCGAGCAGGCGCAGCATCCAGGTGGCGTTCTCGACGGGCGCCTGGAGGCGCTCGAGCCGCCGTTCGAGGAGGCTGCCCGCCGGCACCACGGCGTCGGCGCGCAGCGCCTGCGGCGTGTCCGCGACGAGCCCGCGCCACAGCGCGAGCTCGCTGTCGGCGTCGGCCGCCACGAGGTCCGCCACCTCGAGGTCGTAGGCGGCGCCCGCCCGGGTCGCGGGCTTGCGGTGCAGCAGGCACCAGCCCGTGACGACCCCCGCGGTCTCGACGACGAACGCCCCCGGGCCGGCCGGGTCCTCGGGGGGCGACCCGGGCAGTCCGTCGTGGTCCACGAAGCCCTGGCCCCGCGCCGCCCGCCCCGCGCTCAGCGCCGCGACGGCCGCGGCGTCGCGCGGCTCGGCGAAGCGCAGGACGGCGTCGCCCCGCGGCCGGGGCAGGCGCTGCCGCAGCTCCTCGGTCGACAGGGCGAACACGGGGCGGCGCCCCCCGGCACCGCAGCCCAGCGACGCGTAGAAGCGGTGGGTGGAGGGGAACAGCACGCAGGCGACCGCGCCCGCGTCGCGCGCCGCGGCGAACAGGCCGCCGACCAGCTCGCGGCCCACGCCCCGGCCGCGGTGGGTCACCTCGACGGCGACGCCGCCGAGGGTCACGACGGGCAGCCGCCGCCCGCCGAACCACTGCCCGCGCGGCCGGGCCGCGGCGGACGCGACGACGGCCCCGTCCTCCACGGCCACCCAGTGCAGCGCGCCCGGCTCACCCGGGCCGGGGGCCGGGACGGGCCCCGTCGGCACGGGCGACGGCCGGGGGTCGCGGTCGGCGAAGGCCGCGCCGGCGAGCGCGCGCGCCACGGCCACCTCCGGCCCGCGGACGGCGCGGACCTCGAGGGTCCCGGCCCCGAGCGGGTGGGACGCCTCACCCACGGACGGCCCCCTTGACCGCGTCGGAGACGAACTGCCGCGCGAAGAGGAGGAACACCGCGATGAGCGGGACCATCGCCATGAGCGCCCCCGCCAGGACCACGGGCAGGTTCTCCCCCCGCGCCACGTTCAGCTGCGCCAGCGCCACCTGCAGCGTGAGGCGGCTGGGGTCGACCAGGACGATGAGCGGCCACACGTAGTCGTTCCAGGCCGCCACGAAGGTGTAGATGCCCAGGAACGCGAGGCCGGGCCGGATGACCGGCAGCGTCACGTACCAGTACTGGCGGAAGAACCCGCAGCCGTCGAGCGTGGCCGCGTCGAGCAGCTCGTCGGGCAGGGCCCCGCTGATGTACTGCCGCATCCAGAAGATGCCGAACGCGTTGGCCGCCGCGGGGATGATGAGCGCGCGCAGGGTCCCCACCAGGCCCAGGTCGATCATCGTGAGGAACTGCGGGACGGTCGACAGCTGCGCGGGCAGCATGAAGAACAGCAGCAGCAGGGCGAACAGGAACCGGCTCCCGGGGAAGACGTACTTGGCGAAGGCGAAGGCCGCGAGCGAGTCGAAGAACAGCACCAGGACGGTGACGCAGACCGCGACGACGACCGTGTTCGCCATCGAGCCGAAGAAGTCGATGCTGTCCAGGACCTGACGCGCGTTGTCCAGCAGGTGGGTCCCGGGCACCAGCGTCGGCGGGTACCGGTTGAGCTCCCCCGTCGTCCCGGTGGCGATGACGACGGTCCAGTAGAACGGGAAGACGAGCAGCAGGGTCGCGAGGACCAGCGGAACGTGCGCCCAGCGCCCGGCGGACTTCACGGGCCGGTTGGCGGGGGGCCGGCCCACGGACCGCACCGCGTCGACGGCGGTGGGCAGCGGGCTGTCGGCGGTGCTCATCGCGCCCTCACCTCTCCGACCGGGCGACGATCCGCCAGTTGACGATGGAGAACACCGCGACGATCGCGAACACGGCGTAGGCGATCGCGGCGCCGTAGCCGTAGTTGTTGTTGCTGAAGGCCTGCTGGTAGAAGTACAGGACCATGGTGAGGCCGGCCTGGCCGGGGCCGCCGGAGTTCGGGTTCGTGGCCGCGTTGCTGCCGAACAGCACCTGCGGCTCGGTGAAGGTCTGCAGGCCCGTGATGGTCGAGATGACCACGGTGAAGAGGATGACCGGCCGCAGCAGCGGCACCGTGATGCCCCAGAAGGTGCGCAGCGGCCCGGCCCCGTCGATCTTCGCGGCCTCGTACACGTCGGACGGGATCGCCTGCAGCCCGGCGAAGTAGATGATCGCGTTGTAGCCCACCCACTGCCACGTCAGCAGCACGCAGATGACGATCTTGATGGTCCAGTAGCCGTTGAGCCAGCCGATGGCGTCCAGGCCCACGGCCCGCAGCGCCGCGTTGACGACCCCGTAGGAGTTGCCGAACATCGCCTTGAAGAAGATGGCGACCGCGACGATCGAGGTGACGCTGGGCAGGAAGAGGACGACCTGGTAGAGCGTGCGGAACCGCCGGACCGAGTTCAGCAGCGACGCGAGCCCCAGGCTCATCGCCAGCATGGGCAGGGTCGAGAGCACCCAGATGATGAGCGTGTTGACGACGGCGATCCGGAACGTGCGGTCCGCGGCGAGGAAGCGGAACTGGTCGAGACCCGCGAAGGTCACGGGGCTGATGCCGTCCCAGCGGTGGAACGCCAGGTAGGCCGAGAAGCCCACCGGGAACAGCCCGAACACCGCGAACAGCAGGAAGAAGGGCGCGATGGCGACGTACTGCGGCCAGAAGCGCCGCCCCGACGGGCGGGCGGAGACCGGCGGTGGCCCCGCGCTCCGGCGGCGGAAACCCCCCGCCCGGGCGACCCGGACGGCCTGGCTCACTTCACGCCCGCGCGGTCGGCGACCTGCCGGGCCGCGGCGACGGCGTCGGTCCACGCCTGCTCGGGGTCCTTGCCGGCGGTCTCCACCTTGGTGAGCTCGTCGCCGTAGGGCGCGCCGACGGCCGCGTCGAACGGGGACTCGAACTGCGCGGGCACCAGCTGGGCCGCGGGGCCGAAGATGTCGATGGTCTTCTGCCCGCCGAAGAACGCATCGCCCTCCGTCAGCGCCGGCAGCGTCCAGGCCGCCGGGTCGGCCGGGAAGATCGACGCGTCGGCGTAGCCCTTGGCCTCGTTCTCGGGCGACAGGATCCACTGGATGATCGAGAAGGCCTGCTGCGGGTCCTTCGTCGTCGCGGGGATCGCGAGGAACGACCCGCCGATGCTGGTCGGCTTGACGGGGTTGTCGGCGACCCGCCACTTCCCCGCCGTGTCGGGGGCGCCGTCGGAGATGTCGAGGGCGTGCCAGGCGGCGCCCATCTCGGTGCCGATCGTGCCGTCGGCGAGGGCCGGGTTCAGGTTCTGCGCCGCGTTGGCGTTCAGGCCCAGGGCCTGCGCCCGCACCGCGGTCCGCCACGCGTCGTGCAGCTCCTCGCTGTCGCCCGTGAAGGAGCCGTCCTCGCCGACGTAGCGCTGGGTCGTCTGCCCCGTGAGGATGCCCCACAGGACCCCGAGGCTCGAGACGGGGAAGGTGGCGGGCACCTTGCCGTGCAGCTCCTGCCCGAGGGCGTAGAAGCCGTCCCACGTGGCGACGGCCGCGCTCACGGCCGTGGGGTCGGTGGGCAGGCCGGCCTGCTCGAAGAGGTCGGAGCGGTAGAACATCGCGGTCGGGCCGATGTCGATCGGGTAGCCGATCTGCTTGCCGTCCGCGGTCCGGCCCTGCTCCCACTTCCACGCCAGGCCCGTGGCGGCCGCCTCGGTCCCACCGAGCGGCCCGAGGTCGGTGAACTTGGCCGCGACGGACTTGAAGTACGCCATGTCCTCGCCCTTGACGCCCGTGATCGCGGGAGCGAACGCACCGCCCGTGAAGGCGGTCTGGAGCTTCTGCTTGAAGTCGCCGCCGATCTTCGACGGCGTGATCCCGGCGTCGGGGAACTGCTGCTTCGCGGCCTCGACGACCGCGTCGCTCAGGCCGCCACCCCAGTACCAGAGGGTCGTCCCGGAGGTGCCGGTGCCGGCGGAGTCGTTGGAGCACGCGGCGAGCGAGGAGAGGCCGAGGCCGAGCACGGCCAGCCCGCTTCCACGGAGCGCGTCACGACGGGAGAGCTGCATGGGGAGGGGCCCTTTCTCCGGGCGAGCGCAGAGCTGCGCCGCGGTGGCGTTCGGCGGAGAGGACCCGGGCAAGTGACCGTTCGTGCATGAACCGGGGCGCTCACCGCTGAGCTTGCCCGAACGGTACTTGTCAGATGACCGAACGCGCAAGGTACTCTGCGCGTCGTGGAAGCTGAGGAACGGCGGGACACGATCGTCGAGGTCGTGCGCAGCCAGGGCGTCGCGACGGTCGCGGAACTCGTCGACCGGCTCGGGCTGAGCGAGGCGACGATCCGCCGGGACCTGCTGAAGCTGGACGACCGCGGCCTGCTCAAGCGCGTGCACGGCGGCGCGCGCCCGGTGGACCTGCGCGACGACGTGTACGCCGACCTCGTCGACCAGCAGGGTGCCGCGAAGGACCAGATCGCCCGCGCCGCAGCGGCCCGGCTGCGCGACGGCCAGTCGGTGCTGATGGACATCGGCACCACGGTCTCGCGCGTCGCGCGGCACCTGCACGGGCGGTCGCTCACGGTCGTCACCCGCAACATGGCCGTCTACGCGGAGCTCGCCGAGGACAGCGAGGTCGACCTGGTCCTGCTCGGCGGCCTGCTGCGGCCGCGCCACCACTCCCTCGTCGGGTACATGACCGAGGAGAACCTCCGCCAGGTGCGCGCCGACGTGCTGCTGCTCGGCACGAGCGGCGTGCGCCGCAGCGGCCACTCGGTCGACACCGTCAACGAGGAGGTGTCGGTCAAGCGCGCGATGATCGCGGCGGCCGACGAGGTGGTCCTGCTCGCCGACGCCTCGAAGTTCCCCGGCAGCGGGACGGCGACCGTGTGCGAGCCGTCGGCGTTCCGCGCCGTCCTGACCGACACCGCGCCCGACGACGACACCGCGGCCGCGCTGCGGCAGGGCGGCGCCGAGCTCGTCGTCGTCTGAGCCCGTCGTCGTCTGAGCCCGTCGTCGTCTGAGCCCGTCGTCGTCTGAGCCGGCGGGCCACCCGGCCGCCGGCCCACCACCGCTCAGGCGCGCACGAGGCGCAGCGTCAGCACCTGGAAGGGCCGCAGCGCGGCGTGCACGCTGCCGTCCGCCTCCAGCGAGGCCTCGCCGACGCCGCTCACCGTCCGCTCGAGCAGGTCGGTCACCTCCACCCGGGCGACGGGGAAGGCCACGCCGACCCGGGCGCGCGCCCGTCCGCCCCACGCCTCGTAGAGCCGCACGACGACGTCACCCGACCGGTCCTCGGCCAGCTTCACGGCCTCCAGCGTCGCGCCGTCGCCCGTCACCGTCACCAGCGGCGGCGGCACGGCACCGCCGACGTCCGCGACGCGCACGGGCAGGTTCAGCTCGTGGCCCGCGCGCACGGCGTCGCCGATCGCGGCGCCCGCGACGAGGGAGTGGACGAAGACGTGCGCGCCCTGGTCGGCACCCGGGTCGGGGGTGCGGGGGCCCCGCACCAGGCTGAGCCGCACCGTGGTCGTCGTGCCGCCGTCGGGGCGGGCGGCCCGCGTCGTGTCGTGTCCGTAGGTGGAGTCGTTGGCGATCGCGATCCCGTACCCGGGTTCGCCCACGTGGACCCAGCGGTGCGCCGCGACCTCGAAGCGCGCGGAGTCCCAGCTCGTGTTCGTGTGCGTCGCGCGGTGCACGTGGCCGAACTGGATCTCCGAGGCGCTGCGGTCGGCGTGCACGTCCAGCGGGTAGCTCGCCTTGAGGAACTTCTCCTGCTCGTGCCAGTCGACCTCCGTGCGCACGTCGAGGCGGTCCGCCCCCGCGCGCAGGACGTAGCGCTGGCGCACCGCGGAGGAGCGGAACGTGCGCCGCACCAGCACGGTGGCCACGAGCGGCCCCGCGTCCTCGACGACGACCTCGTCGGCCTCGACGAGGTCCACGACGCGGTTGCGGTAGTGCTGGTCCACGTCCCACGCGTCCCAGTTGTTGGGGAAGTCCGCGTGCAGCTGCAGGAGGTTCGCGCGCCGGCCGGGCGCGACGAGCTCGCGCCCGGCCGCCTCGTCCACCACCGAGGCCAGCAGACCGTCGGCGTCGACGACGACCGTGAGCAGGCCGTTGGTGAGAACGGTCCCCGCCGCGGTCGCGGCGACCTGCACGCCGACCACCCCGGCGTCGGGGCCGACGGCGACCGCGGCGAGGTCGGTGGCGCCCGATCCCGGCAGCGTCGCCAGCACGGCGCGCCGCCCGCCGGCCAGCTCCTGGGCCCCCGCGGGCACCCGGGGCCCGGCGTCGAGGACCACGACACCCGTGCGCTCGTGCGGGGCGGTGTTCACGAGCCACGGTCCGCCCACGCCGGCCGGCCCGCCCAGCGCCGCGAGGGCCGCGGTCGTCAGGGTCTGCACCTCCTCGGCCACGCGGGCGTAGGTGGCCTCCGCCTCCTGGTGCACCCAGGCGATGGAGCTGCCCGGGAGGATGTCGTGGAACTGGTTCAGCAGCACCGTCTTCCACAGCCGGTCGAGGTCGTCGTGCGGGTAGGCGTGCCCGGCGAGGACCGCGGCCGTGCTCGCCCACAGCTCGGCCTCGCGCAGCAGGTGCTCGCTGCGGCGGTTGCCCGCCTTGGTGCGCGCCTGGCTCGTGTACGTCGCGCGGTGCAGCTCCAGGTACAGCTCGCCGCTCCACACGGGGGCGTCGGGGTACTCCGCCTCGGCCTCGGCGAAGAAGACGTTCGGGTCCTGCACCACGACCTTCGCCGACCCCTCGAGGTCGCGCAGGCGCCGGGCGCGCTCGAGCATCTCCCGCGTGGGGCCGCCACCGCCGTCGCCGTGGCCGAACGGGGCCAGGGACCGGGTGCCGCGCCCCTTCTCCCGGTAGTTGGCCACGGCGTGCGCGAGCTCCTCCCCCGAGAAGACCGCGTTGTAGGTGTCGACGGGCGGGAAGTGCGTGAACACCTGCGTGCCGTCGATGCCCTCCCACCGGAACGTGTGGTGCGGGAACGCGTTGGTCTGGTTCCAGGAGATCTTCTGCGTGAGGAACCAGTCCATGCCGGCGAGCCGGGCGATCTGCGGGTAGGCGCCCGTGTAGCCGAAGGAGTCGGGCAGCCAGACCCCCGTGCACTCGACCCCGAACTCCTCGAGGAAGAAGGTCTTGCCCGTCACGAACTGCCGGACCAGGGCCTCGCCGCCGGGCAGGTTCCCGTCGGCCTCGACCCACATCCCGCCGACCGGCACCCACTGCCCCGCGCGCGCCGCGTCCTGCATGCGCCGGTACACCTCGGGGAACCGCTCCTTGACCCAGGCGTACTGCTGGGCCTGCGAGCACGCGAAGACGAACTCCGGGTACTCCTGCGCGAGGGCCGTGACGTTGGAGAAGGTCCGGCTGGTCTTGCGCACGGTCTCGCGCAGCGGCCACAGCCACGCGGAGTCGATGTGGGCGTGCCCCACGGAGGACAGCGTGTGCGCGCTCGCGTTGGCCGGCGAGGACAGCACATCGACGAGCTCCGCGCGGGCCGCGGCCGCGGTGGCCGAGACCTCGTCGAGGTCGAGGGCGTCCAGCGCCCGGTCCAGCGCCCGCGCGATCTCGTACCGGCGCGGGTCCGTCACGGGGAGCTGCCGCATGACGTCGTCGAGGACCTCGACGTCGATCGCCAGGTGCCAGACCTCCTCGTCGAGCACGACGAGGTCGGCGCCCCGCAGCGTGTACAGCGGCTCGCGCGGCGCGGTGGCCAGATCGCCCAGGGGGGTCGGGCGGAAGTCGTCCGCCAGGATGTCGGGGTTCGCGGCGGCCTCCAGCAGCAGGTGCACCTCCTCCCCGCCCGCGGCCGGGCGGTGCAGGGGCACGACCTGGTTGTCGGGTGCGATCCCCTTGATCGGGACACCGTCCGCGGTGTGCACCAGCGCCTCGGCCTGGTTGCCCGGCCAGTCCCCGACGAACCCGAGGTCGAAGTGCGCCTCGACGCGCCGACCGGCCCACGCGGCGGGGACGGTGCCCGTGGCGCGGAACCACGTGGTCGACCACGGCGGCCCCCACGGCTGCCCGACCGCGAAGGGCTCGTAGGTCGCGGCGAGGGCGTCGGCCACGGGCACCGGCTCCCCGGCCACGGGCCAGGCCTCGAGCACCAGGGGCACGCGGTGGCTGTGCACCGCGGGGCGGATGCGGTGCCGCAGGGCCCGCTGCACCCGGCCTTCGAGCAGGGTTCGGTCGTCGTGCACGGCACTCTCCAGGGCGTCGTCCGGGCGGGAGCCCGTGGCGGGGCCACGGGGTCGTGCGGGTGGCTCAGGCGGTGCGGGTGGGGTCAGCGGCGGTCGAACACCGCGGCGACCTCGGGGATGCGGGCGCGGTAGCCCGCCAGCAGGTCGCGCGCCACGGCGACCGAGTCGACCAGCGGGTGCAGCGCGAAGGCCCGCAGCGCCTCGGTCTCGTCGCCGTGCACCGCGGCCGCGATGGTGTGCCGCTCGACGGCCTTGACCTGCTGCAGCAGCCCGAGCTGGTGCAGGCCGGGCGCGGGCGTCGCCAGCGGGTGCGCCCCGTTGGCGTCCACGGTGGCCGGCACCTCGACCACGGCGTCGTCGGGCAGGCCCGCGATCGTCCCGCCGTTGCGCACGTTGAGGATCATGGTGGACCGCTCGTCCCGGGCGACGGCCGCCATCACGGCGACGGCCACCCCCGCGTACCCCTGCTGCGCGGGGTCCGTCTCGGGCGGCTCGGGGTTCGCCGGGGCGCCCTGCTCGCCGCCCTTGGCCTCGGCCATGTAGGAGGCGCTGCGGTCGGTCACGGTGCGGCGCCACAGGTCGGCGGCCCCCGCGCCCGCGGTGGGCAGCTGAGCGAAGAACTCCTCCTGCGTCCGGAGCAGGAACTGCCCGCGCGTCAGGGCGGCCGCGCGGATGCGCTGCACCGCCTCCCGGTTGCTGTAGTAGTAGTAGAGGTACTCGTTGGGCAGCGCACCGAGGACCTGCAGCCAGGACGTGCCGAAGACGTGGCTCTCCTCCAGCAGGGCCAGCCGCGGCTCGTCGGCCAGCAGCTGCGGCAGGACGTCCACCCCGCGCACGAGGACGCGCCGCAACCAGCCCAGGTGGTTCAGCCCCACGTAGTCGAGCTGGACGCGGGCCGGGTCGTGACCGAGCAGCAGCGCCACGCGGCGGCCCAGGCCGGAGGGCGTGTCGCAGATGCCCACCACGCGGTCCCCCAGCACGCCCTGCATCGCCTCGGTCGTGATGCCCGCGGGGTTGGTGAAGTTCAGGACGACCGCGGACGGGGCGCCGCGGCGCACGCGCTCGGCCAGGTCGACCGCGAAGGGCACGGTCCGCAGCGCGTACGCGAGCCCCCCGGGGCCCGTGGTCTCCTGCCCCAGGACCCCCGCCTCGAGCGCGACCGCCTCGTCCTGGCACCGTCCCTCCAGCCCGCCGATGCGCACGGCCACGAAGACGAAGTCGCTGTCGGCCACCGCGACGTCGAGGTCGGTCGTCGTCTCCAGCCGGGGCGGGTCGGCGAAGCCGTCGGCGAGCTGCTCGAGGACCGTGCGCATGCCGGCCAGGCGCTGCGGCGACACGTCGTGCAGGACGACGTGGTCGACGCGCGGCGTCCCGGTGTCGCGCAGCAGGGCCTGCCAGACGAAGGGGGTGCGGAAGCCGCCGCCCCCGAGGACCGCCAGCTTCACGAGATCGTCGGGGTGGGGGTCGTCGGGGTG
>NZ_JAAALN010000123.1 GCF_009906795.1 Kineococcus siccus
CACCCGGACACGACCCGGAGGTCCCGTGCGCACCGCCCTGGCCCAGACGACCAGCACGACCGACCCGCAGGCCAACCTCGGTCTCGTGGCGGCGGAGGTCGACCGCGCCCGCGACGCGGGCGCCCGGCTGCTCGTGCTCCCCGAGGCCATGATCTGCCGCTTCGGCGTCCCGCTCGGCCCGGTCGCGGAAGGCGTCGACGGCCCGTGGGCGAGCGCCGTCGAGCGCCTCGCGGACGCCGCGGGCCTCACGGTCGTCGCGGGGTCCTTCACCCCCGCCCCCGACGGTCGCGTCCGCAACACCCTGCTCGCCGTCGGCGCGGGCGTGCGCGCCCACTACGACAAGGTCCACCTCTTCGACGCCTTCGGCTTCGCGGAGTCCCGCACCGTCGAGGCCGGCACCGAGCCCGTCGTGATCGACGTCGACGGCGTCGGCGTCGGCCTCGCGACCTGCTACGACGTCCGGTTCCCGGGGCTGTTCCAGGCGCTCGCGGACCGTGGCGCGCAGGTGGTCGCCCTCGCGGCGTCGTGGGGGGCCGGCCCGCGCAAGGTCGAGCAGTGGCAGCTGCTCACCGCGGCGCGCGCCCTGGACTCGACGTGCTTCGTGCTGGCCTGCGGGCAGGCCGACCCCGCGACGACGGGCGAGGAGCCGACCGGCGCCCCGACGGGCGTGGGGCACTCGCGGGTCGTGGGGCCGCTCGGCGAGGTCGTCGCGGAGCTCGGGGCGGCCGCGGGGACGCTGGTCGTCGACCTCGACCTCGCGCAGGTCGCGGCCGCGCGCGCGAGCCTGCCGGTGCTCGCGAACCGGCGGTTCTGAGGCGCCTCAGGCGCCCGTCACCATCCAGCCGCCCGACCGCTCGCGGCGCACGAGGGTGAGCAGGCGCGCGAGCACGAAGGCGCCGGCGAAGGCGATCCACAGCCAGACCAGCCCCGTGCGGCCCGCGGGCGCGACCTGGGCGACGAGGACGGCGAGCGGCGCGTAGACCGCGAGGGTGACCAGCCCGGCCCGGGCGAGGTAGCGGCCGTCGCCCGCGCCGATGAGGACGCCGTCCAGGACGAACACCCAGCCCGCGAGGGGCAGCGACGCGGCCACCACCAGCAGCGCGGCGGCCAGCTGCGCGCGCACGTCCGCGTCGGGGGCGAAGAACCCCGCGACACCCCCGGCGGCGACGCCGACGACGAGGCCGAGGACGGCGCCCACGGCGACGCCCCACTGCACCATCCGCCGCACGCTCGCGCGCACGCCCTCGACGTCGGCGGCGCCCAGCGCGCGCCCCACCAGCGCCTGCGCCGCGATCGCGAGGGCGTCGAGCGCGAGGGCCGTCGTGGTCCAGACGGTCATGGCGACCTGGTGGGCGGCGACCGAGGCGTCGCCCTGCGCGGCCGCCACCGCCGTGGTCAGCAGCAGGGCCGCGCGCAGCGTGAGCGTGCGCACCAGCAGCGGCACGCCCTCCAGCGCGGTCCGCAGCACGCCGAACGGGTGGGGCCGCACGCGGGCGCCGGTGCGCCGCACGCCGCGCGCCACGACGACGGCGAGCGCGACCGCCATGAGCACCTGCGTGCCGGCCGTGCCGATCGCGGACCCGGCGATCCCGAGGTGCAGGCCGTGCACGAGCAGGAGGTTGAGGACGGCGTTGAGCACGGCCCCGGCCCCCGCCACGACGAGCGGCGTCCGGGTGTCCTGCAGGCCGCGCAGGACCCCCGTGGCCGCGAGGACGACGAGCATGGCGGGCAGTCCGGGCAGGCTGAGGTGCAGGTAGGTCACGGCGTAGGGGCGGGCCGCGGCGGACGCCCCGAGGGCGTCGACCACCCAGCCCGCGCCCGGCACGGCGAGCGCCGCCGTGACCACCCCGAGGCCCAGCGCGAGCCACATGCCGTCGACCCCCTGCGCGAGCGCCCCGGCCTCGTCGCCGGCGCCCAGGCGGCGCGCCACGCTCGCGGTCGTGCCGTAGGCGAGGAAGACGAAGACGCTGACGGCGGTCGACAGGGCGGCGCCGGCGAGGCCCAGCCCGGCCAGGGGCAGCGTCCCCAGCCGGGCGACGATCGCGGAGTCGGCGAGCAGGAACAGCGGCTCCGCGACGAGGGCGCCCAGCGCCGGGACGGCCAACCGGAGGATGTCGGCATCACGGCGCGTCACCTGGAGTCGCCGGGCCAGACCGTTACCGGACCGCAACACGCTGGCCACCCGCCCGTCGTCCGGAAGACTTTCCCCTCCACACGGGGTGGACGACATCGTCGCAGGTCAGAGGCTGATCACCCACCAGACCGGTCGCCCTTCGGCGTGTTGTCCCCAGGGTTGTCCACCGCCTGTGCACAACCGTCCCCCCGTCGTCCACAGGTTGTCAACGGGGCTGTGCACAGGGCGGTTTGACCCTGCCGCGGCCGTGCACCAGTGTCGGCGGCGCCCTGTAGGACTGCCCCGTCGAGACGTTCGGCGGACACCTGCAGGAGAGAGAGGCGCTGCGTGACGATCGACGAGAACCTGCCCACCCAGTGGGACGGATTCGAGGACGAGCCCCGTCGCGGCGGCCGGGGCGGCAGCGACCGCGGCCCCTCCGTCGGCAGCGAGCCGTACGAACGGATGCCCCCGCAGGACATCGCCGCGGAGCAGGGCGTGCTCGGCGGGATGATGCTCTCCAAGGACGCCATCGCCGACGTCGTCGAGGCCCTCAAGGGCGTGGACTTCTACCGCCCGGCGCACGAGCTCATCTACGAGGCGATCCTCGACCTCTACGGCCGCGGCGAGCCGGCCGACCCGGTCACGGTGTCGGCGGAGCTGACCAACCGCGGTGAGCTCTCCCGCGTCGGCGGCACCCCGTACCTGCACGACCTGATCTCCACCGTGCCCACCGCCGCCAACGCCGGGTACTACGCCGTGATCGTCCGCGAGCGCGCCGTGCTCCGCCGCCTCGTCGAGGCCGGCACCCGGATCGTGCAGATGGGCTACGGCACCGACGGGGGCGACGTCGAGACGATCGTCAACGCCGCGCAGGCCGCCGTGTACGCCGTGACGGAGAAGCGGGTCCGCGAGGACTACGCGCCGCTGGGCGAGATCATCGAGGGCGCGATCGACGAGATCGAGGCGTCCGCGCACCGCGGCGAGGGCATGGTCGGCGTCCCCACGGGCTTCGCCGACCTGGACGGCCTGACCAACGGCCTGCACCCCGGTCAGATGATCGTCATCGCGGCGAGACCCGCAGTCGGGAAAAGCACCCTAGGACTCGACATCGCCCGGGCCTGCTCGATCAAACACGGTCTGGCGTCGGTGATCTTCTCCCTGGAGATGGGCCGCAACGAGATCTCGATGCGCCTGCTGTCCGCCGAGGCGCGCATCCCGCTGCAGAACATGCGCAAGGGCACGATGCGCGAGGACGACTGGACCAAGCTCGCCCGCACCATGGGCGCCCTGGCCGACGCGCCGCTCTACATCGACGACTCGCCGAACATGTCGCTCATGGAGATCCGGTCGAAGTGCCGGCGCTTGAAGCAGAAGGCCGACCTGAAGCTCGTCATCGTCGACTACCTGCAGCTCATGTCCTCCGGGAAGAAGGTCGAGAGCCGCCAGCAGGAGGTCGCCGAGTTCTCCCGGGCCCTGAAGCTGCTGGCCAAGGAGCTCGAGGTCCCCGTCATCGCGCTCTCGCAGCTGAACCGCGGTCCGGAGCAGCGCACCGACAAGAAGCCGATGATCAGCGACCTCCGCGAGTCCGGGTGCCTCACCGCCGACACCCGCGTCCTGCGTGCCGACACCGGCGCGGAGACCACGATGGAGGAGCTGTTCGCGCTGCAGGCGCGCGACGTCCCGGTCTGGACGCTCGACGAGTCGTTGCGCTACGTCCGCCGGCACCTCACCCACGTCTTCCCGACGGGCGTCCGCCCCGTCTTCAGGATGCGGACCGCGTCGGGCAAGGTCGTGCGGGCGACGGCCAACCACCCCTTCCTCACCTACGAGGGCTGGACGCCGCTGGGCGAGCTGCAGGTGGGCTCGCGGCTCGCGGTCCCGCGCCACGTCCCCGCCCCCGAGCGGATCGCCAGCTGGGACGACGACCGCGTGCTCCTCCTGGCGCACCTGATCGGCGACGGCTCCTTCGTGCGGCGTCAGCCGCTGCGCTACGCCAGCGTCGACGAGGAGAACCTCGCGGCGGTGACGGGGGCCGCCACCCGCGCCTTCGGCATCACGGCGGTGCGGGACGAGTACGCGGCGGCGCGCTGCACCAGCCTGCGGCTGCCGGCGCCGTACCACCTGACGCACGGGCGCCGGAACCCGATCGCGGCGTGGCTCGACGACCTCGGGCTCTTCGGGTCGCGCAGCTACGAGAAGTTCGTCCCGGCCGAGCTGTTCCACCTGCCCAAGCGGCAGATCGCCCTGTTCCTCAACCACCTGTGGGCCACCGACGGGTCGGTCACGGTCAACGCGGCAGGGCGCGGTGGGCGCATCTGCTACGCCTCGACGAGCCGACGGCTCATCGACGACGTGTCCCGCCTGCTGCTGCGCTTCGGGATCTCGACGCGGGTGCGGACGGCCACGCCGAAGGGCACCTACCGTCCCGGCTACACGCTCGACGTGTCCGGCGTCGACGACCAGCGGCGCTTCCTGCAGGAGATCGGTGTCCACGGGGCCCGCGGACAGGCAGCGGCACGCCTCCTCGACGTGATCCGCGACGTCGAGGCCAACAGCAACGTGGACACCGTTCCCCGCCAGGTCTGGGACGACGTCCGCTCCGTCTTGGTGGAGAAGGGCATCACCCACCGGGAGTTCGCGGCCGCCATGGGCACCGCCTTCTGCGGCAGCCCCCAGTGGAAGCACGCCCCGTCGCGCCAGCGCCTCGGCAAGGTGGCGGAACTGCTCGGTGACGCGGACCTCGAGGTCATGGCCGTCAACGACGTCCTGTGGGACGAGGTCGTGGCCATCGAACCGGACGGCGAGGAGCAGGTCTACGACGCCACCGTGGCCGGCGGCCACAACTTCGTGGCGAACGGCATCGCGGTCCACAACTCCATCGAGCAGGACGCGGACATGGTCATCCTGCTGCACCGGGAGGACATGTACGAGAAGGAGTCTCCCCGCGCCGGGGAGGCCGACTTCATCGTCGCCAAGCACCGCAACGGCCCGACGGACACCATCACCGTCGCGTTCCAGGGGCACTACTCGCGCTTCGTGGACATGGCCACGTGACGCGCCGGGCGACCTGAGGCGTCGGGGAGCGCAGGCCCCGCCCGCGTCAGAGGACGGCGCGGCGGGCGGCGCCCAGGGTGGACCAGTGGCGGGCGCGGCGGGCGTCGCCGACCGGCGTCACGGAGCCGTCGGTCGGGACGGGCGCGGGCGCCGAGGGCTCCGCGACCGTCGTCGCCCGGCGGGGGGCGGGCGCGGGCCGCGACTCGACGTAGGCCTGGGCCGCCAGCACGGAGGCGACGCTGACGGTGGGGCTGCTGGGTCCGGGCACGGGACGTCCTCTCGTCGGGGGCGGGCTGGCCCCGCAGCCCAGTGATCGGTGCGCTCCCCGACCTTCCTAGAGCCCGTCCGCCCGGTTTCCCCCGGTCGGCGGAGCCGGAGGTGCGGCCGTTCGGGACGCCCGGGCGCGGCCGCGGGCGGGGGCCGGTGGGTCGTCGAGGAACCCGTTCGGCAGCGTGCGCAGCCGCCGTTCGACACCCGCCGTGACGGCCGGGGCGAAGGCGGTGAAGGGGGTGGTCGCCGCGGTCCCCCTCTCGCGCACCCACGTGCCGACGATGTGACCACCGGTGACGACCATGCCCCGGAAGACCCCGTTCCCGCCGGGGCACACGGCGTCGGCGTGCTCGGGGGCGAGGACGTGGTGGCGGTCGGCGTAGCCGAGCAGGAACTCGTCGAAGCCGGGCAGCAGGTGGACCGCCCGAGCCGCGGCGCCGGACGCCGCGAGCAGCTCGACCGCGTCGGGGGCCACGAGGTGCTCCACGCCGTCGACGTCGAGGGCCTCGAACCCGGCGCGCACCCCCGCGAACGCCCGCCGCGCCGCGGTCAGCGGCAGCTTCGTCCAGGCCGCGAAGTCGTGCGCGGTCGCCGGCCCGTGCCCGGTGACGTAGCGCCGGGCCCACTCCGCGAGCGCGTCCTCACCCTCCAGCCGCCGGGGTGAGCGCACCCACTCCGCGAGCAGGACCACGAGCTGCTCGCGGCCCTGCGGCGGTCCCAGGACGAGGGTGCCCGTGAGGGCCAGGTGCGCGAGGAGCACCGGCGTGCGCTGCCCGCCGACGTCGAGGCCCGCGGCCGTCCAGGCCGCGGCGAGCTCGGCGCGGCGCGCGGCGCGCCCGCCGGTGAGCACGCCGACGGCGACGTCGCGGGCCCGCTCGGCGACGGCCTCGGTGAGCCCCAGCTCGCGGCGCCGGGTGGTGAGCGCGGTGACGGTGCGGGGCGCGGTCAGGCCCAGCACCCAGCCGGCGTCCTCGGCGGCCAGCAGGTGCAGCGTGCCGCGCATCGGCCACGTGCGCACGACCTCGCCCGCCGCGAGCGCCGCCCGGAACCCCGCCACGTCGGCGGCCCCGTGCCGCAGCGCGACGGCGGTGGCCGCGGCCCGCAGGTCCTGGGCCTGCAAGGCGCCGAGGTGGCGCACGACCTGCGCGGCCCCCGGCAGCGGGGCCGCGACGCGCTGGGCGGCGAGGCGCAGCAGCCCCACCCGGGTTGAGGGCCACCGCGCCGCGCCCACGTCAGCGCACCAGGTTCAGGCTCGACACGACGACCGCGCCCAGGACGAGGTTCTCGAACCTCTTCGCGTCGAGCCGCCCGACGACCCACCGCCCGAGCAGCGCGCCGAGGACGACGGCCGGCAGGAGCCACAGGTCCAGCACGAGGGAGTCGACGCTGATGAGCCCGAGCGCGATGCTGAACGGCAGCTTGAACAGGTTGACGATGAAGAAGAACCAGGCGCCGGTGCCCAGGAACGCCATGACGGGCAGGGCCATCGTGAACAGGTAGATCGCCATGGGCGCCCCGCCGGCGTTGGCGACCATCGTCGTGAACCCGGCGAGGAACCCGAAGGCGCCGGCGAGGAGCAGCCGGCGGGTGCGGGAGGCGGGCAGGGCCCCGCCCGTGCGAGCGAGGCGGCGCTGGCGCAGCACGTGGATGAGGACGAGGGCCAGCAGCACGACGCCGATCGAGCGCCGCATGACGGTGTCGTCGACGACCGCGACGAAACCCACCCCGACCACGACGCCGACGGCGACGGACGGGAAGAGCCGCACCAGCAGGCCCCAGTCGGCGTGGCGCCGGTAGGCCGCGATCGCGAACACGTCGCCCACGAGGAGCAGCGGCAGGATCGTCCCCGTCGACTCGCGGGCCGGCAGGACCGCGGCGAACACCGCGACGGCGACGAGCCCGGCCCCGCCGATCGCGGTCTTGGAGAACCCGACGACGAGCGCGGCGAGCGCCAGGGCGACGTAGGTCCCCGTGCTCAGGTCCACGCGGGACCCCCCGCGGTGGCGCGGACGGGTCGACGTCGGGGCGGCAGCACCCTCGCCACGGTAGGGCGCGCAGAATCGGGGGGTGCACCACCCCGACCCCTCGCGCCCCGGCGTGCTGCACCTGGACCTCGACGCGTTCTTCGCCGCGGTCGAGCAGCGGGACAAGCCGTCGCTGCGGGGCCGGCCCGTCGTGGTGGGCGGGACGGGCTGGCGCGGGGTGGTGGCGACCGCCTCCTACGAGGCCCGCGTGTTCGGGATCGGCTCGGCCATGCCGACGCAGCAGGCGCGGCGCCTGTGCCCGAACGCGGCGTACCTCGCGGGCCGCTTCGACGCCTACCGCGTCGTGTCCGACCGGGTGATGGAGCTGGCCCGGGAGTTGTCGCCCCTCGTGGAGCCGATGTCCCTCGACGAGGCCTACGTCGACCTCACCGTCGAGCACCCCACCATCGACGTCGAGGAGGTCACGGCGATCGC
Source organism: Kineococcus siccus (assembly GCF_009906795.1). GTDB lineage: Bacteria > Actinomycetota > Actinomycetes > Actinomycetales > Kineococcaceae > Kineococcus > Kineococcus siccus. The sequence goes on from NZ_JAAALN010000123.1 coordinate 7,900, forward strand.
CGAGCGGTTCCGGGCCCGGGTGCGGGCCGCGACGGGCCTCACGGTCTCGGTGGGCGTGGGCGCCAGCAAGCTCGTCGCGAAGATCGCTTCGGACCTGCGCAAACCCGACGCGCTGGTCGTCGTGCCGCCGGCCGAGCAGGCCGCTGTGCTGGGTCCGCTCGCCGTCCGGACCCTGCCCGGGGTGGGGGCCTTGACCGCAGACCGCCTCACCCGCAGCGGGATCCGGACCGTCGCCGACCTCGCGCAGGCCGACGAGGCCGAGCTGGTGCGGACGTTCGGCAAGGCGCACGGCGGCGGCCTGCTGGCCTTCGCGCGCGGCATCGACCCGCGGCCCGTGGTGAGCGAGCGGGAGGCGAAGTCGGTCTCGGCCGAGGAGACGTTCGCGACCGACCTCACCGACCCGCGCGACCTCGCGGAACGGGCCCGCCGGATGGCCGACCGGGTCGCGGCTCGCCTCGCGGCCTCCGGCGTGTCCGGCCGCACGGTCACGATCAAGGTGCGGCGCTACGACTTCACGACGCTGAACCGCTCGCGCACCCTGACCCGGGCGACGTCGTCGGCCGCGGAGATCTCGGCCCGGGCGGCGGAGCTGCTCGCGGGCCTCGACGTCGCCGACGGCGTCCGGCTGCTCGGCGTCGGGGTGTCGGGGCTCTCGGAGTACTCGCAGACCGACCTCCTCGCCGACCTGCAGGCCGACGACGCCCTCGCGCCGGACGACGCCCTCGCGCCGGACGACGGCCCGCAGCCCGGGCTGGCCGCCGGCGACCAGGAGCCGGCGGCGGCCACCGCGGGCCCCGGGGCCGACCCGGGCGCCCCGCCCGTCACCCCGGGCGGGAGCGAGCAGCCCTACGGCCCCCCGGCCGTCGCGGTCGGCTGGCGACCGGGGCAGGACGTCGTGCACGCCGAGCACGGGCCCGGCTGGGTGCAGGGGTCCGGCGTCGGGCGCGTCACCGTCCGCTTCGAGGGCCCGCACACCCCCGTCGGCCGCGTCCGCACCTTCGCCGAGGACGACCCCGACCTCGCGCCCGCCCCGCCGCCCGTGTTCGCGGGCGAGCCCGACGGGGGGCAGCCGTGACCGTCCTGACCGCGCGCACCGCCGTGAACGTCGAGCCGCTTCGCCGGTGGCTGCTCGCCCACGCCCTGCCGGGGGCCGAGCGCCACGACCCCGTCACGGGTGAGCACACGCGGGTCGTGCCGTCCCCGGACGGGCCGGTCGTCGTGACCGTCGACCTCGGCGCGGCGCCGCGCAGCACGACCGTGCGGGTCCGCGTGGACTCCGGCGAGCCGTCCGCGGCCGTGCTGGCCGCGGTGCGCCGGTGGCTGGACCTGGACGCGGACACCGACGCCGTGGAGGCGGCGCTCGCGGCGTCGCCCGACCTCGCGCCCCTCGTCGCGGCCCGCCCGGGCCTGCGGGTCCCGCGCACCGTCGACGGCGCCGAGACGGCGCTGCTCACCGTCCTCGGCCAGCAGGTGTCGCTGGCCGCGGCGCGGACCTTCGGCGGCCGCCTCGTCGCGGCGCTGGGGCGGCCCGTGGCGGCCGGGCTCACGGCGTTCCCGTCGCCCGCGGTGCTCGCGGGCGCCGGGCCGGACGTGCTGCGGGCCACGACGGGGGTCACCGGGGCCCGCGCCCTGACCCTGCACGCGCTCGCGGTCGCGCTGGCCGAGGGCCTTGACCTCGACGCGGCCGCGCGCGACCCGGACGCGGCGCGCCGCGCGCACGCCGACCTCCTGGCCCTGCGCGGCATCGGGCCGTGGACCGCCGACTACGTGGCGCTGCGGGTGCTCGGCGACTCCGACGCGTTCCTCGGCTCCGACCTCGTCCTGCGGCGGGCGCTGGGCGGTGTCCCGGCCCGGGAGGCGACCGCGCGCGCGGAACCGTGGCGACCCTGGCGCGGTTACGCGCTGCTGCACCTGTGGACACGCGAGGTGTTCGCCTGACGCTACGGTCCTCGCGTGGACGGGACCGTGGTGGTGACGGGCGGCAGCCGGGGGATCGGCGCGGCGGTGGTGCAGGCGCTCGCGGCGCGCGGGATCCCCGTGTGCTTCAGCTACGCCACGCGCCGGGAGGCCGCCGACGCCGTCGCCTCCTCGGCCGAGGAGCTGGGGACCCGCGTCAAGGCGGTGCAGGCGGACGTCTCCGTCGAGGCGGACGTGCGGCGGCTGTTCGCCGAGGCCGACGCGATGGGCCCGCTGGGCGGGCTCGTGAACAACGCGGGGATCGCCGCGCCGCAGGCGAGGGTCGTCGACCTGGACGGGGAGCGGATCCGCCGCGTCCTCGACGTCAACGTGGTGGGCGCCTTCCTGTGCGCGGCGGCGGCGGTGCGCCGGCTCGCGACGCGCGGGGGCGGCACGATCGTCAACGTGTCCTCGCGCGCGGCCGTGCTCGGCAGCGCGGGGGAGTACGTGGACTACGCGGCGTCGAAGGCGGCCGTCGACGTCCTGACGGTCGGTCTCGCGGCCGAGGTCGCGGCGGACGGCATCCGCGTCGCGGGCGTGCGCCCCGGCCTGATCCGCACCGACATCCACGCCAGCGCGGGGGAGCCGGGACGCGTGGAACGCCTGCAGCGCAGCGTCCCGATGGGCCGCGGGGGCGAGGCCTCCGAGGTCGCGGAGGCCGTGGTGTGGCTCATGTCCGACGCGGCGTCCTACGTCACGGGCACGACGCTGGACGTCAGCGGCGGTCGCTGACCCGGGCCCGCGGGTGGTCGTGCCGGTGCGGCCGGCACGACCACGGGGGGTCTCGGTGCTACTTGAAGGCGTCCTTGACGTTCTCGCCCGCCTGCTTGAGCGAGCCCTTCGCCTGGTCGCCCTGGCCCTCGGCGCGCAGCTCCTCGTCACCCGTCGCGGCGCCGACCTTCTCCTTGCCCTGACCGCCGACCTTCTCGGCCGCGTTCTTGATCTTGTCGTCCAGGCCCATGTCGTCCTCCTCGTCTCGAGGGGACGTCGACGTCCCCTCCGGCGACAGTGGCACAGGGGGCCCGTCCCAGCGACCGCTCAGGGGCCGACCGGCCCGGGACCCAGCGGGGCGGGGTGGCGCAGCACGGCGTCGCGGAAGGCGGCGGCCGCGCGGGGGAGGTCGCCCTCGCGCCAGACGAGGCCCAGCGTGCGCGACGTCGTCGCCCCCTCGAGCGGGCGCTCGACCACGCCGCGCGCGCCGTCGGCCGCGGGCAGGACCGCGACGCCGAGACCGGCCGCGACGAGCCCCCGCACCGTGTCGGCGTCCTGCCCCTCGAACGCGATCCGCGGCGCGACGCCGGCCTCGGCGAACATCCGGTCCACCGTGCTGCGCAGCCCGTAGCCCGGTTCGAAGACGACGAACTCCTCGTGCGCCGCGTCGGCGAGGCGCAGCCGGGCCCGGGCCGCGAGCGGGTGGCCCGGCGGCAGCGCCAGGACGAGCGGCTGCTCCAGCAGGGCGTGGACCACCAGGCCGGCGCGCCGCGGCAGCGGTGACGTGAGGACCAGGTCCACCGCGCCCGCGTCGAGCTCGGCGAGCAGCGCGGCGGCGGCGCCCTGCCGCAGCGAGAACCGGGCGTGCGGGTGCTCGTCGCGGAAGGCGCGCACGAGCGCCGGGACCGCGCTCGGCCCGAGCGTGTGCAGGAAGCCCAGCGCGACGCGGCCGGTGCCCGGGGCGTCGTCCTCGCGCACCCGGCGCACCCCGCGCTCGAGCTCCGCGAGCGCCCGCGCGGCCGCCGCGGCCAGCGCCGTCCCGGCGGCCGTGAGCCGCACGCCGCGCCCCGCGGGGACGAGCAGCCGGACGCCCACGGCCTCCGCGACCCGGGCCAGCGCCCGGCTGACCGTGGGCTGCCCGAGCCCCAGGGCCCCCGCGGCCCGCGTCACGTGCCCGTGCTCGGCGACCGCGACGAGGATCCGCAGCGGTCCCGCGAGCGCGCGCAGCGCGTTCTCGACCTCCCGGTCCGCTGACCCGTCCACGCTCCCGCGCTCCCGCTCCGGCACAGCCCCCAGCATCGCATCGGTCCGACGTGCTCCATGCATTGGACGCATCGGTCGCGCCTGCCTAGCGTCGTCGGGGTGACCGTGCCCGACCCGACCGCCGGGCCCCACCCGACCGCCGGACCCCGCACGAGCGCTGTGCCCTGGACGGGTCACGCCCGGGACAGCGCGGGGTACCGCCGCATCGTCGTGGCGCTGTTCGCGGCGGGGGTCGCGACCTTCGCGCAGCTCTACTCCGTCCAGGCCGTGCTGCCCGCGCTGGCCGGTGACCTCGACGTCACCGCCTCCCGGGCCGCGCTGGGCGTCTCGGTGGCCACGGGCGCGCTCGCGGTGGGCGTCGTCGGGTGGAGCGCGCTCGCCGACCGCGTCGGCCGGGTGCCGGCCATGGTCGCCTCGGTCGTGCTGGCGAGCGCGCTGGGTCTCGCGGTGCCCGTCGCGCCCGGGCTGGGCGGCCTGCTGGTGCTGCGCGCGCTGCAGGGCGCCGCGCTCGGGGGGCTGCCGGCGGTGGCGATGGCCTACCTGGCCGAGGAGGTGCGCGCGGCGCACGTGGCCCGCGCGGCCGCCGCCTACGTCGCAGGGACCTCCGTCGGAGGGCTCTCCGGCCGCGTCGTGTCCAGCGCCGTGGCCGACCTGGCGTCGTGGCGCTGGGGCGTCGGGGCCGTCGCCGTCCTCGGCGTGGCCGCCACCGTCGTGTTCTGCGTCCTCGTGCCGCGTTCGCGGGGGTTCACGGGCCGCCGCCGGGCCCCCGGCGAGGCGGGCCTGGCGCGGCGGCTCTCCGCCGCCCTCGCCGACCCCGGCCTGCTGGTCCTGTACGCGCAGGCGCTGCTGCTGATGGGCGCTTTCGTGACGGTCTACAACTACCTGGGCTTCCGGCTGCTCGCCGCGCCGTACGGGCTGTCGCAGACGGTGGTGGGCCTGCTGTTCGTCACCTACCTGGCCGGGACCGCGAGCTCCGCGCTCGCCGGCCGGCTGGCCGAGCGCACCTCCCGGCTCACGGTCCTGCTGGCCGCCGGCGCGGCGTTCGCCGCGGGGTGCCTGCTGACCCTGGCCGGGCCGCTGCCCCTCGTGGTCGCGGGGCTCGTGCTGCTGACGGCGGGGTTCTTCGCCGCCCACGCCACCGCGTCCGGCTGGACCGGGGCGCGCGCCCGCCCCGGCGTGCGGGCGCAGGCCTCGGCGCTCTACACGTTCGCCTACTACCTCGGCTCCAGCGTGCTGGGCTGGCTCGGCGGTGCGTTCTGGGG
>NZ_JAAALN010000124.1 GCF_009906795.1 Kineococcus siccus
CGACGTGACCGCTTTCGCGGTGTTCCCCGAGGCACACTGGCGCAAGATCTGGTCGACCAACCCGATCGAGCGCCTCAACCGCGAGGTCAAGCGCCGCACCGACGTGGTCGGGATCTTCCCCAACGCCCAGGCGCTGCTGCGCCTGGCCGGCTGCGTTCTCATCGAAGCCCACGACGAGTGGCAGTCCGGAGAGCGCCGCTACCTCTCCGAGGCCTCGATGGCGTTGCTGACCCCACCGGAACCGATCCTCCTGCCCACCCCCGCGCTCCGCGCGGACGGCGACACGACCACGACCCTCGACACGACCACGGCGCTCACGGCATAGTCCGAACCCGCAGCGCTTCACGCGCACGAGTTACACCACTCCACGGGACTCCATCCCCCGGTGTCGGCCTTGGGACGGCACTTCATCGAGGCCAGACACCACCGAGACTGGTCGGTTGGATTACCGGCGCTACGAGTTCGCGGTCATCCCGCTGGTCGCGCGTGATCGTGATCGGCCGACGACCTCGCGGTCTTGTCGATGGCCGCAAGATCACTCTTCCCGCGACGGGCCTAGCTGATCAAGAACGCGCTGGCGCCGGCTGACGGCACGTCGTTGACGACGGACCGTGCCCGACAACCCCGGCACGAAGATCACTAACAGCAAGACTGGGTAGAACAGTCCAGATCGGTCACCGTCGATGCCAGCGACAGCCACCAACGTGATCGCTGCCGCGAGGACGACCGCTTGCACGATGACCAAGAACAAGTAGAAGTGCCTCGGCAACGGCGAACCAGCAGCGACCACCACCCCAGTGTCCCTGCGGGTGACGTCGCGGTCATCCCGCGCTGGGGGCGACATCGCGGTCACGGCCGGGCTGCTGGGTGCCCTGCTGCGGCGAGAGGTCCACGGTCGCCAGCACCCGAGGGGTCCCCTGCCCGGGCCACGTGCCGCTCAACACGAGGCCCGCTCCCGTCGCGGCGGCGACGACGACCCGCGGCAGGACGATCCTGACGCCGGCGTCGATCGTCGTCGTGGTCCCCTCGTGGCTGACCACGGGCGCCGTCAGGGGCGGGACGCCGTCCCGGGCACCGCTGCCGCGCACGTGCGTCGTGGCCGGCTCCAGCACCAGCCCGTGATCGCTGGCGGCGTACAGGTCGGCCTCACGGCCGCCGGTCACGACGGTGGCGACCAGGGCGCTCACGTAGACGGGGTCGTGGCAGCCGTCGTAGATCCAGCGGTCGCCGAGGGTGGTGTGCGTCATCGTGGTGATCAGGGAGTCGTCGGCTCCGGCCCTGGGGGCGCCGCGGTACGTCAGCGGCACCTGCAGCACCTGCCCGTCGGCGGTGGCCAGCAGGTGCGTCTCCATCCCCACCTCGCCGTCTGGGTCGTCGAAGCGGTAGGACCCGAGCCTGGTCAGGACGGAGGTGTCGGCGTCCCCGGTCCAGGGCTGGTGCGGCACCCACGCCTGCAGCAGCTCGAGCTTGGTCGGCACGATCGTCGCCGGGTGGTGGACAGCCATCGCGCGATCGTGGCAGAAGAGCGGTCACCCCCGCCCGGACCTCGCGGTCATCCCGCGGTCAGGGCGTTGCGCAGGGCTGCGGCCAGGACGTCGGGGGCGTCCTCGGACAGGTGATGCCCGGAGTCGATGACGTGCCCGCTCAACCGGCCCGACCCCGGCTCCACCCACGGCCGCCACACCTGCAGCGGGTCCCCGTACAAGGTGCCCATGTCATCGCCGCTGGCCCACAGCACTAGCAGCGGGCACTGCAGCCGCCGCCCCGCGGCCCGGTCAGCGTCGTCGGCGACGCGGTCCACACCCAGGCCGGCGCGGTAGTCCTCGCACATGGCGTGCACCACCGCCGGGTTGCTGATGGCGGCGACGAGGTCGTCCTGGTTGTCCTGCCCCATCGCCGGCGCGTCGGGGCGGTACCAGGCCAGCGGGTTGGCGTTGATGAGCGGCTCGGCCGGCTTCACCGTCTGGCCCAGGAAGAACCAGTGCCACCACAGCTGCGCGAAGCCGGCGTCGGCCCGCTCCAGGGCGTCGCCGATGGCCACGCTGTCCAGGATCGTCAAGTGGCTCACGGCCTGTGGGTGGTCCATGGCCAGGCGGTGGGCGACGTAGGCGCCGCGGTCGTGACCGACCACAGCGAAGCGTTCGTGACCTAGAGCGCGCATTAGGGCCAGGACGTCGTCGGCCATGACCCGCTTGGAGGCCTGGGCGTGGTCGTCGCGGGTGGGGGTGGTGGTGGAGGCGCCGTAGCCGCGCAGGTCTGGGCAGACCACGGTGAAGTCCGCGGCCAGCAGGGGCGCGACCTGCCACCAGGTGGTGTGGGTGCGGGGGTGTCCGTGCAGCAGCAGCACCGCCGGGCCGCTGCCCCCGTGGCGCACCCGCAGGCGCACCTCGCCCACCTGCACATGCTCCAGCTGGAAGTCCGCGAAGAAGTCGCTGCTCACGGTGCCGATGGTGCCGCAGGTCGCGCCTCGCAGCCCGGACCATCAGGGCCTGCTCGTGTCTGGTCAGGCATCCCGCCGCCTGAGCCTCTTCACGGTCATCCCGCATTGTGCGCGGTCCTGAGCTGCTGGCGACTTCGCGGTCTTGACGATGGCCACGTGATTGCACACCGGCGCCAGTAGCGCCAGAATGGCGCCATGCCGAGTGTTCAGATCAAAGATGTCCCCGACGAGACGCACACCGTCCTGCGCCGCCGCGCCGCCCTGGCCCACCAGTCCCTGCAGGAGTACCTCCTCGCCAAGCTCGTCGAGGAAGCCAGCACCCCCTCCCTCGACGAAGTGCTCGAACGCGCCGGCGGGCGAGCCGGCGGCAGCCTGTCCTTCCGCGACGCCGTGAAGGCGGTGCACGACGACCGTGACCGCCGTTCGTGATCGTCGTTGACGCCAGCGTCCTCGCTCCCGCCCTGGCCGACGACGGCCCCGACGGCGACCGGGCCCGGGATCGTCTACGCGGCGAGGTGCTCACCGCTCCTGAGGTGATCGACCTCGAGGTGGCCTCCGTCTTGCGCCGCGCCGCTGCGAGCGGACGCCTCCCCGTTCGCCGCGCCGACCTCGCCTTGAACGACCTCATCGACCTGCCCCTGCGCCGCGCCGGTCACCGGGCGCTGCTTCGTCGTTGCTGGGAACTGAGGCACACCGTCACCAGCTACGACGCCGCCTACGTCGCCCTGGCCGAGGCCCTGAACATCGTCTTGGTCACCGCCGACGCCCGCCTGTCCCGTGCGCCGGGCATCACCTGCGAGGTGGAGGTCCTGCACTGACCCCAGCGCCACACGTACCGCTGAGCAGGAAGTCATCGACGTCCGCACGTGTCGGGATGAGCGCAGTCCGCCGGCCTCAACCTCACCCGGTGGGCGCCGGCCCCAGCGACGGGAGGGTGCTCAGATGACGCATGGATTCGTTCCTCAACGCGACGAAGCAGGCAACGAGAACTACCGCGTCATGCGGATCAACCTGGACCACAGGGTGCCCCACCACGCTCTGGATGAGGCCCCCGCGTTGCACGGCGACATGCCCCGCCGGTACGCGAAGCACCCCGGCCTCGAGGGGCGAGACATCGTCGACTTCCTTCAGCAGCAGGAACTCGTCCTGGGAGCCCACGACCGAGCCACGGCGGACGTGGTGGCCCGCGATCTGGACTCGGCAACGGTGCTGACCGTGCTGTCCTGGGTGCGCCGCTCTCCAGGGGCGGCCAGCTCGGCGTAACGCGCAGTCATCCCGCGTTCCGGGCGCGATCATGGTCGGCCGAGCACTTGACCATGCCGCCGTCCGCGCGGTCATGGCCACCCCGATCCTCCCCCGCAGGTCTTGGCGACCTTGAGAACTTCCTGCTGTTTCGGTCGAAGGACGTTGCACCGTCACCCAGAGAGGGCGTTCAGCTGCGTTGGACGTACCCCGCAAGCTGTGCATGCTTCTTCAAGGTGCTGCGGATCTGCCCTGCGATCACTGAGGGCGTCGTTCCGTCCGGGGCGTAGGCCTTGAGTTCGAGGATGACTTGACGTCGGTCGATGGGGGCGGCGGGTAGGCCTTGCGGGGTGGGCCGATTCACGAGCACATCCGCGACGACCCTTGAGTGCGGGGTCTTCACCTCGCTTTCGGCTCTAGCGGGCAGGTCCAGGGCAGTGAGGCAGGCGGCCAAGCGGTGCCCCAGGACAGTCGGCTTGGTGTTGACCGTGGGGTACCAGGCCCGCGCGTCCTTAGCTCGCTGAGATGACTCCCCATGGTCCTTCATCGGTCGGTAGCCGTCTGGGTCCCAGGTGCCGTTGACCAGGGTGAACAGGTGCGTGCGGCTGAACGAGTCGAGGTAGCTCTTGGAGGGAGGGTTGTCCGGCTGAGTGAGATCCAGGCAGACCGACCGGAGGTCAGCAGCCTGAATGGGCACCAGGCGGACGTCGAAGTAGAGGCGGGCTTTGTTGTAGGCGTCCAGAGGGAGTTGCTGCTGATCGTTGACATTCAGGGCGCGGTAGAAGGCGTTCCAGTCGAGGCGGTAGCCAGCCCGGGGGTTGGTGAAGTTGCGGACGTTGGCCAGGCGCTGTCCGTCCGTCACCGGCCAGAGCATGATCACTTGGTACTCGGAGAGGTCCTGCAGGCCGTCAGCACTGAAGTGGTCGCCCGTTTCCTCAATCGCTGTCCCCAGAGTGGGGGCCTTCCGCGCGACGTCCTCCAGGTTTGGGCGTAGTACCTCGAAGTCGGCCAGCTCGCTGCCCTCGTTGTGGAACTCGAAGGTCTCTTCGATCACATCCGGCCAGTCGCTCCGGGGCAGCGCTTCCAGCTCGAAGTCAGCCCGGGCGAGCAGCCGCGAGTTGCGCGACGTCGCCGCGGCCAGCTCGGCTTGGAATTCCCGGCTGGTGGTCAGCCAGATGAACAGTACGGGCGTGCTGGGCCGGGACCGATCCAGCCGGCTCAGAGCTTCCACGAAGCGGGTGGGGATGTCTTCACGGCGGGCCACGTTCTCCTCGAACTGGTCGACCACGGCGATCAGAAGCTGAGCCGCGGTCTGCGGAAGCGAGGTCTCCAGCGGCGCGCTCCCCTCGACGACCTCCCTGGGCAGCACGTGGACCTCAACGTCGGGCAGGTGAGTAGCGAGCTCCCGTGCAGCGCTCGTCTTGCCGGCGCCGCTGAGGCCGAACACCGGTAGGAACCGCACGCCACCGCTCACACGCATCCGCTGATAGGCGGTCTTGACCTCATTGATCAAGGACCGGTTGGGGCGCAGCTGTGCACGGAACTCGGGCCGCAGGTCCTCGTAGCGCGAAGGCAGGTCGACGGGGGTCGTCATGACGATCATTCTGCCTGGCGGCGACACCTTGGGGCGGCTCTACCGTCAGATGCGCAGTGCGGATCGAGACTAGGGCCCCTCGGACCCGGTCATCCCGCAACCCGCGCGGCTGCTCAGACCCAGCCGGTGCCGGTAGCCATGCCGCCCGTCGGCGTGACCGCGGTGCGTGGACGCCGTCGGCGCTGCTCCACCGCCCGGAAGGTCCGCGACCAGCGCAACGCGAACGCCTCCAGATCATCCGCAGTGACGCACGCCGTCAGCTCTTCGTCCTCCACGGCCGTCCATGATGCGGCGCGTCGGGTCGCCACCGCCGCGGTGGAGGCGTGGCGCAGAGCGTGCGACCGACGAGGTCGGGGAGCCAGCCCCAGTCCTTGCAACGGGGCCTGAGGCTGGGGCTGAGCGTGAGGGTGGATCATGGCGCGACCAGCAGCCAGCCGTCGCGCTGGCCCCCGGGACCGTGCAGGAGCCAGCCGCGGGCGCGCAGCCACGCGGTGCGCTTCTGCCACACCCGGTCCCCCACCCCCGCCTCCTGGGCCAACAGCCCGGCGGTGAGAGCAGCGGAGGTGCGGCCCTCGGCGTCCGCAGCGGCGGCCAGCGCCCACACCACCGCGGTCATCGACTCCACTGCCGGGCGCTGCAGCACCGCCCGCGGCACCTCGGTGACATCGGCCAGGACCGCCTGCCCCCACCGCACCGCGGAGGGGGCCATGGCGCGGGGGGCCTGAGGCAGCCGCACCGAGACGGCCTCGCTCATCGAGCACTCACCCTTCAATGTTCGGCAGCTGCGCGCACCACCTTCACCCCACGACGGCTCGGGTCCCCGTGATCTTCGGCAAGGACAGAATGACTGAGACAGATCGGCGGCGACACGTCTCAGTCATCCTGTCCCGCTGCAGGTCACAGCCTTGGGGCTGGGACAAGATGACTGAGAACGGACAACGACGACTGTCCTCTCTCATCTGATCTGTCCCAATCTCACGACACCTGTCCCACCTCTCATCCGATCTGTCGCAGCGTCTCAGCGGATCTGTCCCAGCGTCGGCCGCCTACCGAGCGGGCACAGCCCGTGATCACGGGTGGCAGTGCACCCACCACAGTGATCACCTCACGGCGAAGAGGTCTCCTGGCAGGTGCTGAGGGCCGTCTCCCCAGACGACGGCCTACGCGGTAGGCCTACTCCCCCGCCGGGGGACGACTTCACGGTCATGTCGAAGAGCGCTGGGTCGTCAAGACGCTCCAGCCGGGCGGGACCCGTCACGCTGGGACACTCTCGTCATGGTCACCACCCGCTTGATCGACCCTCAGGACGCTGAGGTGTTGGCGCGCCTACTCACGGAGAACCGCGACTTCTTAGCGCCCTACGAACCGCTACGCGAGGAGTCCTACTTCACCCCGGACGGCCAACGAGCAGACATTGACGCCGCCCTGAACGCCCACCAGCAGGCAGCCAACCTGCCGCACGTCATTCTCGATGAGACCGGCGCGGTCATCGGCCGCATCACCCTCAACGGCATCGTCCGCGGAGCGCTGCAGTCGGGCAGCCTCGGCTACTGGGTCGCCCAGGCCGCCGGCGGGCGCGGCGCGGCCACCGCCGCCGTGGCACGCATGACCCGGCTGGCCTTCGAGGAGCTCGCGCTGCACCGGGTGCAGGCGGAGACGCTGGTGGACAACGTCCGCTCCCAGCGGGTGCTGGAGATGAACGGCTCACCCGCTACGGGCTGGCCCCGCAGTACCTGAAGATCGCCGGGCGCTGGCAGGACTTCGTGATGTACCAACTGCTGAGCTGAGCGCGCGGTCAGCCCGCAATCCAGGCGACCGCCGGCGGCTCGCGCATCGCGGTCTTGCCGAGATGAGGACGATGCGTCTCCGTCCGTCCGACGGGGATCAGCCCGTGACTTGGGACTTCCCGTTCCTGAGCCACCGCACACGCCCGGCTGTCCCGAACGTGATCAACAGCGACAACCCGGCCGCCACGGCGATGGCGATCGCGGGACTGAACCCCTGAGCCAGCACCCCAGCGATGCCAGCGCCCAGTCCCTGCCAGGTCATCCGCCCTGCCGACTCCACTCCCTGCACCTGACCCCGCACCTCCTGCTCCGTCACGGCGAGCAACTTCTCCTGCAACGGCAGCGTCGCGGCGTACCCGACGCTGGCGAAGAACACCGCGACCACACCCACCACCAGTGGCGGGTGCAGGGCGAAGGCGAGGAACGGCGCAGCCAGCAGCACCCGCAGCCCCAGCGCCCACCGCGCCCGCTGAGGCGCGGTGAGGAAGCGGCCCACGGTCAGGTCACCGGCCAGCATCCCGCCCGCCCCGGCAGCCAGCAGCAGTCCCGCGTGGGTGCTGTCGTAGGACACGAACAACGCCTCGCAGCCCACGATCAACCCATTGGGCACCCACAGGTTCACCAGCAGAACCCGCTGATCAGCCCGGCGCATCAAAGCTACGTTCGTGGCCCATGTCCGAGCCAGGCCAGGACGGCGGGTCAGGCGCACAGAGTGCTCGCGCACCGAGACCGCGGTCGCCAGCAGTCCAGCCCCGACGAGGGCGGCGGAGATCAGGAAGCCCCGGCCAGGGTCGAGGAAGCGCAGCAGGAACGCGGCCGCGGTGAAGCCGATGACGGCTGTCCCACCGGAGGTGATGTTCATCAGCGACCGGGCCAGGGCGTAGCGGCGGGCGGGGACGACCTCGCTGAGCAGCCCGAGCCGGGCTCCGGTCCCCAGGGAGGCGAAGAACCCGGTGATCAGCAGCAGCCCGAACCGGGCCGGGAGCGGCAGGCTCGGCACCGCCTGGGCGGCCACGCTGGCCAGCGACAGGGCCTGTAGAGCCAGCAGGACCCGGCGAGGGCGGGCGGTGTCGGCGATCGACATCAGCGTCAGCGCACCCAGGACGGTGGCCAGGGTGCCGGCGTACATGCTGAGCGCGGTCAGCAGCGGTGAGCTGGTCTGGGCATGGACGAGAGTGCCCAGGGTGTAGCCGGAGAGGGTGCTGGCGGCGGTGGTCGCGGTGAAGCTGACGTAGAGGCCGGCGAACTCGTGGTTGGCCAGCAACGCCCGGTAGGTGACGGGGCCGCTGTCAGCGACGGCGGTGGAGGGCTGGTCGGGGCGGGGCGAGGTTGGGGGCATGCAAAAAGCCTCCGAGCACCGCGAGAGCGGCACCGGAGGCGTCGAGTGTGATCTTACCGTGTGATGGCCGGACCTCGCTCGATCAAGACGTCAATCAGGACGTCGCCAACGTCCGGTCATCCCGCAATCCAGGCAGGGCGCCGGCAGCCGACGAGCAGATGCTTAGCATCAGCCTCGTGAGCGCTGAGCAGCCCGGGACTAGCACGCACGACTGGTCATCGACCGTCGACGAGCAGCACCTGACCTCCATCCGTGAGAACGCCTCCACCTACGCCCGGGGAGGCGTCCAGCACCTCATCCTGGAAGTGCTGGCCTACGCCGACGACGAAGCCCGGGCCCTGGGGCGAGCAGGCTCGTGCACCATCACCGCTCACGACGACGCCTCCATCTCCGTCAGCGACGATGGCCGCGGCACCGATACCCGCCGCAGCGCTGACGGCCAGGTGGTCCGCAAGCCGGTCATGGCCACGAAGGACCTGCGCTTCTTCGACACTGACGTTGAAGTGCTGCCCGACGGCCTGCCTCGCCGAGGCATGTCGATCGTCGCCGCCCTCAGCTCCCGGCTGGAGCACACCAACCACCGTCGAGAGGGATCGTGGACCCAGACCTACGAACACGGCGTCCCCCACGGCGACCTGCAGGAACTGCCGCCATCGGTGACGACTGGGACCACGGTGCGCTTCAACGCCGATCCTCAGCTCGTGCACTCCGCGCCACTGGACACCTCGCTCGTGCAGCGATTCACGTCGGTCAACGTCCACGTCCTCGACTGAGGCAGCGGCCAGCCTGTTGCGCCGTCGACCTCGCGATCATCCCGCCGTCCGGGCGCGATCATGGTCGGTCGACTTCACGCCCATGTTGATGTCCGACCAGGCGTTTACCGTCCGCGGCAGCAGCGAGGAGGCCGCGATGCCGATGACTCCAGAAGACGCCCATGAGCGCGTCGAGCGCGTCGCCGACGGCTCCGTGCGGGCCCGAGGCCCGGTCGTGGACGGGCTACTGCACGGGTACTGGCAGTGGTGGCGCAAAGACGGCACCCGCCTGCGCTCAGGGCACTTCGAGCGAGGCGAACCGGTCGGCGAGTGGATCACCTACGACCACGCCGGCGAGGTCCACAAGGTCACGCAGCGGACGGCCGGCACCGAGCGTTGAGCTGTAGCGGCGACCTGGGTCACCGCGAGAAGTGACCGCTCATGGCTCCTTGGCGCGCGGCTGGTCAGGTTGCCAGCAGGCCGTCCTGCACCAGTCGAGGGACCAGCACATCGCGCAAGGCGGGGGCCAAAACATCGGGGGCTCGCAGGCCCGCACCGGTGATCCAGCGCAGGTCGGCCAGTTCAGCGGCCAGCCGGGGCGGCGCGGCGAGCCCGCAGCGGTAGACCGTCATCCGCATGGGCACTGCCTCCAACGCCGCCGGCGCCTGCACCACCAGGTACTGCTGGGCACCGACGGCAGTGGTCGACAGCTCCTCCGACAGCTCACGGGCCAGGGTCTGCTCCGGCAGCTCCCCGGCGTCGGGCTTGCCGCCGGGCAGGTAGAAGACTTGAGCGGCGGCGGTCTTGCTGACCGTCAGCAACCGCTGATCGACGAGGACGGCTGCTGCGACGACTTCCAAGACCACGACGGGCACGGTAGAGGGCCGCTGACCGATGGCCGACATCACGGTCATCCCGCTGGTCGCGCGCCTGAGCGCGGGTGGCTGACACAGGCCGGAAGTGGCGCGATGCTGACAGACATGACTGCTGGTCTTTGCCCCCGCCCGATCTCGCAGGACGACGCGGCTGCGCTGATCGGTGTCCTAGCCGTGCTCCAGGGACAGGTGCTCGGCCATCAGCTTCACGACGAGGTGGTGGCGAGTCTACAGCGACGGGTTGGCGCCGACGGTGGAGACGCCGAGCTGGAAGCAGCTTTGGACAATCTCAATCAACGCCTCCGGTACGCACTCGGGGAGTACAGCGACCCACCTCTCTCGCGTTGACACGAACGAGCCGCGAGTCCGCACGCTCACGGGCCGAGTACAGCCGGAGGCCTGGGGCTGGGCAGCCACCCCGCGGACGTTCGCTCATGGCACCCTTCTGTGTCAAGGGCCGACTCGAACAGGGGTCTTGCGCGTTCGCTTTCGGGTAGCGACGATGGGTTCGGCGGGTCCGGGAAGTGACTTCTCCGAAGAGCCGGCATCGGGGTCCGAGCCGGTCGCGCTGGAGCCAGTAGTCGCCCCCGTTTGTCCTCCCGGGCCCGTCATCATCGTCACGCCACCCGTGCTCGCGTGGGCCTGCTCATCCATGATCTTCGACTGTTCGAGGACCTCCTGGTCGAGGGGGTCGGCGGGCGCGGCGTCGGCGACTCTGCCGGTAGACGACATCGGACAGGCGCCGCTTCAAGCACCGCAGCGCCTGCATCGGCGACTTCCCCGCCGCCAACTTCCGCCGGTAGTAGGCCCGTCCTGGCGTGTCGTGACGGATCTGCACGATCGCGGCGATGTGCAGCACCCGGTTGATGCGCCGGTTGCCCGACCGCAAGAGGCGGTGGCGGTTGTTGTCGCCGCTGGAGGCGTCGATGGGTGCGGTCCCGTTCCAGGACGCGAAGTGGCCCTTCGTCGGGAACCAGGCGACGTCGCCGACGTCACCCAGCAACCGTGCCGCCCCTGAGGGCCGATGCCGTTCAACTCCAGCAGCTGCGACCCGGTCAAAGCGATCAGCGCCGTGAGCTGCTTCTTCGCCGCTTTGATCTTCGCATCGATGACGGCCAGGTCGGTGATCTTCTCCGCCGCCAGCGCCCGCCTGGTCTTGCCGGCGACGTCGCGCGGTCGCACCCTCGTCAGCAGCGCCTTGGCCTGGGCTGCAGTGAGGAACGCCTTCGCCCCAACGGGCATGAGCTCCAGCAGCAGCTTGTGGATGCGGTTGACCGTCTGCGTGCGCAGCACCCCCAACTCGTCGCGGCGGTCCACCAGCAGCCGCAACGCGACGTTCTCCCCATCAACGCCCACGCGTTGCAAGTTCGTGGTGCGGGCTGCGACCAAGGCGATGGAGTGCGCGTCGGTGGCGTCGGTCTTGCGGCCCTGCCCGGTGGAGAAGACCCGGACCCGTGCGGACAGCTTCGCCGGCACGTCCACCACCAGCTCACCATCGGCGACCACGGCGCTGAGCCAGGTGCTTGCCGATGCCGTTCGCGCCCTCGACGGCCCACGTCCGCAGCGGCCACTGACGTCCCGCGGTGAGCATGTCGCGGTAGCCGGCGGTGTCGGTGGCAAAGCGACCGCCGGCGATCACCTGTTGCCGCTGGTCGAGGACCTCGATCGTCGCCGAACGCTTGTGCGGATCCATCCCGATGATCACGCCTGAGGTGGTGTCCACCTTGCCCCCTCACCTTCGCCGACCGGCCACACCAGGTAGTGCGGCCGGTACTGCTGGCAAGGGTGGGCAGCGCTACTTGGAGTGGAACAAACCTCTCTTGAGCCACACCCCGCCGGGCGGTGCCCGACGCTCCGCACGCCATGAGAGAGCCACACTGATCCAGCTAGTGGGCAGCCGCCAGAAGAGCGTCACGCCGGGCACCTCAACACAGCCTGGCCGGGCCGATGCCGTGGGTCCAGTGAACAAGTAGCCGCTGGTCGCGCGTGTCCTGGCCGGTCGACACTCTTGCGGTCACATCAAGATCGGTCTCGCGGTGCGCGCAAGCGTCGCCGCATATTGGACCGGACAGCCAGCACTAGGAGGTTAATGAGCACAAGGTAGATCGCTGCTGCAACACCGAACATCACTTCGGCGATGATCCATAACGCGTCCTCCTTGGATAGCGGGATCCCCATACCGACCAGGAAGGCCGCCAGGACCATCACCACGCCCAGCCAAGGGTGGACCTTCAAGTGACTCACCACGGCGGCAACCGCAAGTCCCACGCACGCACTGCCGACGGCCCAGGGCGTCGCTGACGGACTGGTCCACTCCGGTGCTGCGAAGACATACCCACTCGCGAAACCCAGGACGACGACCACCACCCGCCACACGGTGACGAACTTCTCCCCTGGGCTTGAAGCGGAGACGGGGAGCGGTTGAGCTCGGGATGAGTCATCTGCGGGCGGCACACGAGCAGTCTGCTCCACTCCGCAGACGTTCGAGCAGCCACGGAAGTCTGACGCTCGATCAGCTCGGCGGGTCACTCGTAGTGCCGACCTCCCAACACAGCCGGGTGCAGACTGCCTCGCCGAGCCGCACCCAGCAAGTCTGAATGATGGGGGCACCGGCTCGGTCCGATCACCCCTCCGCGCGGTCATGCCGCGCCGCGGGCGCTCTCGCCAGCATGCTCGCCGCAGGAGGATGCTCGTCCACGAGCCTCACACCCGACAGCCTCCCCATCCCCCTTGGTGACGGGACGTGGCGCACCGACCCGCTGCGCCTAGCGGTGGCCGCCTACCTTGCCCGCTACCGCGGTGAGACCCGCCGTCACGCCGAGTCCGACCCGCGCGCCTACCTCACCTGGTGCCAGCTACCCAGCCTCGAACCGCTACGAGCCCGGCGCCCCCACGTCGAGCTCTACGTCCGCTGGATGCAGGAGACCCAGCACTTCGCCGCCTCCACCGTGTCCAGGCGCATGTCAGTGGTCACGGGCTTCTACCGCACCTGCGTCATCGACGAGGTCCTCGAGCACTCACCCGCCGACTACGTCCGCC
>NZ_JAAALN010000125.1 GCF_009906795.1 Kineococcus siccus
GTGGGGGCCGCCCCCCCGAACACGCCGGGGACGTGAACGCCGCCATGGCGGGCACCCGCCTCCTCTCCTGCGTCGTCGAGCGCCGGCTCGCCCCCTGGCCGACGGGGGCCTTCCTCGCCCTCGAGACCGTCCTCGCGGCCGCGCTGGAGGTCGAGCACCGGCGGGCGACGCGGCCGCCGCCGGCCCGCGGGGCCTAGACCCGCGCCTCCCGCGAACCCACGACGCCGTGCAGGTGGCACGCCGCGGTCTGGCCCGCGCCCACGGCCTGCAGGGCCGGGTCCACGTCGGGGCACGGGTCGAAGGCGTGCGGGCAGCGCGTCCGGAACCGGCACCCGGACGGGACGGCGGCCGCCGACGGCACGTCGCCGGCGAGGACGGTGCGCCGGCGCGCCCGCTCCAGCGCGGGCGAGGGCACGGGGACGGCGGACAGCAGCGCCTGCGTGTACGGGTGCTGCGGGTCGGCCGCGAGCTGCTCGGCCGGGCCCACCTCGACGACGCGCCCCAGGTACATCACGGCGATCCGGTCGCTGACGTGCCGGACCGCGGCGAGGTCGTGCGACACGAACAGGTACGTCAGGCCCAGCTGGTCCTGCAGGCGCCGCAGCAGGTTCAGCACCTGCGCCTGCACGCTGACGTCGAGCGAGGCGATCGCCTCGTCGCACACCACGAAGTCGGGCTCCCCCGCCAGCGCCCGCGCGATCCCGACTCGCTGACGCTGCCCGCCCGAGAACTCGTGCGGGTAGCGCGAGGCGACCGAGGCGTCGAGGCCCACGAGTTCGAGCAGTTCCGCGACGCGGGAGGCGCGCGCCCGCGCCCCGGGGTGCAGGCCGTGCACCTGCAGAGGTTCCGCCACCGTCTGGCCGACCGTGGCCCGGGGGTCCAGCGAGGCGTACGGGTCCTGGAACACCATGACGGCCCGGCGGCGCAGGGCGCGCAGCGCCGGGCGGGACATCGCGGTCACGTCCGCGCCGTCGAACTCGACGGTCCCGCCCGTGGGTTCCACGAGGCGAAGCAGCGCGTTGCCCAGCGTCGACTTCCCGCAGCCGGACTCCCCCACGAGGCCCAGGGTCTCCCCCCGGCGCACCTCCAGGTCCACCCCGTCCACGGCCCGGACGGCGCCGACCACCTTGCGCCGCAGGCCCTTCGAGCGCACCGGGAAGTGCACCTGCAGGTCGCGCGCCCGCACCAGCACGTCGTCGGTCACGGGATCTCCCGCCCGTAGAAGGTGGCCGCGCGGTGCGGCCGCGGGTCCGTGCCGCCGACGCGCACGAGCGGCGGTTGCTCGGTCTCGCACCGCACGTCCCCGCGCACGGGGCAGCGCGGCCAGAACACGCAGCCCCGCGGCAGCTCCGTCGGTGGCGGTGGGGTGCCGGCGATCGCGACGAGGTCCGGGGCGCGGCGCCCCGGGCCGCGCTGCGCGTCCACGCGGGCGGGCAGGGCGCCCAGCAGCCCCCGCGTGTAGGGGTGCGCGGGGGCGTCGAACACGTCGTCGACACCGCCGTCCTCGACGCACCGCCCGCCGTACATCACGAGCACCCGGTCGGCGATGCCCGCGACGACCCCGAGGTCGTGGGTGATCCACACGACCGCGGTGCCGTGCTCGGCCTGCAGCCGGGTCACCAGGTCGACGATCTGGGCCTGCACGGTGACGTCCAGCGCGGTCGTGGCCTCGTCGGCGACGAGCAGCCGCGGCTCGCCGGCCAGGGCGATCGCGATGACGACGCGCTGGCGCATGCCGCCGGACAGCTCGTGCGGGTAGCGCTCCAGCGCCCCGCGGGGATCGGGCAGTCCCACGTCGGCCAGCAGGTCGGCCGCGCGCGCGCGGGCCGCGGCGCGGCCGGTGACCACCCCGTGCGCGAGCAGCCCCTCGGTGAGCTGCCGCCCGACGCTCAGGACGGGGTTCAGCGACGTCATCGGGTCCTGGAACACCATGCCGATCCCGTTGCCCCGGACACCCCGCAGCTCCGCCTCCGACATCGCGAGCAGGTCCCGCCCGCCGAACGACGCGGTGCCGGTCACGGTCGCCGAGGCCGGCAGCAGCCCGAGCAGGGCCAGGACCGAGACGCTCTTGCCGCTGCCGGACTCCCCCACGATGGCGACCGTCTCGCCGGCCCCGACCGCGTAGTCGAGGCCGTCGACGACGTGCGCGGGACCGCGCGGGGTCTCCAGCCGCACGCGCAGGTCCGCGACCTCGAGCACGGGCGCGCTCACCGCCGCACCTCCGCGCGCCGCCGACGCCCCGGCCGGTGCCGCGCGGCCTCGAGGGCGCTGCGCTGCTGCGGGTCCAGGACGTCGCGCAGCCCGTCGCCCAGCAGGTTGAAGGCCAGCACGAGCACGACGATCGCGAGCCCCGGGAACACCGCGATCCACCACGCGAGGTCGATGTAGCCGCGGCCCTCCGACAGCATCCGGCCCCAGCTCGGCGCGGGTGGTTGCGTGCCCAGGCCGACGAAGGACAGGGCCGCCTCGGCGAGGACCGCGAACGCCAGGCTCACCGAGGTCTGCACGATGATCGGGGGCAGGGCGTTCGGCAGCACGTGCCGCAGCAGCAGCCGCGCGTCGGAGGCCCCCACCGAGCGCGACGCCCGGACGAACACCTGCTCCCGCACCCCCAGCACCGCGGCCCGGGTGACCCGCGCGAACACCGGCGTGTAGGTGATGCCGATGGCGATCATCGCGTTGGTCGTGCCGGGGCCCAGGACGGCGATGACGGCGATCGCCAGCAGGATGGCGGGGAACGCGAACAGCACGTCCATGAGGCGCATGAGCACGGCGTCGATCCAGCGGCCGTAGAACCCCGCGAGCAGGCCGGCGAGGACGCCCACGACGAGGGAGAAGCCCACCGCGACCGTGCCGACCTGCAGGGACACCTTCGCCCCCAGCACGACGCGGGACAGGACGTCGCGGCCGAGGTCGTCGGTGCCGAACCAGTGGCCCGCACCGGGCGGCTGCAGCCGGTCGGAGACGTCGACCTCGTTGAACCCGGTGGGCGCGATCTGCTCGTCGAACAGCGCGACGACGACCACGGCGAGCAGGACGAGCACCGCGAACAGCGAGGGCGGGGAGCTCAGGAGCAGGCGCAGGGTCGCCCGCCACCGGCCCCGCTCGGGCCGCACCCGGACCGGCGGTGCGGCGGGGCGCGCGGGGGCGCTCACGCCGCGATCCGCGGGTCGAGCCGCCCGTAGAGCAGGTCCACCCCGAGGTTCAGCAGCAGGAACACCACTGCGAACAGCAGCACCGCACCCTGCAGCAGCGGGTAGTCGCGGGCCTCGACCGCCTGCAGCGCCAGCTGACCGAGCCCCGGCCAGGCGAACACGATCTCGACGACGACGACCCCCGAGAGCAGGTAGGCGAGCTGGACCCCGGTCACCGTCACCAGCGGCAGCATCGCGTTGCGCAGCACGTGCCACGACAGCACCGCCCGCGGCCCGAGGCCCTTGGCCCGGGCGGTGCGGACGTGCTCGGCGGACAGCGCCTCCAGCACGCTCGACCGGGTGAACCGGGTGAGCACGCTGCCCGAGACCAGACCCGTGGTCACGGCCGGCAGGACCAGGCTGTGCAGCCAGCCGGCCGGGTCGCGCGCGAACGGCACGTACCCGCCCGCGGGGAACCACCCGAGGGTCCCGGCGAACAGCAGGATCAGCATGATGCCCATCCAGAACTCCGGCACGGAGATGCCGATCTGGCTGACGACGGTGCCGAGGCCGTCGACGGCCGAGCGGGGCCGCAGCGCCGAGGCCGTGCCGAGCGGGACCGCGATGAGCAGCGCGACGACGATCGAGCCGAGCGCCAGCGAGAGCGTCGCGGGCAGCCGCTCCAGGATCAGCGCCGTCACGGGTTCGCCGCTGCGGAAGCTGACCCCGAGGTCACCGCGGACCGCCCCGCCGATCCACTGCAGGTACTGCGCGGGGAGGGGCTGGTCCAGGCCCGCGCGCTCGCGCAGCGCGTCGTAGGTCGCCTGGTCGAAGCGCGTGCCCAGCGCCAGCCGCACGGGGTCACCGGGCACGAGGTGCACGAGGGCGAACACCGCGAGGCTGACGCCCAGCAGGACGACGAGGGACTGCGCGGCCCGGCGCAGGGCGAACCCGCTCACGCGGGCAGGGTGACCTCGTCGAAGTCGATCGCCTTGTCGGGGCGGATCGTGTACCCCCGCAACCCGGGCGCCCACGCCTGCACGGCGTCGGGGTTGTAGAGGTAGACGTAGGAGACGTCGTCGACGATCTGCTTCGCCGCCTGGTCGTAGAGCGCCTTGCGCGCCGCCTCGACGGGTTCCACCGCGGCGCGGTCGAGCAGGTCGTCGGTGACGGGGCTGGAGTACTTCTGGTAGTTGTTCGCGCCGCCCGTGCGGTGCTGGTCCTCGTAGAAGTCGGCGGGGTCGATGTTGCCGAGCCAGCCGAGCAGGAAGGCGTCGAAGTCCCCGCGGGACTGGCGGTCCAGCCAGGTCGCGAAGTCCTCGGTCTGGATCTGCACCGTGATGCCGAGGGGTTCCAGCTGGCTCGCGATGACCTGCGCGGCCGTGACGGTCTCGGGGTACTCCGAGGTGACCATCAGGCCCATCGTGAGCGGCCCCGCGACGCCGGCCCCCTCCAGCAGCGCCTTCGCGGCGTCCGGGTCCGTGGTGAACGGGGCGTAGTCGTAGTACCAGGCGCTGTCCTCGGGGATCGCCGTCTGGTTCGGCCGGGCCGTGGCGAAGCGCGCGGCCTCCGTGATCGCCTGGCGGTCGAGCGCGGTCGCGATCGCCCGGCGCACGTCGCGGTCGGAGAAGGGCGCCTTGGCGCAGTTCATCGCCAGGTACCAGTAGTCGACGCTCGCCACCTGGCCCAGTTCCACGGAGTCGTCGCCGGCCAGCTGCTCCACCTGCTGCGGCGGCACGTTGTCCGTCCACTGCACCTGGTCGCTCTGCAGCGCCGTGAGGGCGGCCGCGGGTTCGGTGATGAACTGGAACGACAGTCCGGGCAGGGTCGCCCGCTCGCCCCAGTGCTGGTCGAAGCGGGTCAGCTCGACCTCGCCGGCGCTGACGCTGTCGAGCACGAACGGGCCGGTGCCGACGGCCTTCGTGGCGAGCGTGGCTTCGTCGACGCCCGCGGGCAGGATCGCCATGCCCTTGAACCCGCCGATGCGGCTGAGCAGGTTCGGGGTGGGCGACGTCAGCGTCAGCACCACGTGCGTCGGGTCCTGCGCCACGACGTCGGCGACGGTGGCGAACCGCGAGGCGTTCGCGAGCTGCTGGTCGATGATCCGCTTGAAGGAGAACACGACGCTGTCGGCGGTGAAGGGGGAGCCGTCGTGGAACGTCACGCCCTCGGCGAGGGTGAACGTCCAGCTCAGCCCGTCGGGGCTCGTGGTCCACGACGTCGCGAGGCTCGGCTGCATCGACAGGTCCTCGGCCGGGACCACGAGGGTGTCGTAGACGTTCTCGAGGATCTGGAAGCTGGCGTAGGCCGTCGTCTTGTGCGGGTCCAGCTGGTCCGGCTGCGCGCTGATCGCGGCGACGAAGCCGCCGCCGGCACCGGCCTCGGCACCGGTGCCGTCACCGGTGTCGACGCCCTCACCGGTGGTGCAGCCCGCGACGACGACGGGCGAGAGGGCCAGGGTGGACAGGAGGGTGCGGCGGCGCATGCGGGTCTCCGGGGGGCGTCGGGGTCGCGGACGTGTCGTGCGTCGAGCCCCCGCGGACGGGGCCCGGGGGGCCTACCGCCGCCACACTGTGCCGAGGTTCGCGGCCGCGCACCAACCCGGACACCCCCGGCCGGGCAGACGTGACCTGATCGCAACCCGCGGCGCGCGCCGCTCAGGGGGCCGGGGCGGGGCCGTCGGCCGCGGGGTCGTCCGCCGCGGCCGCCGCCCGGACCCGGGCCAGCGCCCCCCGCGCGGTGAGCAGCGCGCCGAGGGCCAGCAGCACGTCCGCGAGCGTCAGCAGGACCCGGGACGCGAGCACGACGACGGCCGCTCCCCCGCTGCCCGTGCCCAGCCCGACGAGGGCGGCGAGCGCCACCTCGCGCGCCCCGGCCCCCGCGGGCGCGAACACCACGAGGAACCCGACCGCCCACGCCAGCGCGTACCCGCCCAGCGACAGGGCCAGCAACCGCCCCGGGCCGAGCTCGCCGCCGCCGACCGCGGAGGCCAGCACGAAGACCTGCAGGCCCACAGCGCCCCAGGACGCCAGCGCCCACAGCGCCGCGGCGAGCAGCCCGCGCCACGTGACGGGGTGCTCGAGCGGGTCGCGGCGCGCCACCCGCAGCAGCACCCCGAGCAGCGGGTTGAGCACGCGCGGCACGAGCAGGACCAGGAGCAGGGGCGTCAGCCAGCGCAGCCACCCCGTCCACGCCCAGCCCGTGAGCTCGGCGCCCGTCCCGTCGCCGCGGCCGGCGAGCGCGACGGGCAGCACCCCCGTGACCAGGAGCAGCGCCGTGGTCATCGAGACCAGCAGCGCGACGACCAGCGCGGACGCCGTGCGCCGGCGCGGGACGCCGTAGTCGCGGGCCAGCTCGGCCTGCGCGACGAACTGGAACACCGTGCCGGGGATGTAGCGGCCGAGCTGCCCGACGAAGAACACGCGGGCCGCCGCCCGCCACCCCAGGCGCGAGCCGAGGTCGCCCAGCACCGCCCGCCACGACGCCCCCGACAGCGCGACGTTGCCGAGGGACAGCACGAGCGCCAGCAGCACCGTCGCCGGGTCCAGCCGGGCCCACGCGGCCGCGATGGCGTCGGCGTCGCGCACGACGTAGACGACGGCCAGGGCCAGCGCCACGACGAGGAAGCCCAGGCGCACGACGGGCGAGCGCAGGGCCGCGAGCACGCGCGGCAGCAGCCGCACGTCAGCGCTTGCGGAAGGTGAGCAGGACGAACGTGTAGTCCAGGCCGGTCCGCTTCCAGTGCACGGGGCGCTCGGGGTGCGCGAGGACCTCGTCGGTCAGCTCCCCCACGAGCTCGAGCCCGACGCCGGACGCGACACCGGTGAGCTCGCGCAGGTCGTCGGGGCCGAAGATCCGCACGGGCGCGCCGTAGGCGGTGATGCCCGTGGTGTCGGGCGGGTCCTGGTCGTAGTCGGTGGACAGGGCCAGGACCCCGCCCGGGCGCAGCACGCGGGCCGTCTCGGTGAGGAACGCCTCGACCGGGACCCCGTGCTCGATCACGGACATGCAGGTCACGGCGTCCAGCGAGGCGTCGGCCAGGCCCGTCGCCGTGACGTCGCCGTGCCGGAACTCGACGCCGTCGCGGTGCACGGTGGCGCCGAACTCGAGGTTGATGCCGGCGAGCGCCCCGCGCTCGCCCCCCAGGCCGTACAGCCGCAGCCAGGGCAGCACCGGGGAGTAGCGCGCGCTGCCGGCGTCCAGGACGCGGGCCGTGCGCGAGCCGTCGTCGGCCAGGGTGAGCACGGCCGCCACGGCACCGAGCGCGTCCCAGTTCTTCGGGGCGTCGGGGTGGGCGGGCAGGCGCAGCCGCCGCGTCTGGGCCAGGGCGTCGGCCACCTCGGCGGTGTCGTGGAGCACGCCCGTGCGCGGGACGCCGCTGGGCACGGGCCGCAGGGCCGGCGGGGCGGCGAGCTCCCGGGCGCCCAGGACCTCGCCCACGCGGCGCTGCACGCCGACGCGGGTCCACAGCGCGTGCTCGGCCCCGCGCTTGGCGACCTCGAGGAGGCGGCCGCCGGGCGGGGCGGCGGGCGTGCCCCCGGTGGCCGCGGCGGCCACGGCGCCGAGGTAGGCCGACCAGGGGGCGCGGGAGTCGGGGCTGCGGACGCCGTCGCGCAGGGTCTGCAGCCCGCCGTCGGCGAGCCGGCGCAGGCCCGCGACGAGCGCGGGCACGCTGCCGGGCTCGACGAGGACGCCGTCGACGCCGTCGGTGACCTGCTGGGGGAAGGAGCCCGTGGCGGTCGCGACGACGGGCAGGCCGTGCGCGAAGGCGAGCAGGGCGTTCTGCGACGCCGTCGCCGAGCGGTAGGGCAGCACGAGCGCGTCGTGGGTGGCCAGCAGCTCGGCCAGCTCGGACGCGGGCACGTAGCCGGGGCGGACCTCGACCCGGCCGTGCAGCGCGGGGTCGCCCGCGAGCGTCAGGACGCGGCGGCCCGCGTCGCCCCACAGCTCACCGGCGATCGTCAGGCGCGCGCCCGGGACGTCCCTGAGCGCCTCGAGCAGCAGGTCGACGCCCTTGTACTCGCGCACGACGCCGAGGGACAGCAGGCGCACGCCACCGTCGCGCGGGACGTGGGACCCGGCCGCGCCGGCCGGCGGCTCACCCCCGGGCAGGTGGGGCGGCAGGTCGGCGACCTCGACGTGGCGGGCGCCGTGCGCGCGCGCCAGGTCCGCCTGCGCGGGAGAGTGCACGACGACCCCGTCGACGCTCGCCAGCAGGCGGCCCACGAGGAGCGCGTCGCCCGGCCGCGGCTCGTGCGGCAGCACGTTGTGCGCGACGACGACGGTGCGGGCCCGCGAGCCGGCCGTGCGCATGCCGCCCAGGACGGCGAGCAGCGCGGGGACCTGGAAGGGGACGACGTGGACCAGCACGACGAGGTCGGCCTCGGCGATGCGCCGGCCCGTGCGCACCCACGAGGCGGGCGAGTCCCACGCGAGCGGCCGGGTCGTCGGGACGAACTCGGCGACCTCGGGACGACCGCCCGGCACCTCGCGCTCGCCCGGGTACAGCACGGCCGGGTACTGCCGCGACCACGACACCAGCGCGACGTCGGCCTCCGGGTCGGCCGCGAGGTGGCGCGCCAGCTCGGTCGTGTGGGCGACGGTGCCGCCCTTCGCCGGGTGGGCCGGGCCGACCACGACGACCTTGCGACGGCCCGTCGCGGACCCGGGGACGGGCGCGGCCACGGGCGCGACGTGGCTCACGAGGAGTCCCGCGAGCGCACCACGAGGTCGGCGAGCAGCGCGACGGACCCGATGAGCAGGCCCGAGACCAGCAGCAGCACGGTGTTCGCGGGGAAGTAGAACAGGTGGCGGACCATGTCGGTCACGGCCTTGACGGCCCCGAGGCCGAAGAGGAACAGCGCCAGCGGCATGAGCACGCGCAGCGGCTCGAAGTACATGACCATCCGCAGCACCTGGAGGATGTAGCGGTAGGCGTCCTTGACGAAGTGGAACTTCGACGTGCCCGCGCGCTTGGCGTACTCGGTCGGCACGTACTTGATGTCGTGCTGGTTGCACAGGAACGCCAGCGTGATGGTGGTGACGCAGCTGAACCCGGGCGGCAGCAGCCGCAGGTAGGGCAGCGACACCTCCTTGCGGAACGCGCGCAGCCCGGAGTTCAGGTCGGGGATGCGCTGCCGGGCGAGGACCTCCGCGACCTTGCGGATCACCCACTTCGCGGGCACGCGCAGGACCTTGTGCGAGCCCTCCTCCGTCGTGCGGGCCCCGACGACCTGGTCGTAGGTGTCGTCGGCGAGCAGGATGCGCACGAGCTCGGGGATCCGGTCGTTCTGGTACGTCATGTCGGCGTCGGTCCACACGACGATCTCGCCGCGGGCCATCTGCGTCCCGATCCGCCGCACGGTGCCCGAGCCGCCGTTGCGCCGGAACGCGACGACGCGCAGGTGCGGGAACTCGCGCTCGGCCTGGCGCAGGACGGCCAGCGTGTCGTCGGTGGACGCGTCGTCCACCGCGAGCAGCTCGTAGGGCATGCCGTCGTCGTCCATCGCCTTGGTGATCCGCTGGATCTCCGCGAGGACGTGCGCCTCCTCGTTGAAGCAGGGCAGCACGATGGTCGCGACGGGGGCGACGGTGGAGTCCGACGGAGCGCTGTCGGTGAGCGGGTGTTCGGGAGGCATGGCGGGTGGAGCTTACCCAGCCGGCGGCGCCGCGGCCGCCGTCCCGCGCCGCCCGCCGCGGCCGCCGCGGGCCCCGTCACGGGCTCGTCACCCTCCCTCCACCACCGCGCACGCACGGGCACCGCGCGTCACGGCGTTCCCCCGCGCGTCCGGGCCGCCGCACGCGTTGGCAGGATCACGCGTCGTGGAGCAGCGACCGGGTGAGGACCAGCGGCGGGAGACCGAGCGGCGCGCCGACCGGCGCCGGGCGCAGTCGAGGTCCTTCGGCGTGGCCGCGGCCGCGTACGAGCGCGGGCGGCCCAGCTACCCGGCGGCGGCGCTGGACTGGCTGCTGCCGCCCGGCGCGCGCCGCGTGCTCGACCTCGGCGCGGGCACCGGCAAGCTCACCCGCTCGCTCGTGCAGCGCGGCCTCGACGTCGTCGCGGTCGAGCCGACCGAGGGGATGCGCGCGCAGTTCCGCGAGGTGCTGCCCGGCGTGGAGCTCGTCGCGGGCACCGCGGAGGAGGTCCCGCTGCCCGACGCGAGCGCCGACGCCGCGCTCGCCGCGCAGGCCTGGCACTGGGTCGACCCGCAGCGGGCGGCGCCCGAGGTCGCCCGGGTGCTGCGGCCGGGGGGCACCCTGGGGCTGCTGTGGAACGTGCGCGACGCCGGTGTGCCGTGGATCGCCCGGCTGGACCGGATGCTCCCGCAGGCGGGCGAGGAGCACCTGCGCAGCATGGCCCCGGTCGTCGGGCCGCCGTTCGGGCCCGTCGAGCGCCTCGACGTCACCTGGACGCAGGTCATCACGCTCGAGGAGCTGATGGACCTCACGGCGTCGCGCAGCTGGGTCATCACGCTGGAGGAGCCGCAGCGCAGCGCCGTGCTGGCCGACGTCCGCACCCAGGCGCAGGAGCGCCTCGACGCGGTCGGGGTCCTGGAGATGGCCTACGTGACGCGCTGCTCGCGCACCCGCCGGCCCTGAGCCGCCCGGCCGCCGTCAGGGGGCGAGCGCGGTCCAGAGGTCGACGTCGATGACCTGGGCGCCGTCGGGCCGCGTCGTGAGCACCCGTTCGTCCTCGGGCGTGCGCAGGTCGCTGACCTGCCGCACCCCGGTGCCGCCGAGCGCGGCCAGGGTGTCCGGCGCCGCGGTGTCCCCGCCCGCGGCCACGAGCACGGGCCGGCCCCCCGCGGCCCGGACCTGCGCGGCCTGGCGCCCGGCCGCGGCCCGCAGCGCGTCGGTGTACTCGGGCGTGCCCGGCCGGCCGACGGACGTCGGCACGACGATCGAGGCGGACGGCACGCCGCACGTGCCGCGCAGGACCTGCGGCCACTCGTTGCGCGCGCGCGGGTCGACGGCCAGCGCGACGTCGCCGGGGGCGAAGGACGCACAGGCGGCGGCGACCGCGGCGAGCTCACCCCGCTCCGTGCGCTGGGTCGCGACCGGGGCCGTGGCCAGGGCCGCGGGGAGCAGGAGCACGAGGCCGCCGACGGCCGCGAGGGCGGCCGGGACGGCGGTGCCGGGGCGCCCGACGACGCCGAGGCGCTCGACGGCGGGCTCGCCCGGGCCGAAGGTGACCGTCCGCGTCCGGGTCCGGTCCTCGCCCGGCAGCAGGCGGGCGACGCGGCCGGGCATTTCGCGCACGCCCCAGGCGACGGCCGCGGTGGCCAGCAGCACGACGGCGGGCAGCACGAGCGGGACGAAGCGCCGGTCCGCCCACGGGTGGTCGGGCGTGATGCCCGGGCGGTAGAGCGTCAGGAGCACGGACCCCGTGGCGACGACGTAGGGCGCCGTCCAGGCGGGCAGCGGGGCCCGGCCCTGCAGCGCGGGCACGAGGCGCAGCAGCAGCACCACGGCCGCGACGCCCGCGAGCGCGACGGCCGGCCACCCGAGGTACCAGGCGATCCAGTCGACGCTGTGCTCGGCGTAGGTGCGGCCGCCGTCGACGGGCAGGCCCTGCGCGAGCTGCAGGCCCGCGACGAGGCGGCTGCCGGGGTCCGCCGGGTCCTGCCGGACGACCAGCCACAGCGGGCGGCTCGCGAGGACGAGGAGCACCGCGGCGAGCACCGCGGCCAGGACCGGCCCGAGCCGCGGCGAGGTCAGCGCGCGCAGCCGCGCGAGGACGCCGCGGCGGGCCAGCCGCACGGCCAGCCAGGACACGGCGGCCAGGGCCACCAGCGCGCCGACGAGCGGGACGAGGGAGCCCGCGATCGTGGCGAGGTAGGGCCGCGAGGTCGCGACCGCGGCCAGCGCGGACAGCACGGTCGTGACGGCCGTGCCCGCCAGCAGGGCCCGCGCGGCGGGGTGGCGCAGCGCCAGGAGGACCGCGACGACGGGCAGGACGAGGGCGTCCTCGCGCAGCGCGTCGATGCGCACGAACCCGCACGCGCCGAGCAGCAGCCCCGCGGCGCCGCCAAGCCGGGCCGCGCTCAGCGGGGCGGTGCTCGCCGTCGCCGCCACGAGCAGCGCCGCGGCCGCCGCGAGCAGGAGCAGGGCCGGGGGCTCGGAGTAGGTGGAGCGGTTGGCGTGCAGCACCGGCTGGGCCAGCGCGAGGGTGGCCGCCGCGAGCGGCGCCCACCGGGGCCCCACCAGCCGCGCCGCGAGCCCGGCCACGGCGAGCACGCCGGCGGCGCCCAGGACGGCCGGGACCAGCAGCAGCCCGGTCCACCCGCCGGCCCACTCGCCCAGACTGAACAGCGCGGGCGCCCCGAGCAGGAACTGCGGGACGACCACGTCGCCCACCTGGTAGAACGCGGGGCTGGCGAGGGAGACGGCCGGGTCGCCGAGCACGGCGCGGCCGCCGAGGGCCGCCAGCGACGGGTCGACCGGCAGGCCGTGGGCGGTCGCGAGGTGGTGCGCGTACAGGGCGAGGGACCCCGCGTCGCGGCGCAGCACGACGTGCTCGGCGTGCGTGAGCCCCGCCCACAGCCCGGCGCCGGCGGCCACCGCGGTGCTCAGCAGGGCCGCCCAGCGCGGCGCGGCGACGACGGGCGTGCCCCACGCGAGCCGGCCCGCGAGCACGGCGACGACCAGCACCACGGGCACCGCGACCACGGGCGTCCACAGGTCGAGCAGCACCAGCGGCACCGCCACCGCGGTGATCGCCGCGACGGCCGCGGCGAGGACCACCGGGACCCGGGTCAGGAGCACCCCGGCCCACGCGCTCCCGGGCGCCGCGCTCCCGCTCGCGGGCGTGCCCGGGAGCGCGTGGGC
>NZ_JAAALN010000126.1 GCF_009906795.1 Kineococcus siccus
GTGCCAGGGCAGCCGGCCGAGCGGCGCGGCGGCGCGGCGGCGCCAGTCCCGGCCGTGCAGCGCGGCGGCCAGGACGTCGTCGGCGTTGCCGGCCTGCTGGCGCAGGCTCGCGAGGTCCGCGGCGGGGCGGACGGGGTGCACGGCCTGGTGCTCGCCGCGCACGAGCTCCCAGCCCGCCGCGCCGACGCGCAGCGCGAGGTCCGCGTCCTCGCGGAACGCGCGGGGGAAGCGCTCGTCGAACCCGGCCACGGCGAGCAGCGCCTCGCGGCGGTAGGCCATGTCCGCGGTGATCCAGGCGGCCGTCTCCAGGCCGGCGGTCCCGCGCTCCCAGTCGGTGGGGCGCCGGTCGGCGGGCAGCGGGACGGTGATGCGCCCCTGGCAGCCCCCGACGTCGGGCAGGCACTGCTCGAGGTCGCGCACCAGGTCGCGCGACCACACGGGCGGGACCTCGACGTCGTCGTCGACGAAGGCGACCCACTCCGAGGTGGTGCGGCGCCAGCCCGCGTTGCGCGCGGCCGCCGGCCCGCGCCCGCCCGAGCGCACCAGCCGGACGCGCAGGCCCCGGGCGCGGGCGCGCTCGACCGCGCTCGCGCAGGGGTCGTCGCCGGGGTCGCGCCGCGGGCGGTCGTCGACCACGACCACGAGGTCCGGCGGTGGTCCCGACTGCGCGACGAGGCCGTCGAGCAGGACGGCGAGGCTCGGGCGGCCCACGGTCGGGACGACCACCGAGAAGGTGGTGCCCGCGC
Source organism: Kineococcus siccus (assembly GCF_009906795.1). Classification (GTDB taxonomy): domain Bacteria; phylum Actinomycetota; class Actinomycetes; order Actinomycetales; family Kineococcaceae; genus Kineococcus; species Kineococcus siccus. Next base: position 747 of record NZ_JAAALN010000126.1, read on the forward strand.
CGCCCGTGCCGGCGTCGCCGGGACGCCCCGGCGCGAGCTCGGCGACGGCCCCGGTGGCCGTGCTCACGCTCCGCCCTGGACCAGCCCGGCCCGCCGCACGAGGTGCGGGCCGAGGACCAGGACGTCGACGGGCGCGGAGCCGAACAGCTCCAGCGCGTCGCGGGGGTCGTCGACCATGGGGCGCCCGGCCGTGTTCAGGCTGGTGTTCACGACGACCGGCAGGCCCGTGCGCTCCTCGAAGGCGCGCAGCAGCGCGGCCACCTGCGGGGTGCGCTCGTCGTCGATCGTCTGGATGCGCGCGGTTCCGTCGACGTGGGTCACGGCGGGGATGCGCGGGCGCCACTCGGGTCGCACGTCGTGGACGAACAGCATGTAGGGGCTGGGGAAGGGGCCGTCGGCGAAGATCTCCTGCGCCCGCTCGGCGAGCACCATGGGCGCGACGGGCCGGAACTGCTCGCGGCCCTTGACGTCGTTGAGGCGCTCGAGGTTCTCCACGCGCCCCGGGTGCGCCATGAGGGAGCGGTGGCCCAGCGCGCGGGGCCCGAACTCGGAGCGGCCCTGGAACCACGCGACGACGCCGTCGGCGGCCAGCACGTCGGCCACCTCGCCCGCCAGGTCGGTGGGCGTCGTGTAGGGCACGCGGGCCCGCTGCAGCCAGCCCGCGAGCTCGTCGTCGCTCCACGAGCGGCCGAGCGCGGCCGAGGTCATCGGGGCGACGAGCTCGCCCTCGTCGGCCGAGACCTGAAGCGCCGCACCGAGAGCCGTGCCGGAGTCCCCCGCGGCGGGCTGCACGAAGATCTCCTCGAACGGCGTCTCGCGCCAGATGCGGGAGTTCGCGACGCAGTTCAGGGCCGTACCGCCCGCCATCGTCAGGACGCGGTCGCCGGTCTGCGCGTGCAACCACGTCGCGAGGTCGACGAGCGTGCGCTCGAGGGCCTCCTGCACCGAGGCCGCCAGGTCGGCGTGGTCGGTGTCGCGGCGGGGGTCCCACTGCTCGCCGTCGACGAGCCGCGGCGCCCACCGGCTCCAGTCGGGGGCGCGGGCGACGAAACCCCCGTCACCCGTCGCGTGGACGAACTCCGCGATCTCGTCGGCGAAGCGCGGCTTGCCGTAGGAGGCGAGCGCCATGACCTTGTACTCGTCGGAGGAGTGCAGGAACCCGAGGTGGCTCGTGAGGTCCTCGTAGACCAGGCCGAGCGAGTGCGGCAGGCGCTGGCTCGCGAGGACCTCGAGCGACCCGCCCGTGTAGCGGCCCGCGAGGTGCGAGACCTGCTCGCCGCGGCCGTCGACGGTCAGCACGCTGCTGCCGCCCGCGCGGGCGGCCTCGGGCGAGGCGAGCGCGGCGGAGGCCGCGTGCGCCACGTGGTGCGGGACGAACCGGACCTTCGCGCGGTCCAGGCCGGGGAAGGCCGTGGCCAGCGCCTCGGGCGCGCGGCGCGCGTAGTCGGTGCGGATCGCGTCGTCCGGGTCCCCCAGGTCGAGCTCCGAGGACGGCAGCACGAGCGCCGGGTCGTAGGAGTACCCGACGAGGTCGACGTCGCCGATGCTCAGCCCCGCCTGCTGCAGGCACGAGCGGATGGCCAGCTCGGGCAGCTCCCACGTCGAGTAGGGAACGGGCCGCTTGCCGTGCTTGCGCCGGCTGAAGCGCTCCTCCTCGGCCGCCGCGACGATCCGGCCGTCGACCACGAGCGCGGCCGCCGGGTCGTGGAACACGGCGTTGACACCAAGGACGCGCATGGCGACGGACCTCCGGCAAGGGGGTGCGGACGAGGGGGCGCCCGGGTCTGGAGCGCAGATGTTGCAGTCGGTCGAAGATCTTGCCCCGACGTCCGCGTACGTTGCCAGACTCGGACCTCGATCGCCCGCCGAGGGCCCGCCCGGCGCGTCCGGGCGACCCTCCTCTCGCCGCCGTGGCGCGCGTGCCCGATCATCGACGGGACCCCGACTGCGACCACCGATGCCACCCGGAGGGTTCCGCGTGCCCCACGTCGTCCTCCCCGCCCGGCTCTCGGCGGTCCCCGACGCCCGGCACTGGGTCGCGGCCGAGTGCCGCGACCGGCTGAGCCCCGCCGAGCGCGGCGTCGTCGAGCTGCTCACGAGCGAGCTCGTGGCCAACGCGGTGCTGCACGGCGCGCGGGCCGCCGGGGACGGCCGCGAGCGGGCCGTCGAGGTGCGGGTGGACACCGCCGGCGGCGTGGTCCGGGTCGTGGTCCAGGACGGCAACCCCGACCCGCCCGTGCTGCGGCACGTGGGGGCCGAGGCGACCGGGGGGCGGGGGGTCGCGCTCGTCGACGCGCTCGCCACCCGCTGGGGCTACGAGCCGCTCCCGTCGCCCGGCGTCGGCAAGACCGTGTGGTTCGAGCTGGCCCCACCGTCGGCGCGTGCGGCCACCTCCGCCCAGGAAGGCACCCCCGTGCCCGCGCTGCCCGCGGGCTTCCCCGTCGTGCCCTGGGAGGAGACCGCCCTGGGCGCGGTCGGCGCGTGGACCGACGGGCTGCGCTCAGCCGTGGACCTGGCCCTGCAGACCCGGTTCCCGGTCTGCCTGTTCTGGGGTCCGGACCTGTCGCTCGTCTACAACGAGGCCTTCGTCCCGCTCATCGCGGACAAGCACCCGGCCGCCCTCGGCACGCCGGCGCGCGAGGTGTTCCCGGAGATCTGGGACCGCATCGGCCCGCTGCTGCAGGACGTCCTGGACGGCGCGGGTCCCGCGTACGCGCAGGACGAGCGGCTGCTGATGGACCGCCACGGCTATCCCGAGGAGTGCTTCTTCACCTTCTGCTACTCCCCGGTGCGCACGGGGCAGGGACCCGTCGAGGGCGTGCTGGACATCGCGATGGAGACCACGACGACCGTCGTGGACCGCCGCCGGCTGGACCTGCTGAGCCGGCTCGGCGACGTCCTCGCCGCCGTGGAGGACGTCGGCGACGTCGTCTCGCGCGCCCTGCCGCTGCTGCGCACGCAGCAGGAGGACCTGCCGGCGGTCGGGCTGCGCCTCGACGGCCTGGCCGCCCCCGACGACGGGGAACCGCGGCTGCCCGGCCGCCCCGCGGCACCCACGACCGGCCGCGACCTCGTCCTGGAGCGCACCCCGCACGGCACGGTGGCGTGGCTCCCGCTCACCGCCGGCACCGCGGCGCGCTCCGGCGGGGCGGCGCTCGCGGTGCTGCTCAGCGAGCACGTGCCGCCCGACGAGCGCTACCTCGACTACCTGCGCCTCATCGCGGGAGGCGTGGCCCAGGCCCTCGCACGGCTGGAGGTGCGCGCCGCCGAGCGCCGGGCCTCGGCCTTCGAGCGCGGCATGGCGGAGTCGCTGCAGCGCAACCTGCTCGAGCCCCCGCCGCAGCCGGACCACCTCGAGATCGGCGTCCGGTACCTGCCGGCCGCCGACCACGCCCGCATCGGTGGCGACTGGTACGACTCCTTCCTCGTCCCGGGCGGGGCCCTCACCGTGCTCGTCGGCGACGTCGCCGGGCACGACCGCGAGGCCGCCGCGGCCATGGCGCAGGTGCGCAACCTGCTGCGGGGCGTCTCCTTCACGCTGCAGGAGCCGCCGGCCGCGGTGATGTCGGGGCTGGACCGGGCGATGCGCGGGCTCGGCGTGGACATCGTGGCCACGGCCGTCGTCGTGCAGATCGAGCAGGATGAGGCGGCGGCGGCCGCCGGGACGCACACGGCCCGGTGGACCAGTGCCGGGCACCCACCGCCCGTGCTCCTCGGCGCCGACGGCAGCGCCCGGCTGCTGGAGACGAGCCCGGACCTCCTGCTGGGGGTCGAGCCGACCCTGCCGCGCGCGGACCACCTCGTGGACCTCCCGCCCGGAGCGGGCCTCGTGCTCTACACCGACGGGCTCGTGGAGCGCCGGGGGGAGCCGTTGCAGGAGGGGCTGGAGCGGTTGCGCCGCCTCCTGGAGGGGGCGGAGGACCTGACCGCGGAGCAGGTGTGCGACCGGGTCCTCGGGCTCGTCGCGGACGGCCCGCAGGACGACGACGTCGCCCTGCTCGTCCTGCGCGCGGACCGGCAGGACCGGCGCGACGCGGGCTGAGGTCAGCGCAGCTCGGCGGTGCTCGGCGGCCGCCCGAGCTTCACCGGCACCAGGGCGATGAGCACCCCGAGCACGGCGGCCACGGCGTGCAGCACGTTCACGGGCCAGTTGAGGTTGAGCGGGTTGCCGACGGGGTCGTCCGCCACGACCGAGCCGTACGCGTAGAGAGCGGCGCACGCCACGAACAGGAGCAGGCCGTAGGCCCGCGCGCGACGGCGACCGGTGTACGCCGCGACGCCCAGCAGGCCCAGGACGAGGTGCACCGCGTTGGACAGCGGGTTCACGGCGAACCCCACCACCTGCTGCTGGTGGTTCGAACCGGTCGGGTCGGAGAACCCCGAGACCACGAACCCGCCCACCGCGAGGAGCAGGAACAGGACGCCGGCGATCAGCGAGAGGTACTGCCCCGCCGTCCGGTGGGGGACGTCGCCGACTTCTGCGCCCGACATGCTGAGGCTCACCGCTGCGTCGTCTCCTCGCTCGTCCACCGGTGGGCCACGCGGCCCACCACGTCCCCTCTGCCCCCGCGGGCCGCGCGCAAACCCGGCGCCCGCCACCGGTCGTGCGGGCGCGCCCGTCGCCAGCGCGCGCGGGCCGGCGCCCCGCGGCTTAGCGTCGGGGCATGGCTACCGACCTCTACACCGCCGTCGTCACGAGCAGCTCGGGCACCGCCCGCTCCGACGACGGCGCCCTGTCCGTCTCCGTGCACGAACCCACCGCGCTCAAGGGCACGGGGGAGGGCACCAACCCCGAGCAGCTCATGGCCGCGGCCCTGGGCAGCTGCCTGCTCGAGTCGCTGCGCATCGCCACCAGCAGCACGGGGGGCAGCGTGGACGACGTGAGCGTCGAGTCCCGCGTGACCCTGGTGGAGGACGAGGGCGCCGGCTACTCCGCGCGGTACGCGCTCGCCGTCTCGCTGCCCGGCACCGACGACGCGGACGCCGTGCTGCAGCAGGCCCTCGCGATCTGCCCGTTCACCAAGACCGTCGACCCCGCCGTCCTCGACGTCTCCGTCGCCGCCTGACGCCCGGCCCGGGCGGCGGGACCGCCCGGGCGCGCCGGCGCCGGGCGTCACGTCAGGGCGCTCAGCAGCCCCGCGGCCAGCACCCCGCCCGCCACCACGACGGCGGCCGTCGCGAGCACCACCCGCGCGGTGAGGGCTCGCGCGACGAGCACGGCCGAGGGCAGGCTGACGGCCGGCAGCACCACCAGCAGGGCACCGACCACCGCGCCGCCCGCGCCCACCGCGGCCAGTCCCTGCGCCACCGGGACCTCACCGGCGGTGGGGACGACGGCCAGCGTCCCGAGGACGAGCGCGGCCAGGAGCGCCGCGGCGCCCCAGGACTGCGCCGACGCCCCGAGCGGGAAGAGCCAGCCGCTGAAGGCACCGACGCAGAAGACGACCAGGGCGTACTCGAGGCCGACCACCACGGCCGTGCGCAGCAGCGCCGGGAGGAAGCGGCCCGGGCCCTCCGGCCCGGCCGGCGGCGTCCCGGTGGCGGCCGCGACGGCGTCGACCGCGGGCTCCGCGAGGCGGTCGCGGGTCAGCCGGGCGACGAGCACGCTGCCGCCGACGACCACGAGCACGCCGACGACCAGCCGCGTCGCCACCCACGGCCAGGGGGCCACGAGGGCCAGGAAGACGAGGACCGCGGGGTTCAGCAGCGGGTTGCCCAGCCAGTAGGCGACGACCCCGGCCGTCGGCACCCCGCCGCGGCGCAGCGCCGAGGCGACGGGCGCCGTGCAGCACGTGCACATCATCGACGGCGTGGCGAGCAGGCCCCCGACGACCGCGCTGCGCACCTCGCCCCGGCGCCGCATGACCCCGAGCAGCCACCGCCGGGGGACGAGCGTCTGCACCGCGGCCGCCAGCACCACGCCCGCGACGAGGGCCTTCCAGACGGCGCCGCCGTAGGCGAGCGTGAAGCGCCCGCCCGCGGCGAGGCTGGGCGCGGAGCCGGGCTCGACCCCCGCCGCGGCCGCGATGACGCCGCCGGACCACGTGCGGGTCCCCGCGAGCTCGGCGACCCGGGCGGCGTAGGGCTCCCACTTGGCCCAGGTCAGCAGCCCGGCGGCCAGGACGAGGAACGCCGCCGTCGACAGCACGGCGGCCGTGCGGGTCGGGCCCGCCGGCGCGGCGCCGACGTGCGGGACGGGGGTGCCGTCGAGCGGGGCAGCGGGCACGGGACGCGTCCTCCGGGGTGGGCGCGGGCGCCGGTCAGCTCGACGCGCCGCGGTCCCCGGGAGGCTAGCGGCGGTGCGGCGCAGTAGCCTCCCCGCAGGACGGCGTGGTGCTCGACGCGACGGGTGCGCGTCCTGGCGGAGCGGGGGAGTGCGCGTGGGTGTGCGGACCTTCATCGAGGGCTGGCCGGTCTACCGCCAGCTCACGGGGAACGACCCCCTGGGACGCGGCGCCGCGGCCCAGTCGGCGCGGTCGAGGTCGCTGACCCCGCGCACGGCCGAGGCGGACAGCGTCGCGAAGTCGGTGTGCCCGTACTGCGCCGTCGGCTGCGGCCAGCGCGTGTTCGTCAAGGACGGCCGGGTCACGCAGATCGAGGGCGACCCGGACAGCCCGCACTCGCGCGGCCGCCTGTGCCCCAAGGGGTCCGCGAGCGAGCAGCTCGTCAACGGTGACCAGCGCGTCAGGACCGTGAAGTACCGCCGGCCCTACGGGACCGAGTGGGAGGACCTCGACCTCGAGACGGCGATGGAGATGATCGTCGACCGGACGATCGAGGCCCGTCGCCGCGGCTGGCAGGACGCCGACGACCGGGGCAACCGGCTCAACCGGACGATGGGGATCGCCAGCCTGGGTGGGGCCACGCTGGACAACGAGGAGAACTACCTCATCAAGAAGCTGTTCACCGCCATGGGCGCGATCCAGGTGGAGAACCAGGCCCGCATATGACACTCCGCCACGGTGCCCGGTCTGGGTGCCTCGTTCGGTCGCGGTGGAGCCACCGGTGACCTGCAGGACCTGAGCAACGCCGACGTCATCGTCATCCAGGGCTCGAACATGGCCGAGTGCCACCCGGTCGGGTTCCAGTGGGTCATGGAGGCGAAGGCGCGCGGGGCGAAGGTGATCCACATCGATCCGCGGTTCACACGCACGAGCGCGCTCGCGGACTCCTACGTCCCCATCCGCTCGGGCACGGACATCGTGCTGCTCGGGGCGATCATCAACCGGGTCCTGACCCAGGAGCGGGACTTCCGCGAGTACGTCCTGGCGTACACGAACGCCTCGTGGCTCGTCAGCGAGGACTTCGAGGGCCCCGAGGACCTCGACGGGCTGTTCTCCGGCTTCGACTCCGACACGCGCTCCTACGACACGGCGTCCTGGCAGTACGCGGGCGCCGAGGAGGACGGCGACGAGCAGGAGGAGACGGCCGAGTCCACCGAGAGCGAGTCCGGGCACGCGATGGGCGCGGGTGGTGCCTCGGTGGACCACGAGTCCATCCGGCGCGACGAGACCCTGCAGGACCCGCGCACCGTGTGGCAGGTGATGAAGCGCCACTTCTCGCGGTACACGCCGGAGATGGTGCAGGAGGTCTGCGGCATCCCCACCGACCTCTTCGAGGAGGTCGCCGAGGCCTGGATCACCAACTCGGGCCGCGAGAAGACGGGCGTGCTGGTCTACAGCGTCGGCTGGACCCAGCGCGGCACGGGCGTGCAGTACATCCGGGCCGGCGCGATCCTGCAGCTGCTGCTCGGCAACATGGGCCGGCCGGGTGGCGGGGTCATGGCCCTGCGCGGGCACGCCAGCATCCAGGGGTCCACCGACATCCCGACGCTCTACAACCTGCTGCCCGGGTACCTGCAGATGCCGCACGCCACGCGGCACCCGAGCCTCGCCGCGTACGTCGACGCCATCAAGGGCGCGAACCAGAAGGGGTTCTGGGGCAACGCCGACGCCTACACGGTCAGCCTGCTGAAGGCCTACTTCGGCGACGCGGCGACGGCGGAGAACGACTACCTCTTCGACGCGCTGCCGAAGATCGACGGCGACCACGGCACCTACGGCCAGGTCATGGACATGATCGAGGGCGGGAAGATCTTCGGGTACTTCCTGCTGGGCCAGAACCCCGCGGTGGGCTCGGCGAACGGCCGCGCGCAGCGCCTCGGCATGGCCAACCTCGACTGGCTCGTCGTGCGCGACCTCGTGATGATCGAGAGCGCGACGTTCTGGAAGGACGCGCCCGAGGTCGAGACCGGCGAGATCGTCCCCGAGCAGTGCCGCACCGAGGTGTTCTTCCTGCCCGCGGCCTCCCACGTGGAGAAGGAGGGGACCTTCACCCAGACGCAGCGGCTGCTGCAGTGGCGGGAGAAGGCCGTCAACCCGCCGGGCGACTGCCGCAGCGAGCTCTGGTTCTTCTACCACCTGGGCCGCCGGATGCGGGAGAAGCTCAGCGGTTCCACCGACCCGCGCGACCGCCTGCTGCTCGACGTCACCTGGGACTACCCCGTGCACGGCGAGGAGCAGGAGCCCAGCTCCGCGGACGTGCTCAGGGAGATCAACGGCTACGACCTGACCTCGGGCGAGCTGGTCCCGGGGTTCACGGCCCTGAAGGCCGACGGCTCGACGTCGAGCGGGTGCTGGATCTACTCGGGCGTCTACGCCGACGACGTCAACCAGGCCGCGCGCCGCAAGCCGGGCCGCGAGCAGTCGCTGCACGCCCCGGAGTGGGGCTGGGCCTGGCCCATGAACCGGCGCGTCCTGTACAACCGCGCCTCGGCCGACCCCGAGGGCCGGCCGTGGAGCGAGCGCAAGGCGCTCGTGTGGTGGGACGAGGACGCCGGTCGCTGGGTGGGCGACGACGTCCCCGACTTCGAGGTGACGAAACCGCCGTCGTACCGGCCGCCCGAGGGCGCGACGGGCGTGGCGGCCATCGCCGGCGACGACCCGTTCATCATGCAGAGCGACGGCAAGGGCTGGCTCTACGCGCCCAAGGGCGTCGTGGACGGCCCGCTGCCCGCGCACTACGAACCGGCCGAGTCCCCGTTCCGCAACACCGTCTACACGCAGCAGCAGAACCCGGCCCGGGAGCTGTACACGAACCACCTCAACCAGGTGCACCCGTCGCCGCCCGAGCGGGGCAGCGAGGTGTTCCCGTTCGTGTGGGTCACGTCGCGGCTCACGGAGCACCACACGGCGGGCGGCATGAGCCGGTACCTGCCGTACCTCGCGGAGCTGCAGCCGGCCCTGTTCATGGAGGTCTCGCCCGAGCTGGCGGCCCTGCGCGGGCTGGAGCACCTGGGGTGGGCCCACGCCGTGACGGCCCGCGCGGTCGTCGAGGCGCGCGTGCTGGTCACCGACCGGCTGGCGCCGCTGCGCGTTCAGGACCGCGAGGTGCACCAGATCTGGATGCCCTACCACTGGGGTGCAGGCGGTCTGACGACGGGTGACGTGGTCAACGACCTCGCCCACCTGACGCTCGACCCGAACGTCCACATCCAGGAGTTCAAGGCGGGGACGTGCGACGTCCAGCCGGGGCGGCGCCCGCGCGGGGCGGCGGTGCTCGACCTCATCGACGCCTACCGCGTCCGCGGTGGCGTGACGATGTCCTCGGGGTCCGTCGCGGTCACGGCCGAGCTGCTGCACCCCGACGGCAAGGACCGCGGGGAGCAGGCGATGGCCGGGGCGACCGGGACCGGGACCGGCCACCGCGCGGAGGACATGGAGAAGGTGCTCAGCGTGAGGCACGACATCCGCTCCCGGCCGGGGGACCCGCAGCAGCACGGGGTCCCCGCGGTGGTCATCGACGACGATCCCGACACGAGCCTGGAGGGGAGCTGATGGTCCCGCGCACGGTGTCCCCCAACAGCTTCTCCGGCCGCCTGGACGACCCGGCGGGCAACGCCGGGTACGACGCGCCCCCGCCCCGCAAGGGGTTCTTCACCGACACGTCGGTCTGCATCGGCTGCAAGGCCTGCGAGGTGGCGTGCAAGGAGTGGAACATGGTGCCGGAGGACGGCATCGACCTCCTCGGCATGTCCTACGACAACACCGGCGGCCTGGGCGCCGACTCCTGGCGCGCGGTCGCGTTCGTCGAGCAGTCCCGCCCGGTGGGCAACGTGACGGGTCCCTTCGCGGGCGCCGCGACGGGTGGCACCTCCGAGGCGCTGCAGCAGGAGACGGTGGCCGCCGGCCTGGACGTGTTCGAGGAGGCCTCGCGCCTCGGCACGGGGCTGCCCGAGGGCAGGCCGGTCGCCGACCTCGCCGCGGCGGCCACGGGTGCGCCGGGCGCCCAGGGCGACGGGTGCGGGTGCGGCGCCGGAGGCGGCGGCTGCGGCTCCGCCCCGCCCGCCCCGGCGGGGACGGCCACCGCGCCGGAGCGGAGCGGGCAGTTCCTCGGGATGCCGGGGATGCTCGCGCCGGCCCCGCTGCCCGACCGGGAGGGCCGGCAGGACGTCCGCTGGCTGATGATGTCCAACGTCTGCAAGCACTGCACGCACGCCGGGTGCCTGGACGTGTGCCCCACGGGTGCCCTGTTCCGCACCGAGTTCGGCACCGTCGTCGTCCAGCAGGACGTCTGCAACGGCTGCGGCTACTGCGTCTCGGCGTGCCCGTACGGCGTCATCGACAAGCGCGAGGGCGACGGCCGCGCCTGGAAGTGCACGCTCTGCTACGACCGGCTCGGTGCCGACGAGACCCCGGCGTGCGCCAAGGCGTGCCCGACCGAGTCGATCCAGTACGGCGACCTCGACGAGCTGCGCGAGCGCGCCGAGGCGCGCCGCCGGCAGCTGCACGACGTCGGCGTCACCGAGGCCCGCCTCTACGGCGAGGACCCCGACGACGGCGTGGGCGGGGACGGGGCGTTCTTCCTCCTGCTCGACGATCCGGAGGTCTACGGCCTGCCGCCGGACCCGGTCGTGCCGACGCGCGACCTGCCGTCGATGTACCGGCACATGGCCGTGGCCGCGGGCGCCATGGTGCTCGGGGCGCTCGTCTCGGGGCTGGGACGCCGGTCGTGAGCGACGCCCAGGCCTTCGCGCGCAACCCGCACCCCGACGCGGACCCGCGACGCCGCCAGAACCAGGAGCCGCACCCCTCGCGGCAGGGCGGGCAGTCCCACCACGACCCGGTCGGCGGTCAGGCCGCGCGGATGTGGGAGTCCGGGATGGGCCGCCGCGACGCCACCCACCGCGCCGGCGGCGACGGCCCACCCGACGGCGGCCGGCCCCGCGAGCGCGGCGGCGGGGGCAAGCGCCGCCGCGGGGACGTCAACGCGGTCGTGCCGGACGCCGAGTTCCGCTCCTACTACGGCCGGCCCGTCCTCAAGCGCCCGGTGTGGACCCACGACATCGCGTACTACCTGTTCTCGGGTGGACTGGCCGCAGGGTCCTCGATGCTCGCGCTGGTCGCCGACGCCCGCGGTGACGCGACGGCCCGGCGCAACCTGCGGCTGACGTCCCTCACCGCGGTGGGCGCGAGCGCGTACTTCCTCATCGTCGACCTCGGCAAGCCCGAGCGGTTCTACAACATGCTCCGCGTCGCCAAGGTGACGTCGCCCATGTCGGTGGGCACCTGGATCCTCACGGGGTTCGGCCCGCTGTGCGGCGCGGCCGCGGTCGCGGAGGGCGCCGTGCTCCTGCCGCGGCGCGGGGTGTGGGGGCTGCTGCGGCGGGTGGCGCCGCCCGCCGCGTCCGTCGCCGGGGCCGGCGCGGCGCTGTTCGCGCCGCTGCTCGCGACCTACACGGCCGTGCTGTTCGCCGACACGGCCGTGCCGTCGTGGCACGAGCCGTACCGCGAACTGCCCTTCGTCTTCGCGGGCAGCGCCCTGGCCAGCGGCGCGGGCGCCGGGCTCCTGCTCGCGCCCGTGGCCCAGGCCGTCCCGGCGCGGCGTGCGGCCGTCGTGGGCGCGTGCGTGGAACTGCTCGCCGCGCACCGCATGGAGCACGACCACGGCCTCGTCAGCGAACCGTTCCGGATCGGCCGGCCCGGCCGGTTCCTGCGCGCCGCGCGCGCCCTCACCGTCGCGGGGGCCGTCGGCGCCGCCCTCGGCCGCCGGTCGCGCGTGGTGTCGGCGGCGGCGGGGGCCTGCCTGCTCACGGGCTCCTTCCTGACCCGGATGGCGGTCTTCGAGGCCGGGATCACCTCGGTCGAGGACCCGAAGTACGTCGTCGTGCCGCAGCGCGAGCGGGCCGACGCCCGCGCCGCCGCGGAG
>NZ_JAAALN010000127.1 GCF_009906795.1 Kineococcus siccus
GGACAGCGCGTCGCCCAGGCCCGCGGCGGCGAGGGGGTCCGGGACGCCCACGACGGCGGCGGGCGAGCGGCGCGGGAGGGTCGACGGCGCACCGGGTGCGGCGGCCGGACGGGGCGCCGGTCCCCCGGGGGCGGGGCTCTCCAGGGCGGGCGGCGGGTCGGCCGGGAAGGGCGCCGCGTCGAGCGCGCGCAGCTCGGGCTGCCCGGCGCTGACGCTGCCCGGCACGAAGTGCGCCGGGGAGAGGACGAGGGTGACCGTGGTCCCCTCGCCCTCGACGGAGTCGAAGTGCACGTCGATGTCGAGGCGCCCCGCGAGGCGGCCGACGACGAAGAACCCGAGGCGCTGGGCGCCGACGAACTCGCTGGCCCGGCCGCCCGAGATGCGCTGCTGCGCGTGCTCGATCTCGTCGGGGTCCATCCCGAGCCCGGAGTCCGCGATCTCGACGACGACGCCGCGCGCGTCCTCGCTCGTGCTGACCACGACGCGGCTGCCCGGGTCGGAGAAGGAGGTGGCGTTCTCGAGGAGCTCGGCGACGAGGTGCGCCACCGTGAGGGCGAGGTGGCCGGTGACCGGCGGGTCGACGCGCAGCGACAGGTCGATGCGGTCGTAGTGCTCGATCTCGCCTGCGGCCGTGCGGATGACGTCGCTCAGCGGCAGGGCGCGGCGCAGCCGGCGGCCGGTGTTGATGCCCGCCAGCACGAGCAGCGACTCGGCGTTGCGGCGCATGCGCGTCGCGAGGTGGTCGAGGGTGAAGAGGTCCTCGAGGGTGTCGGGGTCCGTCTCGGTGCGCTCCAGCTGGTCCAGGAACGCGAGCTGACGCGCCAGCAGGGTCTGGTCGCGGCGCGCGACGTTGACGAAGGTCTCGGCGATCGACCGGCGCAGGGCGGCCTGCTCGCGCGCGACGCGCAGGGCGGTGGCCTGGAGGTCGTCGACGACGGCGCCCAGTCGGCCGACCTCGTCGGAACCGCCACCGGTGGCGAGGACGGAACCGGCGGGGACGGGGTCCCCCGTGTCGCCCGTGTCGCCCGTGGACGCGCGCTCGACCAGCGCGGGCAGGTCCTCGCGCACGCGGGTGGCGGCGGCGGTGACCCGGCGCAGCCGGCCCCCGACGTCGCGCACGAGGGCCCAGCCGAGGAGGGCGACGAGCGCCAGGACGAGGAGGCTGCCGAGGGCGAAGAGGACGGCGGAGCGCACGGCCGCACCGGCCTGCTCCTCGCCGTCGGCGGCGACGTCGTCGGCCACGACCGCGGTGGCGGCCGACAGGCTCGCGACGAGGCTCGAGGAGGAGGTCAGCCACGCCTCGGGGTCCAGGGCCGGGGTCCCGGTGCCCGCGGCGGCGAAGTCCGCGCGGGCGCCCGCGACGCGGGCACGGGCCCCGGTGGCGTCCGCGGCGCCGAGGATGGTGTCGACGGAGGCGGCGAGGTCGCCGGACAGCCGGCTGCGGGCCTGGCGGCCGGCCGCGTCCTGCTGGGCGATGGCCGCCACGCGCGTCTGGGTGAGCTCGGGGGTCCCGAGGCCGCGCAGGACGAGCAGGCCCGCGGCCTGCTCGCGGGAGGCGGCCTCGTGCTGCTCGAGCAGGGCGGCGAAGGCGCCCTGGCCGCGGGCGAGGTCGCGGTCGGCGCTGCCGTCGGCGACGGTCTGGACCGTTCCGGTGTAGCCGTCGACGAGGGCGCTGTAGGCCGCCAGCGTCTGCGCGGCGGTGGTCTCGCCGCGCGTCACCGTGGCGCGCACGCGCCGCAGCGGCACGGCCAGCTCGCGGACGCCGGTCGCGGCGGCGGCGGTGGCGCCCTCGCCGGCCTCGCCCACGGCGGCGTCGAGGGCGGTCTCGGCGGCGTCGGTGCGGGTGCGGGCCGTCGCCAGCTCCTCGGCCGTGACCGCGTCCGAGCCGGCCAGGAGCTGGAGGCTGAGCAGGCGCTCGCGCTGCAGGGCCACGACGAAGCTGCTGCCCTCGTCGCTGGACGCGGCGAAGCGTGCGACGTCGCGGGTCTCGCGCGCCGCGGAGGAGCGCTGCACGTCGAGCACCACGGCCGCGCCGACGAGCACCAGGAGGGGCACGACGACGAGGACCAGGAGCTTGGCCCTGACGCTCAGGTTCCGCAGCATGTCGACCTTCCGTACGCGAGGTTCCCCACGGTCGGTGGAGACGTCACCCGGCACATCGGCACCTCGTGCCCCGGAGTGAAGCCCCGGGCGTGACCGAATTCGCCCGATCGGCTCACCGAACGGCGGCGCGCCCCCCTTGACAGTGACACAGAGTCACCTCTCGTGTCAGCTCTGCGACCACAGTGCCCGGGCGGCCGGGCCGCGGCACACTCCCCGGGTGACCACCGCCGACGACGTCACCGTCCTGGTCCTCGCGGGTGGGGGCGGCACGCGGTTCGCGGCGCGCCGGCCGGGCAGCGACAAGCTCCTCGCGCCCGTCGGGGCCACGGGGTCCCTCGCGACCCTGCTGGCCGCCCTGCTGGCCACCCCGCCCGACCCTCCGGAGCCGGGCACGGGGGTCCGCGTCGTGGTCGTCGGGCCGCCGCGGGACCTGCCCGCGGGCGTCCGGCAGGTGCGCGAGGAGCCCCCCGGCGGCGGGCCCCTCGCCGGGGTCGCGGCCGGGCTGGCCCTCGTGGACACGGACGTCGTGGTGCTGCTGGGCGGGGACGCGCCCTTCGCGGCGGGCGCCGTGCCCCGGCTCCTGGCGGCCCTGCGGGCCGCGGGTCCGGACGTCGACGCCGTCGTCGGCGTGGACCCCTCGGGCCGCCGCCAGCCGCTGCTCTCGGCCCACCGCACCGCCGCCGCCCGGCGCGCCCTCGGTGCGCTGCCCGCCGTGGCCGGCGCGCCGCTGCGGGCGCTGCTGGCCGGCCGGGTCCTGGCGGTGGAGGTGAGCGCGGAGGAGGCCCTCGACGTCGACACGCCCGAGGACCTCGAGGCCGCCCGCGCGGTGCTGCGGCGGCACGGCGGCCCGGGCGCGGGCGCCGCGGGCCGGACGTAGGGTCGCGGCGTGCGAGCGATCACCGTCCGGGAGCCCGGCGGACCCGACGTCCTCACCCTCACCGAGCTGCCCGACCCGGTCGCCGGCCCCGGCGAGGTCCTCGTCGACGTGGCCGCGGCCGGGGTCAACCGCGCCGACCTCTCGCAGCGCGAGGGCCACTACCCGCCACCGCCCGGGGCGCCCGAGCACCCGGGGCTGGAGGTGTCGGGCTGGATCTCGGCGCTGGGGTCGGGGGTGAGCGGCTGGAGCCGGGGCGAGCCTGTCTGCGCGCTGCTGTCCGGCGGGGGGTACGCGGAGAAGGTGGCCGTGCCCGTGGGGCAGCTGCTGCCCGTGCCGGCCGGGATCGGCGTCGTCGACGCGGCCGCGCTGCCCGAGGTCACGTGCACGGTGTGGAGCAACGTCTTCCTGCTGGCGGGCCTGCGCCCCGGCGAGACCCTGCTGGTGCACGGCGGCAGCAGCGGCATCGGGACGATGGCGGTCCAGCTGGCCCGCCAGGTGGGTGCGCGGGTGGCCGTCACCGCGGGTTCCGCGGCGAAGCTCGCCGCGTGCGCCGAGCTCGGCGCGGAGGTCCTCGTGAACTACCGCGAGGTGGACTTCGTCGAGGTGGTCCGCGCCGCCACGGGCGGGCACGGTGCCGACGTCGTCCTCGACGTGGTGGGCGCGAAGTACCTGCAGCGCAACCTCGACGTCCTCGCGACGGGCGGTCGCCTCGTCGTCATCGGGATGCAGGGCGGGCGCACGGCGGAGCTGGACCTCGGCGTCCTGCTGGCCAAGCGCGCGTCGGTCCAGGCCACGGGGCTGCGCAGCCGCACGCCCGAGGACAAGGCGGGGATCGTCGCGAGCGTGCGCGACCACGTGTGGCCGCTCCTCGCCGACGGGGTGGTCCGCCCGGTCATCGCGGAGCGGATGCCGCTGGCCGAGGCCGCGCGGGCGCACACCGTGCTGTCCGAGTCCCAGCACGTCGGCAAGGTGCTGCTGACCACGGACGTGCCGGCCCCCGGGGCCGCCTGAGCCGCCCCGGGGGCGCCGGCCGCGGGCGGAGGTCGCCTCCGTCGCGGTCGGGTCGTCTCACGCGGCGGAGGTGGTCTCCGTCGCGTCGGTGCTCGCGACGACCGGTGCCGTCGTGACCTCGATGCGGCGCACCGCGGTGCTCGCGTGCGCGCCGGCGACGCGCACCGTCAGGACGCCCGCGTCGTAGGTGGCGCTCACGGCGTCGGCCGTGACGGACGCCGGCAGCGTGAAGGCGCGGCGGAACGAGCCGTAGCGCACCTCCCGCAGACCGCGGCCGCGCTGGGACTCCTCGCGGTCGTCCTTGCGCTCGCCGCGCACGACGAGCCGGTCGCCCTCGACCTCGACGGTCACGTCGCTCGTGACGTCGACGCCCGGCAGCTCCAGGCGCACCAGGGCGTCGTCACCGTCGCGGACCACCTCCGCCGCAGGGACGAAGCGGCCGCTCGGCACACCGCGCACGGCCACGGGCGAGAAGGCCGCCCGGACCAGGGTGTCGAACTGCTGGGTGAACTGCGCGTCGCGACCGCTGCGGACGGACGCCCAGGGGTACAGGGTGCTCACGATGTCCTCCTCGAACTGACCGGCGCCCAGGTGAGCGCCGCTGACGTCATCAACCTGAGTCCCAGCGACTCAATTCCGTGTTCGCCGTGAGCGTGAGTAGGGTCGCGCCGACAGACGCTCGACGACGAGGAGACTGCCGTGCCCGACCTGCCCAGCCCCGCGAACCTCCTGGGCTGCCACGCCCTCGTCTGGGCCGGCGGGCTCAGCCCGGACGACATCGAGCGGGCCGTGGTCCGCACGGCCGCAGCCGGTTTCGGCCTGCTGGAGTTCTCGCTGCACGACTCGACGAACCTGGACACGGCCGCGACGAGGGCGCTGCTGGCCGAGCACGGGCTGGCCGTGGCGTGCTCGCGCGGGCTCGCCTTCGACGCCGACATCTCCAGCGAGGACCCGGCCGTCGTCGAGCGCGGCGCCCAGCTGCTGCGCGACTCCGTCGAGGTCGTCGCGGGCCTGGGCGGCACGATGCTGGCCGGGGCGCTGTACTCGGCCCTCGGCAAGTACTCGGCCCCGCTCACCGCGGGCGGGCGGGCGAACGTCGTGCGGGTGCTGCGCGAGACGGCGCAGGAGGCGCGCGGGCGCGGGATCACGCTCGGCCTGGAGATCTGCAACCGCTACGAGACGAACGTCGTGAACACCGCGCACGACGCGCTGCGCCTGGCCGACGACGTGGGCGAGGACAACCTCGTCATCCACCTCGACACGTACCACATGAACATCGAGGAGGACGACCTCGTCCGGCCGGTCTACGAGGTCGGGGACCGCCTGGGCTACGTGCACGTCGGGGAGAACCACCGCGGCTACCTGGGGTCGGGCCACCTCGACTTCCCGGCGTTCTTCCACGCCCTGCTCGACATCGGCTACACGGGCCCCATCACGTTCGAGAGCTTCTCCTCGGCGGTCGTCTCGCGGGGCCTGTCCAACGACCTCGCCATCTGGCGGAACCTGTGGGACGACGGCGAGGACCTCGCGGCCCACGCTCGGCGCTTCGTCGGCGACCACCTGCTGGCCGCCTCGCACGCCTCGCAGCGGCGGTGACCGCGGTGGCGCGCACCTCCCCCACCGACCTGGAGGGCCAGACCGCCCTCGTGACCGGCGGTGCCCGGGGCATCGGGCTCGCCATCGCGCGGGAACTGGCCACCCGCGGCGCGAACGTCGCCCTCGGAGACCTCAACCCCGACGTCGCCGAGGTCGCCGCGGAGCTGGAGGCCGAGTGGGACGTCACGGCGGTGGGCACGGGCCTGGACGTCACCGACCCGGCCTCCGTCGAGGCGGCGTTCGGCGTCGTGACCGAGACGCTGGGCCCGCCGACCCTGCTCGTGAACTGCGCCGGCATCACCCACACCCGCGACGCGATCGACGTGACGCTCGAGGAGTGGAACCGGGTGATCGGCGTGAACCTCACGGGCACGTTCCTGGTCTGCCAGGCCTTCGCGCGCTCCTGCGCCGCCGCGGCGTCCCCGGGGGCGGTGGTGAACATCGCCTCGATGTCGGGGCGGATCGTCAACGTGCCCCAGCCGCAGGCGTCGTACAACGCGTCGAAAGCCGCCGTGGAGGCGCTGACGAAGTCGCTCGCGGTGGAGTGGATCCCGCTCGGCGTCCGCGTCAACGCGGTGTCCCCCGGCTACATCGCCTCGGACATGACCCGGCAGTTCACCGACGCCAACCCCGAGATGGGCGCGTTCTGGCGCTCGCGGATCCCGACGGGCGAGATGGGCGAGCCGGAGGACGTGGCCGGGCTCGTCGCGTGGCTGCTGTCCCCCGCGGCCCGCTACGTCGTGGGTCAGTCGTTCGTCATCGACGGCGGGTACACGATCGTCTGAGCCGCGGCCACGGCGCCACGCCCACTGGCGACCCTTCCTTCAGTCGGTTAACTTGGGGCCGTCCCTGAGCGACTGCAGCAGGAGGATCGATGACGATTCGTGGACCGATCACCCCGGGTCAGCACCCGGCCCCGCCGGCGCGCAGGCTCGCGCGGCGCACCGTGACGACGGCGATGGTCGCCGCCGCGGGTGCGCTGTCGGTGCCGCAGGCCGCGGGCGCCGCGCCGCGCAGCCCGCACCCGGGCCGCCCTCGGCGCCTGACCGACCGGCACGCCACCCCGCAGGCACGACGGCTCTTCGCCTACCTCGACTCGCTGCAGGGCACGGGCGTGCTGTCCGGTCAGCAGGAGTCGACGTGGAACGACGGGCCGGAGTACGAGATGGACTACATCGAGGAGAACACCGGCCTCCTCCCGGCCGTCCGCGGTTTCGACTACGGCGACAGCCCCGACTTCACACCACGCGCCATCGCCTGGTGGCGGGCGGGGGGGATCGTCGAGCTGAGCTTCCACATGGGCGCTCCGACGAAGCCGAACACCTACGACGGCAGCCGGATGAGCGTCGACATCGACGCGGTCCTGACCCCCGGGACCGCGGAGAACCGGTCCTTCAACGAACGCCTCGACGCCGTGTCCGAGGAACTCCTCGTCCTGCAGGGCGAGGGGATCCCCGTCATCTGGCGCCCCTTCCACGAGGCCGGCGGAGACTGGTTCTGGTGGAGCATGGAGGGCGGGGACCAGTACAACCGCGTCTGGCGCTACGCCTACCACCGCATGGTCAACGAGCGCGAGGTGCACAACCTCGTGTGGCTGCTCGGCTTCAACGGCGAGCCCGACGGGGCCTTCTACCCGGGGCCGGACGTCGTCGACATGAGCGGAGGGGACACCTACGCGGCCGACGGCGACTACGACCCGCAGAACGACATCTACACCGCCGTCCGCGCCATCGTCGGGCCCGACATGCCCGTCGCCCTCCACGAGAACGGGCCCATCCCGGACCCGGAGCTGCTGCAGAGCACCAGCACCGACTGGGTCTTCTTACTCACCTGGCACGGCGAGTGGCTCACCGACCACAACCCCGTGGAGTGGCTGCAGGCCGTCTACGCCTCGCCGTACGTCGTGACGCGCCGGGACGTGCCGAACTTCCGCTGAGCTCGGCCGACCACCCGTGGATCAGGCGGCGAGGAACGGGGCGTGCCGCAGGAACGCCTCGGTACCGGGAGGTTCGACCTCCGGCAGCACGGGATGACCCAGCACCGGGGGTGGAGAGCTCGCGGAGGTGTGACCGGTCGGGAGGCGCAGGGTCCTGACCCCGGTCCGGGGATCCCGGGTGGAGGAGAAGCCGGGGAGTTCCTTGGTGTGGTTGCAGGCCTCGCACAACCCCTGTCCGTTGGCGGCGCTGGTCGGTCCGCCTCTGGCGTGGGGTTCGACGTGGTCGAGGTGGCGGATCGGCGCCTCGCACCACGGCGTCGCGCACCGCTGGTCCCGCGCGCGCAGGAACGCGGCGAGCCCGTCGGGGAAGGCTCGCTGCCGGGACTCGAGAGCGACGAGCTGCGAGGGGTCGGGGGCGGTGAACAACCGCCGCACCGAGGCCAGCCCCGCCTCTGCCGCGCACGCGAGGAGTTCCCGCGCGACCGCCGCGGGGACGGGTCCGTGGCCGGGGATGCTCGCGGAGACGTCGCCGGCGTTCAGGAGGGTGTCGGTGTCCATCACCAGGTGCACCACGACCGGGACCGCTTCGGTGGACGGGTCGCGTCCGGTGATCCGCTGCACGAACGTGTCGGCCATGACCTGACCCCGACCGCGCTCGTCGCCGGGGGCCCGCGTCGCGGCGTGCTCGGAGGCGGCCTTCAGGAGCGCGGCGTGCACCGCGACCCCCTCCGCCACGGGGAGCAGCGCGGTCACGTACGTCATCGTGTCCGGTGCGGGGCGCACCGTCACGCACCGCTCGTTCGCGGCCTTGCGGGCGCGCGCCACCGCAGCGATCGGGTCGATCTGCTGGGCCAGCGCCGTCGCGGATCCGATGATCGCCGCGGCGTCCACCCCGGGGCGCCTGAACTCCGCCGCGAGGCCGGCGTCGACCCGGCCGCGGTCGTCGCGGCCCAGGCACACCGCGGCCTGCACGACCCTGGTCGCGGTCCACTCCTCGATCACCCCGGAGCGCAGCGCGGACAGGGTCTGCGGCAGGTCCTCGACCAGGGCCAGCGCGGCCCCGACGAGGCGGCCGCCCTGGTGCGGGGACACCCGCCGTGCGGCCGCGACCAGCGGCCCCACCGACCGCCCCCGCTTCGCCGCGGGAACCCCCGCCGCAGCCTCCGCGGCCCGCACGGAGACCGTCAGGGCCGCGGTCGCCTCGGCCTGTACCGCGCCCAGCGCCCGCTTGACGACCTCCGCCGCCGCGATCACGTCGACGAGATCGGCGTCGGAGACCCCGGGACGCACGACCTGACGGACTTCCTCCACAGCATCCCGCAGGCGCAGCACCGCATCCGCCGAAGTCGCTGCGGGAGTAGTGGACACGTGTTCGATGGTACCCGTTCAGGTGGTGGTCGGCAAGCACGGCGACTGTGTCGCAGCGGGTCCCGAGACCTCAGTCATCCGCAGCGACGAACTCGTCCCGTCCGGGTCGGAGGGTCGCGGCGTGGTGCGCGGGCCCTTCCTATTCGCCCGCGGCGGCGGTCCACCGCCCAGGGCCTGAGCCTGCCCGTGCGCCGGGACCCGGAGTCGGTGAGGATCGCGCCATGGACTACGTGAAGCTCGGCTCCACCGGCCTCGAGGTGTCCCGGCTCTGCCTGGGCTGCATGAGCTACGGTGACCCCGACCGCGGCGGGCACCCCTGGACGCTGCCCGAACACGAGAGCGCGCCCTTCCTGCACCGTGCGCTCGACGCGGGCGTGACCTTCTTCGACACCGCCAACGTCTACTCCGGCGGCTCCAGCGAGGAGATCGTCGGTAGCGTCCTGCTCAAGGCCGTCCCGCGCGAGGAGGTCGTCATCGCCACCAAGGTCCACGGGCGCATGCGGCCCGGCCCGAACGGCGGCGGCCTGTCGCGGCAGGCGATCCTCAGCGAGGTCGACAACAGCCTGCGGCGCCTCGGCACCGACTACATCGACCTCTACCAGATCCACCGCTTCGACCCGACGGTCCCGCTCGAGGAGACGCTGCAGGCCCTCGACGACGTCGTGACCGCGGGCAAGGTCCGCTACCTGGGGGCGTCGTCGATGTGGGCGTGGCAGTTCGCCAAGGCCCTGCACCTGCAGGACGCCCACGGCTGGCGCCGGTTCGTGACGATGCAGGACCACTACAACCTGCTCTACCGCGAGGAGGAGCGGGAGATGCTGCCGCTGTGCGCGGACGAGGGCATCGGCGTCATCCCGTGGAGCCCGCTCGCGCGCGGCAAGCTGACGCGCGACTGGGACGCCTCGACGAACCGGTCGGAGAAGGACGAGTTCGGCAAGAGCCTGTACCGCGACTCCGACGCGGACATCGCCGCGGCGGTGGCGCGTGTCGCCGAGCGCCGGGGCGTCCCGCGGGCGCAGGTCGCGCTCGCCTGGGTCGCGCGCAACCCCGTGGTCACCGCGCCGATCGTCGGGGCGACCAAGCCGCACCACCTCGACGACGCCGTGGCGGCCGTCGACCTCGTCCTCACCGACGAGGAGGTCGCCGAGCTCGAGGCGCCGTACGAGCCGCACGAGGTCCGCGGCTTCTGAGCCCTCCCCCGCCCGCGCGGTCGCGGCGCGGGTCTGGCGGCGGGCGACGCCTGAGGCCGGTCAGCGGGGTGGCGGGTCGGGCAGCGCCAGCACCTGCCGGGCGAGCTCGGCGTGGGTCACGAGCGCCGAGACGAGCCCGCTGCGCAGGACCGCGGCGACCGCCGCCGCGCGGGCCCCGGCGTCGCCCGTCGCCATCGCGACGACGTCGGGCGTGCGCCGCAGCTGGTCCGCCGTGATGCCGATGACCCGCGCGGCGAGCCCGGGCACCGGCCCGCCGTCCGCCGCCAGGAGCACCCCGGTGATCTCCGCGACGGCACCCGCCGCGGCCAGCGCGTGCGCGTCGGCGGGGTCGAGGGAGTCCAGGGCCGTCGACTCCCCCGGCGCCCAGGCGCCGATCGAGACGACGGCCTTGGTCAGGTGGTCGTGCTCCGCGAGCGCCTCGGCGATGCCGGACTGCGCCCGCAGGCTGTCGGCCGTCGCGGCGTCGGCGACGGCGAGCGGCGCGTAGAACGTCACCGCGGTCGAGGACGTGCCCGCCGCGACCCGGCGCACGAGCTCGACCGCGCTCTCCTCCACGTCGGGCCGCGGCAGCGCCCCCGACAGCTGCACGAACCGGCACCGCAGCGGCGCGTGGACGGCGGCCGCGACGACGGACACGGCGCGGCCCCACGCGAGGCCGACGACGTCCTCGGGCGCCAGCACCTCCTGCAGCAGCCCCGCCGTGAAGACGCCGACGGCCCGTCGCTGGTCCAGGACCGTCTCCCCCTCGGCGCGCAGGACGAACGCGGCCGGCACGCCGAAGCGGGTGCGCAGACCCTCCGCCAGCTCGGCGTCGAGGGCGGGCGGGGCCGTGACGCGGATCTGGACGAGGCCGGCGTCCTGCGCGTCGGCCAGCAGGCGCGCCACCTTGAAGCGGCTGACCCCCAGCTGCCGGGCGATCTCGGTCTTCGTCAGGTTCTCGACGTAGAACCGCTGCGCCGCAGCGGCCGCCAGGGCCAGCCCGCTCACCGAGGCGGCCCCCCGCGCGGGCGCGCGGCTCACGCGACGCCGACCGGGGGACGCACAGGGGCGCCCGCGCCGGCCGTGGACGGAGCGATCGTCGGGATGGTGCTCACCGCGTGACCTCCTTCGGTCGGGGTGCCGGGCGCCGCTCGTGGAGTTGACATCCCTCCGGGTGCAGGTCACGATCTGCACAGCTGAGAGTAGCCCGCTCACATGAGCGTACGGCACAGGGCCACCCCAGCGGGAGTGATCACTGGCTCCGGATCCTGGGACCTGTCGATGAAGACACTGGAGGGGACGATGTTCGGACGTCACAGCGAGGCGCGAGGTGTGAGCCGGCGCGCGGCCATGGCCGGGATCGGCGGCCTGGGCGGCGCGGCGCTGCTGAGCAGCTGCTCGGGCGCCGGCGGGGGTGGCGGCGCCGGCGGGGGCGGTGGCGGTGGCGACAACAGCATCAGCGTCATCATGGTGAACAACCCCCAGATGATCGACCTGCAGAAGCTCACGGCCGACAACTTCACCAAGGACACCGGTATCACGGTGAACTACACGGTGCTGCCCGAGAACGACGTGCGCGACAAGATCAGCCAGGAGTTCTCCAGCCAGGCCGGTCAGTACGACGTCGCGTCGATCTCGAACTACGAGGTGCCCTTCTACTCCAAGAACGAGTGGCTGGCCCCGCTGGACGACTTCATCTCGGCCGACACCGCCTTCGCCCAGGACGACATCCTCGCCCCCCTCGCGACCGCGCTCACGGGGGAGGACGGCAAGGTGTACGCCGAGCCCTTCTACGGCGAGTCCTCGTTCCTGATGTACCGCAAGGACATCTTCGAGTCCAAGGGCCTGACGATGCCTGCGAAGCCGACGTGGCAGGAGGTCGCGGACTTCGCGGCCCAGCTCGACGGCGCGGCGCCCAACATGAAGGGCATCGCCCTGCGCGGCCAGCCCGGCTGGGGTCAGGTCTTCGCCCCGCTGACCACCGTGGTCAACACCTTCGGCGGCACCTGGTTCGACGAGAACTGGAACGCCCAGGTCAACGCTCCCGAGTTCGTCGAGGCGACGAAGTTCTACGTCGACCTCGTGCGGGCCCACGGCGAGGCCGGTGCACCGCAGGCCGGGTTCACCGAGTGCCTGAACGGCATGACCCAGAGTCAGGTCGCGATGTGGTACGACGCGACGTCGGCCGCCGGCTCGCTCGAGGCGACCGGCTCGCCCGTCGCCGGGAAGATCGGCTACGTCGCCGCGCCGGTCAACAAGACCGACTCCTCCGGGTGGCTCTACTCCTGGGCCTGGGGCGTGCAGAAGGCGTCGCAGAAGCAGGAGAACGCCTGGAAGTTCATCTCCTGGGCCTCCAGCCAGAGGTACGAGGAGCTCGTGGGCTCCACGGTCGGCTGGGCCAGCGTGCCCGCCGGCAAGCGCAACTCGACCTACGAGAACACCGACTACCAGCAGTCGGCCGGCCCGTTCTACCAGGCCACCCAGGACGCCATCAACGCCGCGGACCCGGCCGACCCGGGCGTGCAGAAGCGCCCGGCCCCCGGCATCCAGTTCATCGCGATCCCCGAGTTCGCCAACCTGGGCACGCAGGTGTCGCAGGGCGTCTCCTCCGCGATCGCGGGCCAGACCACCGTCGAGAAGGCGCTCGACGACGGCCAGGCCCTCGCCGAGAAGCAGGTCACCGAGGTCTACCAGAAGAGCTGATCACGGCCGACCCCGTCCGCACCCGCGGGCGGGGTCGTCCCCGTGCGCCGGCGGCGCCCTGCCCCGGCTCTCCCCGCACCAACGGCTGCAGCGAGCAGGACGTCGGAGGACCCCATGAGCAGTCCGGGCAGCACCGCCCTCACCC
>NZ_JAAALN010000128.1 GCF_009906795.1 Kineococcus siccus
CGGCGACGGGTGACGCGGCGGGGGTCCGCCCCACGCCGCAGGGGCGCCTCCTCCTGCCCCACCCTCAGGTGTGATCGGCGGGGCCGCGGGTACGCCCGGGGCATGGCCACCACAGACGAGGTGCTGCGGCGCCTGGGCGACGTCCACTACCCCGCCGGCAAGGACGACCTCCTCGCGGGGGCCCGCGCCGCGGGAGCCGACGAGGACGTCCTGAAGGCGTTGCGCGCCGTCCCGCCGGACGACTACGCGAACTCCGCGGAGGTCGCCCGCGCCCTGCCCACCGCGGAACCCACCGACGCGCGCACGGCCGCCGAGCGGGCACGCCGGCAGTCGACGTCGCACCTCGCGGCGGGCGAGCGCGAGGTCCCGCCCGACCCGACGGACGCCTGACCCGACCCGACCCGCGGACGAGCGCGGCGGTCGGCCACGGCTGCGCCGGAACGCCCGACGGCCGCCGGGCCGCGCATGGTCGTGGGCGGGAGGGGTACTCGAGACCCCGTGGCCGACACCCAGGACGGACCCGACCTCCACCGCACCACGCGGGAACTCGCGAGCGGCGCCGACCACGCCGCGATCTCCACGCTGCTGCCGAGCGGCCGGATCCAGACGCAGCACATCCGGGTCGGGGTCGACGGTGACCGGCCGCACGTGAACACCGAGGTGCACCGCCAGGAGTTCGCGGACCTCGAGCGCGACGCGCGGGTGACGCCGGCCATCCGCGACGAGCAGGACCCCTACCGCTACGCCGAGGTCAGCGGGCGGCTCGGCGACGTGGAGCGCGGCCAGGCCGCGCGCGACCGCATCGACGAGCTGTCGCAGGAGTACGAGGGCCAGCCCTACCCGCCGGAGAAGATCGAGATCGAACGGGTCACGGTGTCCGTCGTGCCCGAGCGCCAGACGATCCCCGGCTGACCGACCACCCCCCAGGAGGAGCACCAGTGAAGGCTGTCGTCTACCGAGGCCCGCGCACCGTGACCGTCGAGGACGTCCCCGACGCCCGCGTCGAGAACCCCACCGACGCCGTCGTCCGGATCACCACGACGAACATCTGCGGGTCGGACCTGCACATGTACGAGGGCCGCAGCACGGTCGAGGAGGGCAAGGTCCTCGGGCACGAGAACATGGGCGTCGTCGAGGCCGTGGGCGACGCCGTGACGCGCCTGGAGGTCGGCGACCGGGTGTCGGTCCCGTTCAACATCGCGTGCGGCACCTGCCGCAACTGCCTGCACGGCTGGACGTCGTTCTGCACGCGCGTCAACCCGATCGAGGGCATGGACGGCGCCGCGTACGGCTACGCCAACATGGGTCCCTACGACGGCGGGCAGGCCGAGTTCCTGCGGGTCCCGTTCGCCGACGTCAACCTGCTGGAACTCCCCGCGGGCACCGAGCACGAGAACGACTTCACGATGCTGTCGGACATCTTCCCCACGGGCTGGCACGGCGTGGAGCTCTCGGGCATGGTCCCCGGCGACGACGTCGCGGTGTTCGGCGCGGGCCCCGTCGGCCTCATGGCCGCGCACAGCGCGCTGCTCAAGGGGGCGGCGCGGGTGTTCGTGGTCGACAAGGAGGCCGACCGGCTCGCGCTGGCCGCGAGCATCGGCGCCACTCCCGTCGACTTCTCCGCAGGCGACCCCGTCGAGCAGATCATGGAGCAGACGCAGGGGCGCGGCACCGACCGCGGCGTGGAGGCCGTCGGCTACCAGGCGCACGACCCGGCGGGCGACGAGCACCCGGAACTCGTGCTGGACAACCTCGTGAAGGTCGTCCGGACCACGGGCGGGATCGGCGTGGTGGGGGTCTACATGCCCTCGGACCCGGGCGCTGCCGACGAGGGCGCGAAGGAGGGACGGATCGGCTTCGACTACGGCACGTTCTTCACCAAGGGTCAGTCGATGGGCACCGGCCAGGCGCCCGTCATGCGCTACAACCGCCAGCTGCGCGACCTCATCGTCGCGGGCCGGGCGCGGCCCGGGTTCATCGTCTCCCACGAACTGCCGCTGGGACAGGCGCCCGAGGGGTACGCGAAGTTCGACGCCCGCGAGGACGGCTGGACGAAGGTCCTGCTGCACCCCGGGGCGGCGTCGTGAAGGCCGTCGTCTGGCACGGCGTCGGCGACATCCGCCTCGACGAGGTCCCCGACCCGACGGTGCGGGACCCCTTCGACGCCGTCGTGCGGATCACCACGAGCGCCATCTGCGGCACCGACCTGCACTTCGTGCGCGGCACCATGAGCGGCATGCGGGAGGGGACGGTCCTCGGCCACGAGGCCGTCGGGATCGTCGAGGAGGTCGGCCCCGGGGTGCGCAACCTCGCACCGGGCGACCGCGTGGTGGTGCCCTCGACCGTCGCCTGCGGGTCGTGCTCCTACTGCCGCGCCGGGTACTACTCCCAGTGCGACGTCGCGAACCCCGGCGGCAAGACGGCCGGCACCGTGTTCTTCGGCGGCCCCGAGGCCGCGGGCGGGCTCGACGGGATGCAGGCGGAGTTCGTGCGGGTGCCGTTCGCGCACGTCGGGCTCGTCCGGGTCCCCGAGGCCGTCACCGACGATCAGGCGATCATGGTGTCCGACGTCTTCCCGACCGCCTGGTTCGGCGCGAAGCTCGCCGAGGTGGGCGACGGCGACACCGTCGCCGTGTTCGGGGCCGGCCCCGTGGGGCTGTTCGCGGTCCTGTCCGCGTTCCGGCAGGGTGCGGGCCGGGTGCTCGTCGTGGACGGGCACCCCGACCGCCTCGACGCCGCCCGCCGCCTGGGGGCCGAGACCGTCGACTTCAACGCCGAGGACCCCGTCACGGTCCTGCGGGACCTCACCGGCGGCGCCGGGCCCGACCGCGTCATCGACGCGGTGGGGGTCGACGCGGAACGCCCGAAGGAGGGGCCGGCGGCCGAGGCGTCGGCGCAGTCGGCGGAGCAGTTCGCCGCGGAGGTCGCCGGCAACGCGCCCGAGACGAACGAGCAGGACGGGACGTGGCGGCCGGGCGACGCGCCGTCGCAGGCCGCGCAGTGGTACGTGCAGGCCGTCGCGAAGGCGGGGACGGTCGGCATCATCGGGGTGTACCCGCCGACGATGTCCAGCTTCCCCCTCGGGCAGGCGATGAACAAGAACCTCGTCCTGAAGATGGGCAACTGCGAGCACCGCCGCTACGTGCCGCAGCTGCTCGACCTCGTGGCCGCCGGGGTCGTGGACCCCGCCACGGTGATCACGCAGCACGCCCCCGTCGCGCAGGACGCCCTCGACGCCTACCGGCACTTCGACCGCCGCGAGGCGGGCTGGGTCAAGACCGTCCTCGACGGCGCCCGCTGACGCACGCCCCGCACGACGCGGCCCGGTCCCCGCGGGACCGGGCCGCGTCGCGTCGTGTCGCTTCGTGTCGAGGAGCGTCGTGTCGAGGAGCGTCAGGAGCGGACGCGGTCGAGGTGCTGGAGCAGCTCGTCCGCCGCCTGCTGCACCTCGGGGTGGTCGTTCTGCGACGCGCGCTGCTTGGCGTGGATCAGCGCCGACCGGTTCACCCGGGTGAAGTCCCCGTAGGGGAAGTGGTAGCGCTTCTTGGTGTGCTCGGACGCGTCCGGGTCGACGCCGAGGTGCCAGCGGGCGTACCCGTCCCAGCCGTCGTCGTCCCGCTCCTCGTTGCCGTCCGCGGCGGAGGGCGCGGCCTCGGACCAGCCGGTGCTGTCGTCGTAGCGGCCCTCGTCGATGAGGTGGTGCGCCTGCTCGAGGGCCTCGGTGTTGACGCGGTAGGTCGGCATGACCGCTCCCTACCCGCGCCGGGGCCCGCCACGCCCGCCGGAGGGCGCGCCGCCGGGGCGGCTCCTAGGGTCTGTCTGAGCCCGGGTGGCCGGGTCCGCCGACGAGAGGACGACGCGCGTGGTGCTGGGACTGCCGGACGGCGTGACCGCCTGCCTGTTCGACCTGGACGGGGTGCTGACCGACACGGCCGCCGTGCACGACGCCGCCTGGACGGCCACCTTCGACGCCTACCTCGCCGCCCGCGCCGAGGCGACGGGTGAGCCGTTCGTGCCCTTCGACCCCGCCGCGGACTACGCCGCCCACGTCGACGGCAAGCCCCGGGCCGCGGGGGTCCGCGACTTCCTGGCCAGCCGCGGCATCGAGCTGCCCGAGGGCTCGCCGCAGGACCCGCCCGACCAGCCGTGGGACGCCGCGACCGTCGCGGGGCTCGGCAACCGCAAGAACGCCGACCTCGCCGAGCGCATCCGCACCGACGGCGTCGACGTCTACGAGGGCTCCCGCCGCTTCCTCCTGGCCGCGCGGGACGCGGGGCTGCGCCGGGCCGTGGTCTCCTCCAGCGCCAACACCCGCCAGGTGCTCGAGGTCACGGGCCTGGCCGAGCTCGTCGAGGCGAGGATCGACGGCGTCACCCTGCGCGAGCGCGGCCTGGCCGGCAAGCCCGCGCCCCACACGTTCCTGGCCGGCGCCGAGGCGCTGGGCGTCGCGCCCGGCCAGGCGGCGGTCTTCGAGGACGCGCTCGCGGGCGTCGAGGCGGGGCGCACCGGCGCCTTCGGCGTCGTCGTCGGGGTCGACCGCCTCGGGCACGCCGACGCCCTGCGCGAGCACGGCGCCGACGTCGTCGTCGCGGACCTCGCGGAGCTGCTGGACACCCCGTGACGCCCACCGCGGCCGACCTCGCGGCCGGCTCCGGCCCACCGGTCAGGAGGACCGGGCGGCCTGCGGCCCCACGAGGGTCAGGACGTCGGCGCCGTCCTCGGTGACGGCGATCGTGTGCTCGCTGTGGGCCGTGCGGCAGCCCGTCGCGCTGCGCAGCGTCCAGCCGTCGGGGTCGGTGACGAGCTCGTCGGTGTCCGCCATCACCCACGGCTCCAGGGCCAGCAGCAGCCCGGGCTGCAGCCGGTAGCCGCGGCCGGGCCGGCCGGAGTTCGCGACGTGCGGGTCCTGGTGCATGGTCGAGCCGACCCCGTGGCCCCCGAACTGGGTGTTGACGCGGTACCCCGCCTCGCCGAGGACCGTGCCGATCGCGTGCGAGACGTCCCCGAGCCGCGCGCCGGGCCGCACCGCCGCGATGCCCGCGGCGAGGGCCCGCTCGGTCGCCGCGATCAGGTCGGCGTCCTCGGCCGGTGCGGCGCCGCCGATGTTGAAGCTCGTGGCGGAGTCCGCGACGACCCCGCCGAGGGACACCGCGAGGTCGAGCGTGAGCAGGTCGCCGTCGGCGAGGTCGCGGTCGTGCGGCAGCCCGTGCAGCACGGCGTCGTTGACCGAGGTGCAGATGTGGTGGCCGAAGGGGCCGCGGCCGAAGGACGGCGCGTAGTCGACGTAGCAGGACTGCGCCCCGGCCGCCTCGATCATCTCCCGCGCCCAGCGGTCGACGTCGAGCAGGTTCGTGCCGACCTCGCAGCGGGCGCGGAGCGTCTGCAGGATGCGCCCGACGAGCGCGCCCGTCTCGCGGGCCCGGGCCAGCTCCGCGGGGCTCATGATCTCGATCATCCGGCACCTCCGGTGACGAGGACGGTCGTGACCGTCCGGGACGAGTGTGGCGGCAGGCGTCTCAGCGGCGGGCGTCTCGGCGGCCGGCGTCTCAGCGGCCGGCGCGCAGGCGCACGGCGTGCCGCGCGGCGGCTCGGCCCCGCCGACGGTCGCCCGCGGCGTCGTAGGCGATCGCGAGCCGGAACCACGCGCCCGCGTCCTCGGGCGAGGCCTCGACCTCGGCGCGGCAGCGCTCGTACATCGCGCTGCCGGCCGCCCGGTCCACGCGTCCCGACGCCGTGCGGTCCAGGTCGTCGACGGGCAGCTGTCCCGCTTCGGCCAGCTCGCGGCCGAGGCGCTCGGTGGCCCGGCCGAACGCGAGCTCGCGCCAGACGGCCCAGGCCCCCACGAGCGGCAGCAGCACGAGGGCGACGCCCAGCGAGACGCCCGCCCACTCGCCCGTGCCGATGAGCCCGACGCCGAGGCGGCCCAGCAGGACGAAGTAGAACGCCAGCGCGAGGCACGAGACGACGATGACGACCTTGGTGCGCACGGGGCTCCTGCTCAGAGGTCGAGGTAGTGCTCGAGGCCGACCGTGACGCCCGGGCGGCCCACGACGGTCCGGACGCCCAGCAGCAGGCCCGGCATGTAGGCCGCGCGGTCGTAGGTGTCGTCGCGCAGGGTCAGGGTCTCCCCCGGGCCGCCCAGGACGACCTCCTGGTGCGCGGTCATCCCCCGCATCCGCACGGCGTGCACGTGCACCCCGTCCACGACCGCCCCGCGGGCGCCGGGCAGCTCCTGCTCGGTGGCGTCCGGCGACGGGCCCATCCCGGCCTCGGCGCGCGCGGCGGCGATGAGCTGCGCCGTGCGGATCGCGGAGCCGGAGGGCGCGTCGACCTTGCCGGGGTGGTGCAGCTCGACGACCTCGACGGACTCGAAGTACTTCGCCGCCTGCCGCGCGAACTGCATGACGAGCACGGCGCCGAGGCCGAAGTTCGTGGCGACGAGGACCCCGAGGTGGGGGGCGGCGGCCTGCCACCCGTGCACCTGCGCGAGGCGCTCGTCGGTCCAGCCGGTGGTGCCCGTGACGACGTGCAGGCCGTGCGCCAGCGCCCACTCGACGTTCGCGAGCACGGACCCCGGGACCGTGAGGTCGACCAGGACGTCCGCGCCGAGCGCGGCGTCGAGGCCGTCGCCCCGGCCGATCTCGGCGACGAGGTCGAGGTCGTCGGCGGCGGAGACCGCACGGCACGCCTGCGCGCCCATGCGGCCCCGCGCGCCGACGACCGCGACCCTCGTCGTCACCAGGAACCGGTCGTCACTGCAGGACGCCGGTGAACTGGCTGTCGTCGGCGAACGGGCCCACCACGGCGACCGAGCGCGGCCGGGAGAGCAGCTCCCCCGCGAGGGCGCGCACCTCCTCCGCCGTGACCGACCGGACCCGCTGCAGGACACCGTCGACGTCGAGGAACTGCCCGTGGACCAGCTCGGACTTGCCGAGCCGGTTCATGCGCGAACCCGAGTCCTCCAGGCCGAGGACCAGGCCGCCGGCGAGCTGACCGATGCCGCGCTGCAGCTCCTCGGCGCCCAGGCCGTCCTGCGCGAGCTTCACCAGTTCAGCCAGCATCAGCTCGGCCACCTGCCCCGCCTTCGCGGGCGAGCAGCCGGCGTACAGCCCGACGTAGCCGGAGTCGGCGTAGTTGGCGTTGAACGAGTAGACCGAGTACGCCAGGCCCCGCTTCTCGCGGACCTCCTGGAACAGCCGGCTGCTCATGCCGCCGCCGAGCACCGCGTTGAGCACCGAGAGCTGGAACCGCCGCTCGTCGGTGGCCGTGATGCCCGTCATGCCGAGCAGCACGTGCGCCTGCTCGGTGCTGCGCTCGACCACCAGGGCCTGACCGCGCTCCAGCCCCCCGGTGGGGACTCCGCCGGTGCGCCGCGGCGCGGGCGCCGCCTCGCCGAGATCCCCTGCGGCGCGGGACAGCTCGGCCTGCACGAGGTCGACGACCTCGTCGTGGTCGAGCCCGCCCGCGGCCGTGAAGACCAGCGTCGAGGGCCGGTAGTGCTCGCGGTAGTGCTCCCACACGTCCCCGCGCCCCACGGCGCGGATCGTGTCGGGGGTCCCGCCGATGGGGCGCCCGAGGGGGTGCGCGCCGAGCACGAGCTCGGCGAACCGCTCGTGGGCCACGTCGGCGGGGTCGTCGTCGTTCATCGCGAGCTCTTCGAGGATGACCTCGCGCTCGCTCGTGAAGTCGTCCTCGTCGAGCACCGCCGAGGTCACCATGTCGGTCACCACGTCGATCGCCATCGGCAGGTCGGCGTCGAGCACCCGCGCGTAGTAGGTCGTGTGCTCCTTGCCGGTGGCGGCGTTCGCCTCACCGCCGACGGCGTCGAACGCCGTGGCGATGTCCATGGCGTCGCGGCGCTCGGTGCCCTTGAACAGCAGGTGCTCGAGGAAGTGCGTCGAGCCGAAGTGGCCGCGGTCCTCGTCGCGGGAGCCGACGCCCACCCAGCACCCGACCGTGGCCGAGCGCTGGCCGGGCATGGCCTCGGTGAGGACGCGGGCGCCCGAGGGCAGGACGGTGCGGCGGACCACCGCACCGTCCTGCTCGGACAGCGTCGTCGTCAGCGGCTCCCGGCCGGCTGCCACGACGGGCAGCTCGACCGGGGCGCCGGACGGGCCGTGATGCGCGGCCGACACCTCAGGCGTCGGCCGGCTCGGCCTCGGGGGCGACCGCGGCGTCCGCGGCCTCCTCGGCGACGACCGGGATCAGCGAGAGCTTGCCGCGGGGGTCGATCTCGGCGATCTCGACCTGGACCTTCTGGCCCACCGCGACGACGTCCTCGACGTTGTCGACGCGCTTGCCGCCCGAGAGCTTGCGCAGCTGCGAGATGTGCAGCAGGCCGTCCTTGCCGGGCAGCAGCGAGACGAACGCGCCGAAGGTCGTCGTCTTCACGACGGTGCCGAGGTAGCGCTCGCCGACCTCGGGCATCGTCGGGTTGGCGATGGCGTTGACGGCCGCGCGGGCCGCCTCCGCCGAGGGGCCGTCGACGGCCCCGATGAACACCGTGCCGTCGTCCTCGATGGAGATGTCGGCGCCGGTGTCCTCCTGGATCTGGTTGATCATCTTGCCCTTCGGCCCGATGACCTCGCCGATCTTGTCCACGGGGACCTTGACCGTGATGATCCGCGGCGCGGTCGGCGACATCTCGTCCGGGGCGTCGATGGCCTCGGCCATGACGTCGAGGATGTGCAGCCGCGCGTCGCGGGCCTGGGTCAGCGCACCGGCCAGCACCGAGGCGGGGATGCCGTCGAGCTTGGTGTCGAGCTGGATCGCGGTGACGAACTCCTTGGTGCCGGCGACCTTGAAGTCCATGTCGCCGAAGGCGTCCTCGGCCCCGAGGATGTCGGTCAGCGCCGCGTAGCGGGTCTCGCCGTCGACGGTGTCGGAGATGAGGCCCATGGCGATGCCGGCGACGGGCGCGCGCAGCGGAACCCCGGCGTTCAGCAGCGACAGGGTGGACGCGCAGACCGAGCCCATCGAGGTGGACCCGTTGGAGCCCAGCGCCTCGGAGACCTGGCGGATCGCGTAGGGGAACTCCTCGCGGGCCGGCAGGACCGGGACCAGGGCGCGCTCGGCGAGGGCGCCGTGGCCGATCTCGCGGCGCTTGGGCGAACCCACGCGGCCGGTCTCACCGGTGGAGTACGGCGGGAAGTTGTAGTTGTGCATGTACCGCTTGCGCGTCACGGGCGACAGCGTGTCCAGCTGCTGCTCCATGCGGAGCATGTTCAGCGTGGTGACCCCGAGGATCTGGGTCTCGCCGCGCTCGAACAGCGCCGAGCCGTGCACGCGGGGCAGGACCTCGACCTCGGCGGACAGCGTCCGGATGTCGGCCAGGCCGCGGCCGTCGATGCGGACGCCGTCCGTCAGCACGCGCTGGCGGATGAGGCTCTTCTGCACCGAGCGGTAGGCCGCGGAGACCTCCTTCTCGCGCCCGGCGAACGACTCGGCCAGCGACGCCTTCACAGCGTCCTTGATCTCGTCGATGCGGGACTCGCGCTCCTGCTTGCCGGAGATCTGCAGCGCGGCGGTCAGGTCGGCCGACGTCGCGTCGAACACGGCCTGGTACGCGTCGTCGGCGTAGTCCGGGAACGTGGGGAACGCGGCGGTCGGCTTGGCGGCGGTGGCGGCCACCTCGGCCTGCGCGCGCACGAGCTCGGCGATGAACGGCTTGGCCGCCTCGAGGCCCGCGGCCACGACCTCCTCGGTCGGGGCGGTCTGGCCCTGCTCCTTGATGAGGGTCCAGGAGCCCTCGGTCGCCTCGGCCTCGACCATCATGATCGCGACGTCCTGCGACCCGTCCGCGGCGGTGACGACGCGGCCGGCGACGACCATGTCGAAGACGGCGCGCTCGAGCTCGGAGTAGCGCGGGAAGGCGACCCACTGGCCCTCGATCAGCGCGATGCGCACGCCGCCGATGGGGCCGGAGAACGGCAGGCCCGAGAGCTGGGTCGACAGCGACGCGGCGTTGATGGCCACGACGTCGTAGGCGTCGTCGGGGTGCAGCGCCATGACAGAGACGACGACCTGGACCTCGTTGCGCAGGCCCTTGACGAAGCTCGGGCGCAGCGGGCGGTCGATGAGGCGGCACGTGAGGATCGCCTCGGTGGACGGGCGGCCCTCGCGGCGGAAGAACGAGCCGGGGATCTTGCCGGCGGCGTAGCTGCGCTCCTCGACGTCCACCGTCAGGGGGAAGAAGTCGAACTGGTCCTTCGGGGACTTGCCGGCGGTGGTCGCGCTCAGCAGGAAGGACTCGCCGTCGAGGTAGACGGCGGCGGAGCCGGCGGCCTGCTTGGCCAGGCGGCCCGTCTCGAAGCGGATGGTGCGGGTGCCGAACGTGCCGTTGTCGATGACGGCTTCGGCGGCGGTGATCTCAGGACCCTCCACGGGTTCCTCCTCTGTGGTGCTCGGAGGACTGCGCGTCTCGGGACCGTGCTGTCGCACGGGCCCCGATCCGGCCTTCGATCGAGGCCCACGGGAGCCGACGTCGTCGGCGTCCGGGGGCCACTACCGAGGACCGGCACGACGCTGCGGTCGCTCCTGGTGTCTCACGGCCGCGTGTGCGGCCGCGGTGGCGCCAACGGCAGCAGGGGTGGTCCCGGTGCGGGACCACCCCTGCGTCGCGTCAGCGGCGGATGCCGAGCCGCTCGATCATCGAGCGGTAGCGGTTGATGTCCTTCTTGGCCATGTACTGCAGCAGGCGCCGGCGCTGGCCGACGAGCAGCAGCAGCCCACGACGGCTGTGGTGGTCGTGCTGGTGCACCTTGAGGTGCTCCGTGAGGTCGCGGATGCGCTGCGTCAGCATCGCCACCTGGACCTCGGGGGAGCCGGTGTCGCCTTCGCTGGTGGCGTACTCGGTCATGATCTTCTTCTTGACTTCAGCGTCGAGGGGCACGAGCTCTCCTGGTCCGTCGTTGCGCGGTGCCTCGGGGCTGATCCACCCGGGCGCTCTGGATCCGCGGCCGCTAGTACGGCGACGCCAGGCTACCAGCCGGGCACGGACAGGCCCGACCGCCCGGCCCCCGCGAGGAGGCGGCGGGCCTCGTCCACGTCCCGGCCCATCTGCACGACGAGCGCGTCGACGCCGTCGAAGCGCAGCGTCGGGCGCAGCCGCCGCACGAACTCCACGGCCACCCGCTCCCCGTAGAGGTCGAGCCCGGTCCGGTCGATGCAGTACGCCTCCACGCGGCGCTCGAGGCCGTCGAAGGTCGGGTTGCTGCCCACCGAGATCGCCGACGGCATCCGGTCCTCCTGCGGCGTGCCCTCGGCGCGCACGACCCAGCCCGCGTACACGCCGTCGGCGGGCACGAGGCCCTCCGTCTCGCCCGCGACCGTGGACAGGTTCGCCGTGGGGTAGCCCAGCTCGCGGCCCCGGTGGTCGCCGTGCACGACGGTCGCGGTCACGCGGTGCAGGTGGCCCAGGACCGCGGCGGCGCGCTCGGCGTCCCCCGCCGCGAGGGCGTCGCGCACGGCGGTGGAGGACCACCGCGGGCTGCCGTCGCTCGGGTCGCCCAGGTCCTCCAGGACCGCCACCTCGAAGCCGTGCCGCGCCCCGAGCTCGCGCATGGTGGCCAGGTCGCCCGAGTTCCGCCGCCCGAAGCGGACGTCGTGACCCACGACGACCACCTGCGCGCCGAGGGCGCGCACGAAGACGTCGACCACGAACCGCTCGGGGCTCCAGCTCGCGAGCTCCGTCGTGAAGGGCATCACGAGGACCGCGTCGAGACCCGCGGCCTCCATGCGCTCCAGGCGGTGGTCGACGCCCGTCAGCAGCCCGGGGGCGCGCTCGGGGTCGAGGACCTGCAGCGGGTGCGGGTCGAACGTCACCGCGACGGCCGCCGCCCCGCGCGAGCGGGCCGTGGCCACCACGCGGGCGAGCACGGCCGCGTGCCCCCGGTGCACCCCGTCGAAGTTGCCGATCGTGACGACCGAGGGCCCGAAGTCCGCCTCGACGGCCGACAGGCCTTCCCACCGCTGCACGCGCCCACTGTGCCAGCAGCCACGCGCGCGGTCCGGCGGTGGGCTGGCTACGGTCGCTCCAGCAGCCGACCGCAGGAGGACACGTGACCACGAGCAGCAACGGCGGACCGCCCGTCGACCCCACGTCCACGAGCGCCTGGGCGGCCCTGCAGGCCCACCACGCCGCGACCGCGCCCGACCTGCGGGGCTGGTTCGCGGCCGACCCGGACCGGGCGCAGCGGCTCACCTTCGACGCGGCGGACCTGCACGTGGACCTGTCGAAGAACCTCGTCACGGACGAGACGCTCGCGCTGCTGCTGCAGCTCGCGGAGGAGACCGGCGTCGCCGGCCGCCTGGCGGCGATGTTCGCGGGCGAGCACGTGAACCCCACCGAGGACCGCGCCGTGCTGCACACCGCGCTGCGCCGGCCGCCGGGCGCGCAGCCGCCGCTCGTGGTCGACGGCCAGGACGTCGACGCCGACGTGCAGCGGGAGCTGGCCGAGGTGTTCTCCTTCGCCGACCAGGTCCGCTCGGGCGCCTGGACGGGCGTGACCGGCAAGCGCATCGCGACCGTGGTGAACATCGGCATCGGCGGGTCCGACCTCGGGCCCGTCATGGCGTACGCGGCGCTGGAGCCCTACGTGCAGGCGGGCCTGGAGTGCCGCTTCGTCTCCAACATCGACCCGACCGACGTGGCGCAGAAGACCGCGGGGCTGGACCCCGAGACGACGCTGTTCATCGTCGCGTCCAAGACGTTCGGCACGCTGGAGACGCTGACCAACGCGCGCCTGGCCCGCAGCTGGCTCTGGGAGCGGCTCGCCGCGGCGGGGGTCCTCGCCGACGACGACGAGGCCCGCCGCGGCGCGGTGGCCAAGCACTTCGTGGCGGTCTCCACGGCGCTGGACAAGGTCGAGGCCTTCGGCATCGACCCGGCCAACGCGTTCGGGTTCTGGGACTGGG
>NZ_JAAALN010000129.1 GCF_009906795.1 Kineococcus siccus
GTCGACGCCGACGCCCACGCCGACGCCGACTCCCGTGGTCGTCCCGCCCGTGACCCCGCCGGTGCCCGGCGCGCCCGTCCGCAACCCGGACGGGTCGACGACCTGGAGCGGCGTGGGGGGCCGGCCGAGCGTCGTGCGCGGCGCCATCCAGGCCGCCTACGAGGCCGCGGGGGCGAGCACCTCGCGACTCGGCCTGCCGGACGGCGACGAGATCGCCCTGCGCGCGGGCGGCTCCGTGCAGCGCTTCGCGCGGGGCCTCATCTACGCCTCGCCCGCGACGGGCGCGCACGTCGTCAGCGGGGAGGTCGAGCGGCTGTACGCCGCGAGGGGCTGGGAGGGCTCGGCCCTCGGCTACCCGACGAGCGGGGAGATCCGCCTGCGCGCGGACGGCGTCGTGCAGCGCTTCCAGGGCGGGCTCGTCTACTCCTCGCCGGCCGCGGGGACCCACGAGGTGCGCGGCGCGTTCGGCGACCTCTACGCCCGCAAGGGCTGGGAGGGCGGCTCGCTGGGCTACCCGACGAGCGACGAGATCGCCGTCAGGGGCGGTGTCGTGCAACGGTTCCAGGGCGGGCTGACCTACTGGACCGCGGCCACGGGTGCGCACGAGGTCAAGGGCGCGATCGGTCAGCTCTACGCCTCGCGGGGCTGGGAGGGCGGTTCGCTCGGCTTCCCGACGAGCGAGGAGGTCCCGCTGCGCGACGGCGGCGTCGTGCAGCGCTACCTCGGTGGTCTCGTGTACTGGACCCCGGCCACCGGCCCGCAGGCCGTGCAGGGGGCCGTGCTGGCCCGCTACGCCGCGCTGGGCTGGGAGAACTCCGCCCTCGGCTACCCCGTGGGTGCGGAGTTCGCCGTCCGGGGCGGCGTGCGGCAGGAGTTCCAGCGCGGGCGGCTCACCGTCGACCCGGCGACGGGCCGGGTGCTGCCCGGCTGACCCCCTGCGCGCGACTCCCGGCCTCCGGCGGCCCGTGCGGCAGGATGCCCGCGTGAGCACCGCGAGCCGTCCCCGCCTCACCCTGCCCGCCGACCTCCTGCCCGCCGACGGGCGGTTCGGCTCCGGCCCGTCCAAGGTGCGCCCCGAGCAGGTGGACGCGCTGCTGCGGGCCGGGCGCACGGTCCTCGGCACCTCGCACCGGCAGGCCCCGGTCAGGGACCTCGTGCGCCGGGTGCGCGAGGGGCTGACCCGGCTGTTCTCCCTGCCGCCGGGCTACGAGGTGGTGCTCGGCAACGGCGGCAGCACCGCGTTCTGGGACGTCGCGACCCTGTGCCTGGTGCGCGAGCGCTCGCAGCACCTGGTGCTGGGGGAGTTCTCCGCGAAGTTCGCGCAGGCCGTCGCCGCGGCCCCGTTCCTCGCCGAGCCGGTCCTGGTGGGCGCCGAGCCCGGGACCCTGCCGCGCCTGGGCGACGTGGCCGCCGGCGTGGACGTCGTGGCCTGGCCGCACAACGAGACGTCCACGGGGGTCGTGGCCCCCGTCGTGCGCCCCGCGACCACCGGGGCCGAGGCCCCGCTCGTGCTGGTCGACGGGACCTCCGCCGCGGGCGGCGTCCTCGTCGACGTGGCGCAGACCGACGCCTACTACTTCGCGCCGCAGAAGTCCTTCGCCGCCGACGGCGGCCTGTGGATCGCGCTGCTGTCCCCGGCCGCCCTGGCGCGGGTGGCGGAGCTGAGGGCCACGTCGCGCTGGGTGCCCGCGTCCCTCGACCTCGCGATCGCGGTCGAGAACTCGGCGAAGGACCAGACGTACAACACCCCCGCGGTGGCGACCCTGGTGATGCTCGCCGACCAGGTCGACTGGCTGCTGGCGCGCGGTGGCCTGTCGTGGGCGGCGGCGCGCACCGCGGAATCCGC
The DNA here is from genome assembly GCF_009906795.1 of Kineococcus siccus. Classification (GTDB taxonomy): domain Bacteria; phylum Actinomycetota; class Actinomycetes; order Actinomycetales; family Kineococcaceae; genus Kineococcus; species Kineococcus siccus. The sequence continues at coordinate 1,847 of NZ_JAAALN010000129.1, forward strand.
CGCCGTCGTCTACGACTGGGCCCTCGCGCGCGCGTGGGCGGCGCCCTTCGTGGCCGAGGAGGCCGCGCGCAGCCCCGTCGTCGCGACGGTCGACCTGGACCCCGCGGTGGACGCCGTGGCGGTGCAGGACGTGCTGCGGGACAACGGCATCGTCGACGTCTTCCCCTACCGCAGCCTGGGGCGGAACCAGCTGCGGATCGGGTTGTTCCCCGCGGTCGACCCGCGCGACGTCCGGGCCCTGACGGCCTGCGTCGACCACGTCGTCGAGGCGCTGAGGGAAGGCTGACCTCGGTGTTCCCGGAAGGTGAGGAATGCCTTTCCTCGCCTTTCGGGAGACCGTTCAGGAAAGGCATTCCTGGCTAGCGCGGTCACCTTCTCCGTGGTCATACTCGGGCCATGGCCACCGTGAACCTGGACCTCACCCCCATCCACCAGTGCTCCGTCAGCGGCTGCACCTTCAACGCGGACGTGTCCTGCCACGCGCCCGCGATCACCGTGGGCGACCACGGCGCGAACCACTGCGCGACCTTCCTCGGGCTGCCCACCAAGCACGCCACGTCCCCCGCCGGGCACGTCGGCGCGTGCCAGCTGGCCGACTGCGTGCACAACGCGGACCTCACCTGCACGGCGGCGACCATCGAGGTCGGCACCGCGAGCAACGGTGAGACGCAGTGCCTCACCTACGCGGCCGCCTGACCCTGCGCCGGCCCGCCTGACCCTGCGCCGGCCCGCTGCCCTGCACCGGTCTGGCCCGACGCCACTCACGCGCGCGACGCGCCGGCGCCTCGCGTCGACCGCGAGCACCCGACCGCCGGTCGCCCCACGCCAGGACGGCTGGGGCGCCGGCCGTGTCCGGTGTGCGAGCGCCCGCTGCCTCGACGACGAGACCCGCGGGCCGCGTCCTCGCCCCCCGCCGCCGCGTGGCGTGCGACGCGTGGCGTGTGACGTTCACGTTAAATCCGGAACGGTCCGTATCGCCGCGGCGTGCGGCCGTGGTTCGGTACCGCCATGCCCTCCAGCGCCCCCGGCACCGACACCCGACCCGGCGCGGGTCGCCCCGTCGACGAGGAACTGACCCGGCGCATCCTCGCGGCGGCCCTCACCCAGCTCGACTCCGTGGGCTACGCCCACCTGAAGGTCGAGCACGTGGCCGCCGCGGTCGACTGCGGCAAGGCCGCGATCTACCGCCGCTGGCCGACGCGGGCCGCGCTCGCCGCCGCCGCCCTCCTGCACCGCTCCCGGCTCGGGACCCCGCCGGACACCGGCGACGTCGTCGAGGACCTCGTCGAGCACGCGCTGCAGAACCTGGACAATCAGCGCCGCGACGCGGCGGTGCCCGACGGCCACGCGTGGGCCGCCGTCGTCGAACCCGAGGTCCGCCCGCTGCTCTGGCAGGGGTTCCTCGGGCGCCGCCGGGAACTCGGGCACGCGATCCTGCACCGCGCGGTCGAGCGCGGACAGCTCCCCCCCGACACCGACGGCGACGCCGTGCTCGACGTGCTCGCCGGGTTCACGTTCTACCGCAACGCCATCCGCCCGGCACCGGTCCGGCGCGAGCAGTACCGCGCCGTGGTGGCCGCGCTGGTGGCCGCACCCCCGAGGAACTCCGACCACCTCCAGGAGGAGCTGTGAGCACGAGCACGGACGAGCCGGGCGCCGGCGTCGCCGCGGCACCCGGGACCGCGCCCGCCAGGGCCGGGGCCGTCGTCGGGTTCCTGGTCTTCGTCGAACTCACCAGCGGTTTCCTGCAGGGCTACTACCTGCCGCTGTTCGGCGCGCTGACGACCCACTTCTCCATCACCGACGCCGACATCACCTGGTTCACGGCGCTGCAGAGCCTCGCCGCGGGGGTCTGCGTGCCGGTCCTGGCCAAGCTGGGGGACATCGCGGGGCACCGTCGCGTCCTGGTGGTCGCCGTCCTGGCCGTCCTCGCGGGAACCCTCGTCACGGCGCTCAGCTCCGACTACCGGCTGGTCCTCGCGGGACGCGTGCTGGTCGGGCCCCTCGCGGTGTGGCTGCCGCTGGAGGTGGCGCTCGTGCACCACCGCCTCGACGGGGTGACCGCTCGCCGCGCCGTCGGGATGCTGGTCTCCGCCCTCACGCTCGGCGCCGTGGTCGGGACGCTCGCCGCCGGTGCCCTGGCCTCGGTGCTCGACCTGACGGCCGTCCTGCTCGTGCCCGCCGTCCTCGTCGCCGCCTGCGCGGTGGTCGTGCTCACCGTCGTGCCCGAGTCCACCGTGCGGACCCACCCGCACGTCGACGTCGTCGGCTTCGCGGGGCTGGCCGTCGTGATGGTGGCCCTGCTCTGGGGCCTGCGGTCCGCGCAGACCGGCGGGTTCGCCGCCGCCACCACGGTGGTCCCCCTCGCCGCGGCCCTGGTGGTCCTCGTGGGCTGGGTCGCCTGGGAGCGCCGCACCGAGGTCCCGGCCGTGAACCTCCGGTTGCTGACGTCGAGGGCCCTGTGGCCGGTGTACTCGACGTCGTTCCTGTTCGGGATGGTCCTGTTCGGCACCCAGACCGTCCTCACCACGTTCCTCACCGCCGAACCCGGCCGCGCGGGCTACGGCTTCGCGCTCACCCCGGGTCGCACCGCACTCGTCACCGCCCTCTCCGCTCTCACAGCCGCCGTCGGGGCCTCCGCGTTCCCCGCCCTCGCCCGCCGGGTGGGGATGCCGGGCGTCCTCGCCGCCGGCTGTCTCGCCGGCGCCGCGGGGAACCTGCTGCTGCTGGGAGGCAACGCGTCACTGCCGCTGGTGGTCGTCGCCGTCGTCGTCAGCGGTCTCGGCAGCGGCCTCCTCCTCGGCTGCCTGCCCGCCTACGCCGCGGAGGCATCCCCACCCGACCAGACCGGCATCGCCACCGGCGTCTACAACTCCCTCAAGACGCTCGGCGGCGCCGCGGCCGGGGCCGTCTTCGGCGTCGTCCTGGCCGCCTTCGCGGTCGAGGGTTCGCGGAACTCCTCCCTCGGCGGGTACGAGACCGTCTGGGCGATCTGCGCCGGCGCGTTCCTGCTCTGCCTGCCGCTGCTCGCCGTGCTCCGCGGCCGGCGCGCCGAGACCACCGGAACCACTGGAACCACCACGACCACGACGACCCCGTGAGGAACCTCGCCACCATGACCTCCACCACCGGCACCGACGGCCTGAGCGTGCGCACCGCGTCCGCCTCCGACGCGCTGAGCCGCGACGCGGCGGGCCTGCTGCCCGAGCTGGTCGCCCTGCGCCGCGCCCTGCACGCGGCGCCCGAGGTCGGCCTCGACCTGCCGGCCACCCAGCGCGCCGTGCTCGACGCCCTGGCCGGCCTCGACCTCGAGATCACCCTGGGCACCCGCACCACCTCCGTCGTCGCCGTGCTGCGGGGACGGCACCCCGGTCCCGCGGTCCTGCTCCGCGGGGACATGGACGCGCTGCCGGTCGTGGAGCAGACGGGACTGGACTACGCCTCGACCAACGGCGCGATGCACGCGTGCGGTCACGACCTGCACACGGCCGGTCTCGTCGGGGCGGTGCGGCTGCTGCACGAGCGGCGGTCGGAGCTCGCGGGCAGCGTCGTGTTCATGTTCCAGCCCGGCGAGGAGGGGCTGGGCGGCGCGAAGATCATGCTCGAGGAGGGGCTGCTGGACGCCGCCGGCGAGCGGCCCGTGGCCGCCTTCGCGATCCACGTCGGCCCGGGGGAGGCGGGGGTCTTCTCGACCCGCGCGGGCACGATCGCGGCAGGCTCGAACCAGCTGCACGTCACCGTCCACGGAGCCGGCGGGCACGGGTCGAAGCCCGACGGGGCTCTCGACCCGGTGCCCGCGGTCGCCGAGATCGTCACGGCCCTGCAGGCGATGGTGACCCGGCGCTTCAGCGTCCTGGACCCGATCGTCCTCACGGTCACGCAGCTCCGCGCCGGGACGGCGATCAACGTCATCCCGGCGTCGGCGTCGCTCGGGGCGACCGTGCGGACGCTCTCGGTGGAGTCGACCGACCGCGTGGAGCGGGAGGCCCAGTCGCTCGCGGCGGGGATCGCCGCGGCGCACGGCTGCACCGCCGAGGTGCGGTTCGTGCGGCAGTACCCCGTCACCGTCAACGCGGCCGGACCGACCACCGAGGTCGTGCGCCTGCTCGGCGAGCGCTTCGGCGAGGACCGGGTGCACCTGATGCCCGCGGCGATGATGGGCTCGGAGGACTTCTCCTTCGTCCTCGAGCAGGTGCCCGGGACGTTCTTCTCCGTCGGCGCCAGCCCGGCGGGGGTCGACCCCGCGACGGCCGCGTGGAACCACTCCCCGCAGGTCCTCTTCGACGACGCCGTCCTCGCGGACCAGGCGGTCGCCTTCGCCCACCTCGCGCTGTCCTGGCTGGCGCCCGCGCGGGGGTGACGCGGCAGGTCAGGAGGTGGCGCCCTGTCCGACGGTGACGCCCTGTCCGACGGTGACCCCCGCGCCCAGGCCCGCCCGCACGGCCGCGAGCTCCGGCGCCAGCGCGCGCGCCAGTGCGGGCTCGACGCGCCAGGCCGTCGTCAGCTCGTCGAACTCCGCGAGCAGCCCGGCGCGCGGCGCCGCCCCGGTCCGCACCGCGCGCAGGAGCGCGTTGCGGGGGGTGTGCCGCGAGTCGACGAACTCGACGACGTCGACGCGGTAGCCGAGCAGCTGCAGGACGAGCGAGCGCAGCGCGTCGGTCAGGACGTCGGCGAAGCGCTCGCGCAGGATCGCGTGCCGCACCAGCGGTCCCGCGCCGCCACCGGCCGTGGCCTCGACGATCTGGCGCTGGACGTCGTGGTGGCAGCAGGGCGCCGCGAGGACGACGGGCGCCTGCCAGCGCACGGCTCGGGCCAGCGCCTCGTCGGTCGCGGTGTCGCACGCGTGCAGGGCGAGGACGACGTCGGGGGCCGCGCCGTCGAAGGGGTCGGCGTCGGCGATCGTGCCGGTCGCGAAACCCAGTCCCGGCAGGCCGGCCTCCGCGGCGAGACCGCGGCTGCGCGCCACGACGTCCTCGCGCACGTCGACCCCCACCGTCCGCAGCCGACGGCCGTCCTCCTCGGCCCGGCCGGCGAGCCAGCGGTGCGCGGCGAAGGTCAGGTAGGCGTTGCCGCAGCCCAGGTCGACGGCCCGCAGCTCGCGCCCGGCCGCGGCGTCGAGAGCGCGCGGCGCGAGCGGCGCGAGCTGGCGGACGAAGGCGTCGACCTGCCGGCGCTTGTCGCCGCCGGCCCCGAGCACGCGGAACAGCGGGTCGTCGGGGTCCACCAGCCGCTGCTTGCTGCGGTCGTGCGCCTGCGGCCCGGCGGGTTGGACCCCGCGCCGGCTCGTGGGGGCGCGGTGCAGCTGGGCCTCGCCCTTCTTGGTGACGCGGAGCTGGACGACCTCGGTGGCCGTCTCCACGTGCAGGTTCCCGAACGGCTGGGCGAGCAGCTCGTCGACCGCGCCGGCGGCCTCCTCGCCCAGGGCGACGTTGCGGGTGCTGACCAGCGGTCCCGTGCGCGAGAGCAGCTGCAGGTGCGGACCCGAGCGCAGCGCCACGGGCCGCACCTCGACGCGCTCGGCCGCAGGCGGTTCCAGCCCGCGGCGCCGGCCGGCCGCCACCGCGCGGACGAGCTGCTCCGCGTCGAGGAGCAGGGCGCGGACGTCGGCGAGGGCGGTGGGCAGGTCGGACGGCACGCGCCCATCCTCCCCCCGCCGCGGGGGTGCTCCGTCCGGGTGCTCGGGCCGCGCGCTCAGGCGGCGGCGACGTCGCGCTCGTCGCGCCCGGCGGCGGGCACGACGCTCAGGTGCGGTGTGCCGCGCAGCTGGTAGCGGACCCGGACCCTGGTGCGGCGCATCAGGTAGGCGCCCGCGAGGACGGCGACGAGGATCGACGGGATCGACCCCACCATGATCGACCAGGGGGCGCCGAACTCCGTGCCGACCCAGCCGACGACGGGCCCGCCGACCACGGTCCCGCCCTGCATGAGCGCCATGTACATGGCCATGACCCGTCCGCGCATCGCGGGGTCCGTGCTGATCTGCACGGTCGCGTTGGCCGCGGTCATCAGCGTCAGCGAGGCCAGGCCCATCGGCACGAGCACCGCGACGTAGAGCCAGTAGCTCGGCATCAGCGCGCCCAGCGTGGCGAACACGCCGAACGCGACGGCGGCGCCGAACACCAGGCGGAACCGCGGACGTTCGCGACGGGCTGCGAACAGGGCCCCCGTGAGGGACCCCACCGCGAGGATCGTGCCGGCGAGGCCGAACTCCCACGAGCTGCGCTGGTAGTGCACGCTCACCATGAGGGCGCTGGTCAGCTGGAAGTTCAGCCCGAACGTGCCGACGATCCCCACCACGGCGAAGATCGCGAGCAGGTCGGGGCGCTGCCGCACGTAGCGGACACCGTCGATCATCCGGCCGGTCCCCTTGGCGGGCCGCGGCTTCCGGGCCGCGGCGACCGCGGGCCGCATCATGTGCAGCGTCGTCAGCGGCGCGATGAACGTCAGGGCGTTGATGAGGAACAGCGGTCCGGTGCCGATCGCCGCGATGAGCAGGCCGGCCAGGCCGGGGCCCACGAGCCGCGCGGCGTTGAAGGACGCCGAGTTCAGCCCGACGGCGTTCGGGAGGTCCTCGGGGGGCACGAGCTCGGAGACGAAGGTCTGCCGGACCGGGCCGTCGATGGCCGAGGCGCAGCCGAGCAGGACGGCGAACACGTAGACGTGCCAGAGCTCCGCGCGCCCGGACAGCACGAGCGCCCCGAGCGCCACGCCCAGCAGCGCCATCGTCGCCTGGGTCGCCATGAGGACGCGGCGCTTGGGGAACCGGTCGGCGATGACGCCCGAGAGCGGCGCGAGCAGCAGGATCGGCCCGAACTGCAGCCCGGTCGTGATGCCGCCCGCGGTCCCGGAACCCTCGGTGAGGACCTTGATGACGAGCCAGTCCTGGGCGACGCGCTGCATCCACGTGCCGGTGTTGCTGATGACGGCGCCCGTCGCCCACAGCCGGTAGTCGCGGTGGCGCAGCGAGCGGAACGTCGGGTTGGCGACGAGGCGGGACCCGGCGCTCACTCCGAGATCACCGTGCGCAGGATCGCCGACGCCTCGGCCAGGACGGCGCGCTGGGCGGGGGTGAGCTCGGCGAGGCGGCGGCTCAGCCAGGCGGCCCGCTGCGCGCGCGTCTCCTCCACGGTGCGCACGCCGGCCGCGCTGGCCGAGATGAGCACCTGGCGGCCGTCGACCGGGTGGTCGGTGCGCTCGACGAGCCCCGCCTCGGCGAGCACCGCGATCGTGCGCGTCATGGACGGTGGCCGCACGTGCTCGGCCTCGGCGAGCTCACCGGGCGTGCGCGGACCGTGGACGACGAGGTGCGACAGGACCGAGAACTGACCGTCGGACAGCTCGTCGTTGCTCTTCATCGCCCGCAGCTTCCGCGCCGTGCGCAGGAGCGAGACGCGCAGCTCGACGGCCAGCGGCTCCACGGTGGGAGGGGCGGTGCCGGCGAGGGAGGCGGAGCGGGTGGGCGCGGTCTCGGGTGGCACGGGGCCAGGGTAGTCGTTAGCGAAGGTAATGACCAGCGGCAACGAGTTCGCCGCGCACCACCCGAACGGGTGCAGGCGCGCCCGGCCGTGGTGACCGCGCGACAGGCGCGGACTACCGTTCCAGCCCTACGCGCCGTTACAGTCAATGACGTTGAGTGATGTCGCACCACCCGTACGGACCCTGCTCGACGAGCGTCGGAGGTGGCTGGTGGGAGGACGCGTCGTGGCGCCGCCTCCGGGTCGGGCGAGAGGCCGGGCCCGGTGAGCCGGGGTGCGGTGAGCCCGGGTGCGGTGAGGCTGGACATCGCCCAGCGGCACGGCGACGGGCTCGAGCGGACGGGGCCGGACGGAGAGGGGCGGACGACGGGGATGACGATGGTCGCGACCAGCACGGCAGGCGCGCGAGCCGCGGACGCGGGGCCCGGACCCGGCCGGGCGGAGGACGCCCGGCTCGACGTGGCGGGGGCCGCCGTCCTGCGCGCCCAGCGCTGCTTCGCCGACTGCGCCGACGCGGCCGCCCTCGCCGAGGAGCTGGTCGCGCAGGCCCACCAGGCCGGGCACCAGCGCGTCCTGCTCCTCCACACGGTCGCCCGCTCCCGCCACCGCGAGCTCGAGGTCGTCGCCGCCCGCGGCGACCTGCTGCTCGTCCCCGGCAGCCGCCTCGTCGGCACCGACCTGCCCCGGATGACGCCCTCGGCCGTCGTCGAGCTGGTCCCCGGGGACGTCCGCGCCCCGCGCCTGGCCGTCTGGGGGTCGGCGCTGCCCGGCGCCGCCCCGCTGGAGGTGCTCGCGGCCGCCGGCGGCGCCGCCTGGCGGGCCCTCACCGCGGCCGCGCAGGAGCGCGCGGCCCGCACCGAGCTCGCGTCGACGGAGCTGCTGCTGTCCGGCGCCCTGCGCCTGGCCGGGCTCGGGGAGTGGTCCTGGGACCCGGTGGCGGGCGTCGTCCACCTCGACGGCCGCCTGCGCGAGATGCTGCAGGTGCCGGCCGGTGCCCCCGACCCCGACCTCGCGTCGTGGCGCGGGCAGATCCACCCCGACGACCGCGGTCCCTTCACGGGCGTCGAGGACCCGGCCGCCCACGCGGGGACGTCCGCGCCCTACCCCTTCCGGGTCACGCTCGCCGACGGGCAGGTCAAGACCTTCCTCGGCATGAGCGTGCCGCTGGGCAGCGCCGTGCACACCGAGGTGCAGGGCCTCGTCCTCGACGTGTCGAGCGGCGACCGGTCGACGGGCGAGCTCGTCCGCCTCGCGCAGTGCGACTCGCTCACGGGCCTGGCCAACCGCGCCGTCCTCGACGTGCGGCTGGCCGAGGCCCTCGAGGTCGCGGCCCCGGGCCGGGCCGTCGCGCTCGTCCTGCTCGACCTCGACCGCTTCAAGCTGGTCAACGACACCCTCGGCCACCAGGTCGGCGACGCGCTGCTGCGTCAGGTGGCCGTGCGGCTGGAGGAGGCCGCGCCGGCCGGCTCGACCCTGGCCCGGCTCGGGGGCGACGAGTTCGTCCTCATGGTCCCCGGCGTCGACCGGCCCGAGAGCGCCGCGGTCATGGCGCACAACCTCATCCGCCGGCTGCGCGCCCCGCTGCTGCTGCCGGGGCTCTCCGAGCCGCTCGTCTGCACCAGCAGCGCGGGCATCGCCGTCGGCTGGGAGGGGTCCTCGGACGAGCTGTTCCGCAGCGCCGACATGGCCCTGTACCGGGCGAAGGACGCCGGCCGCGACCGGTGCGCGGTGTTCGACTCGGCGATGCGCGACGACGCCCGCGCGGCGCACGACGCCGAGCACCGCGTGCGCCGGGCGCTGCGCACCGACGGCCTGCGCGTCGTGTGGCAGCCCATCGTCGACCTGCGCGACGACCGGCTCGTCGCGGCCGAGGCGCTCGTGCGGCTGCAGGACCCGGTCGAGGGGCTCATGCAGCCGTCCTCGTTCGTGGACACCGCCGAGGACACGGGGCTCATCGTCGACGTCGACACGTGGGTGCTGCAGGAGGTCCTGCGGCAGCTGCGGGAGTGGCGGATGTCGGGCTCGACGATGCAGGTCTCCTTCAACGTCTCCGGCAAGACCCTCGAGCACCCTTCGTTCGCGCACCGCCTCGCCCACAGCGTCGAGAGCACCGGGGCCTCGGGTGCGAGCCTCCTCGCGGAGGTCACCGAGCGGACGCTCATCGACCTCTCCAGCACCACGCGGGCGAGCCTCGGCGAGCTGCACAGCATCGGGGCGCGGGTCGGCCTCGACGACTTCGGCACGGGGTACTCGTCGCTGTCCTACCTCGACCGGTTCCCGCTCGCGTTCCTCAAGATCGACATGTCGTTCGTCCGGCCGCTGGGCCAGACCGCGCGCGCGGACGCCGTCGTCCAGGCCCTCATCAGCCTCGCCCACGCCCACGGCATGGTCGTCACGGCCGAGGGCGTGGAGACGGAGCTGCAGGCGAAGACGTTGCGGGACATGGGGTGCGACCGCGCGCAGGGCTGGCTGTTCGGGCGTCCCGTCGCGGCGGAACTCCTCACCGGCCTGCCGCGCTGACCTGCGACGGGTACCCGCCGCGCGGGGCGCGGGGCTCTCAGCTGCGCCGGTGCACGTGAGCGGCGTCGGCCTGCTGCACGGGCCGCACGACGACGTGGTCGAGGTCGACGTGGGCCGGCCGGGTCACGGCGAAGGCGATGACGTCGGCGATGTCCTCGGCCGTCAGCGGGGTGACGCCCTCGTACACCTTCGCGGCGGCCTCCTCGCTGCCCAGGCGGACGACGGAGAACTCCGTCTGCACCATGCCGGGCGCGACCTCGGTCACGCGGATCGGCTCACCCAGCAGTTCCTGCCGCATCGTCTTCACGACCGCGCGCACGGCGTGCTTGGCCGCCGTGTATCCGCTGCCGCCGGGGTAGACCTCGAAGCCCGCGATCGACCCGAGCACGACCACGTGCCCGTTCCCGCTGCGGCGCACGGCAGGCAGCAGCGCCCGGTGCACGCGGGTGAGCCCGATGACGTTCGTGGCGTACATCTGCGCCCACCCCTCCGGGTCGGCGTCCTCCACCTTGTCGGTGCCCAGGGCACCGCCCGCGGAGTGCACGACGACGGCGACGTCGCCGACGGCCTCGGCGAACGCCGCCACCGAGGCGGCGTCCGTGACGTCCAGGGGCAGGGCGCGGCCACCGACCTCGCGCGCCAGCTCCTCGCAGCGCTCGACGCGGCGGGCACCGGCGACGGTGTCGAACCCCGCGGCCGCGAGGGCCCGCACGGTCGCGGCGCCGATCCCGCTCGACGCACCCGTGACGACCGCCGTGCGGCCCGTTCCCCGTGCCTCTGCCATGGCGCCATCCCAGCAGACGTGCGGCGGGTGCGCGTCCGCGGGTGCGCTTCCCCTGCCGCGCGGGCCGGAGGAGACTGGGGCCCGTGCCGCTGTACCTCCCGCCCTCCCGGGCCAAGCC
>NZ_JAAALN010000012.1 GCF_009906795.1 Kineococcus siccus
GCCCCCGCCCGTCCCCGAGGCCGCGCCCGACGCCGTGGCGCTGGCCCGCCGCCACCTCGACGCGTGGGTCGACCCCGACGGCCGGGCGGTCCGTCGCGACACCGGCGGTGACACCGTCAGCGAGGGCCAGGTGAGCGCGCTGCTGCTCGCCGTCCAGAGCGACGACCCGCAGCTCGCCGCCCTGGTGTGGGAGTGGACGGCGGCGCACCTGCAGCGACCCGACGGGTTGCTGGCCTCGCGGTGGGCCGACGGGGCCGTGGTGGACGCCACCCCGGACGCGGCCGCCGACCTGGCCGGGGCCCACGCCCTCGTCGCCGCCGGGCGTCGCTTCGCCGACCCCGCCCTCACCGCGGCGGGGACGCGCCTGGCGCGCGCGGTGCTGGACGCCGGGACGACGAGCACCCCGCTCGGCCGGGTGCTGGTGGGCCGCCCGTCCGGGCAGGTGGCGCCCGGCGCCGCCTCGCCCCTCGCCGTGGAGGAGCTGGCCGCGGCCGTGCCGGACCCGCGCTGGGCGGAGCTGCGCACGGGCAGCCGCGCGGTCCTGGCCGCCCTGCTCGCCGCGGCCACCCTGCCGCCCGACGCCGCGCGCGTGCTGGCCGACGGGCGCGTGGAGGCGCTGGCCTCCCCGGGGGCCGCGGACGTGCAGTTCGGGTCGGTGGCCGCGCGCGTCCCCGTCCAGTTCGCCGCCTCGTGCGACCCCGCCGACACGGCCCTGGCGGCCGCGCTCGCCCCCGCCCTGGTGCGCACCGACAGCCAGGTCCGCGCCCGCTACGACCTCGGGGGCACCCCGACCGTCGACTACGCCCAGCCCGCCTCCTTCGTGGCCGCCGCGGCCGCCGCCGCGGCGGCCGGGGACGACGCGGCCCGCACCCGCCTGCTGGCCGCCGCCGCCCGGGCGGACGCGCGCACCCCGACGTCCTCGGGGGCAGCGGCCGTCGCCCTCGGGGCCGCGCTGCTCGATCCCCGCGGCACCCCGCTGTCGCCCTGCCGCCCACCCGCGCCCCGCTGAGCCGCCGCCGAAGCCCTGGCAGGATGCCTCTCCCGAGCACGAGACGGCAGGAGGACGGCGTGGCGCCACGCAGCGACCGGGAGGACACCCGGGCCCAGGAGGAGGCGCTCCGCGCGGCCCGCGACGAGGCCGCCGACGTGCTGGCCGAGCTCGCGGCGGAGGCGAAGTCGCTGAGCCGGGCCTACGCGGCGAGGTCCGTGCGGATCCCCGAGGCCTCCGCGCTCGCGGGGCTCGTCGACGCCGCGCGCCGCGCCGAGGAGGCCGTCGACATCGCCGCCCACGACCTCGCTACCGCCCGCGGCGAGGACGCCTGAGCGCTGCGGCGCCTTTCGAGGTGCGGTCCGCGATCTCCGGGCGGAGCATCGTGGATCGGACTCCGGACCCGGAGCCCGTGGCACGACCCGGGAGCCCGCCATGTCGCACGCAGGAGGTCCGGCCGGCGAGGCGGACGAGCAGCAGCGCACCACGACGAAGGTGGTGCTGATCTCGATCGTCGCCGCCATCGGCGGATTCCTCTTCGGCTTCGACACCGCCGTCATCAACGGCGCCGTCAAGGCCGTCACCGAGGAGTTCCGGCTCGGGGACTTCCTGTCCGGCTTCGCCGTATCGTGCGCCCTGCTCGGCGCCGCCGTGGGCGCCTGGTTCGCCGGGCGGCTGGCCGACCGCTACGGCCGGAAGGCCGTGATGATCGTGGGCGGTGGCCTGTTCGCGATCAGCGCCGTGGGTTCCGCGTTCGCCTTCGGCGTCGTCGACCTCATCCTGTGGCGCGTCGTCGGCGGCGTCGGGGTCGGCGTCGCGTCGGTCATCGCCCCGACCTACATCGCCGAGGTCGCTCCCGCGCACATCCGGGGCCGGCTCGCCTCCCTGCAGCAGCTGGCGATCACCGTCGGCATCTTCGTCGCCCTGCTGTCCGACGCCTTCATCGCCAACACCGCCGGGGGCGCGTCGGAGGAGGCGTGGCTGGGCTGGGACGCCTGGCGCTGGATGTTCCTGGCCGGGGTCGTCCCCTCGGTGGTGTGGGCGTTCCTGGCGCTGCAGGTGCCGGAGTCGCCGCGCTACCTCATCGCCCAGGGCCAGACCCAGAAGGCCACCGACGTCCTGCGCGAGGTGCTCGGCACCAAGAGCCTGGACGCGCTGCAGCGCAAGGTGGCCGACATCAAGCAGAGCATGCGCCGGGAGCACGACCCCAGCCTGCGCGACCTGCTGGGCCACCGCTTCGGCCTGCTGCCCATCGTGTGGGTGGGCATCCTGCTGTCGGTCTTCCAGCAGGCCGTCGGCATCAACGTGATCTTCTACTACTCCACCGTCCTGTGGCAGGCCGTCGGGTTCGAGGAGTCGCAGGCCTTCACCACGTCGGTCATCACCTCGGTCACCAACGTGGTGGTCACCTTCATCGCCATCGCGACCGTGGACCGGATCGGCCGCAAGCCGCTGCTGCTCGTCGGTTCCGCCGCCATGGCCGTGTCCCTGGCCGTGATGGCCGTGTCCTTCGCGCAGGCGACGGGTGGGGTGGAGAACCCGTCGCTGCCCGCCCCCTGGGGCGTCATCGCGGTCGTCGCCGCCAACGCCTACGTCGTCGCGTTCGGGGCGACCTGGGGCCCCGTCGTGTGGGTCCTGCTCGGGGAGATGTTCCCCAACAAGATCAGGGCGGCCGCCCTCGCGGTGGCGGCGAGCGCGCAGTGGCTCGCCAACTTCGCCATCTCGACGTCGTTCCCGTCGCTCGCCTCGGCGGGCCTGCAGTTCGCCTACGGCCTCTACGCCACGTTCGCCGCGCTGTCGTTCGTCTTCGTGTGGCGGGCGGTGCGTGAGACGAAGGGCCGGGAGCTGGAGGACATGGGCGCCGACACCGACGTCCGCGACGCGAAGGTCGACCGCCGCCGCTGACGGCGCCGGCGGCGGCCGGGGCCGCGCGGGGACGGCTGACCCGGACGGGTCAGCCGTCCAGCCGGCGGGCGACCTCCGCCTGCTCGCGCTCGATCTTCCCGCCGAAGTGGATCGCCGCCCACCAGATGACGGCGAAGACGAGACCGATGCCGAACATCATCGGGACCCAGAAGCCGCACGCCACGATCACGGCCTGCAGGACCCAGCCGAGCGCGTAGCCCGCGGGCCGCCGCAGCATCCCGGCGCACAGCAGGCAGAGCAGCAGGAGCACTCCCCCGGCCACGAGCGACGTCGTCAGCCCGACGCTGGAGAGGCGGCTCGCGACCAGCGTCGCGAAGAACACCACGAGCGCCTCCGCCACGAGGGTCGTCGCCGCGAGCGTGCGCTTGGGCGACCTCACGACGTCCGTCCGAGCAGCCGGCGCACGTCGCCCGCGAGGACGACGGAGCCCGCGACGAGCACGCCCGCCCCGGAGCCGCCGTAACCGCCGCCCGAGCCGCCGTCGGCCTCGGCGAGGTCGACCGCCATCGTCAGCGCCTCGTCCAGCCTGTCCGCCTGGTGCACCCGGTCCTCCCCGAACACGTCCTCGGCCACCTCCGCCAGCTCCGCGACCTCCATCGAGCGCGGTGAGGAGGATCGTGTCACGACGACCTCGGCGAGGACGGGCTCGAGGGCCTGCAGGACCCCCTCGACGTCCTTGTCGCCCGCGACCCCGACGACCCCGACGAGCCGCGACAGCGTGAACGCCTCGGCGACCGCCTCGGCCAGCGCCCGGGCGCCGCCCGGGTTGTGGGCCGAATCGACGAGGATCGTCGGCGAGGTCCGGACCACCTCGAGGCGCCCCGGCGACGTGACGTCGGTCAGCGCCCCCTCGACGAGGCCCGGGACGAGCGTGGTGCCGGGCAGGGCGAGCAGGGCCTCCGCGGCGCTGAGCGCGACGGCGGCGTTCTGCGCCTGGTGGGCGCCGTGCAGCGGCAGCAGCACGTCCGCGTAGGTGCCACCGCGGGTGCGCAGCGTCAGCAGCTGCCCCCCGACGGCGAGCTCCCGGGAGACGACGCCGAAGTCGACGCCCTCGCGCACCACGGACACCCGCTCGGTGGCGGCCTTCACGAGCAGGACGCCCTCGGCCTCCTCGGCCTGGGCGGCCAGGACGACCGTGGCGCCGTGCTTGATGATCCCCGCCTTCTGCCCGGCGATCTCCTCCAGCGTGGAGCCGAGCCACGCCTCGTGGTCCATCGAGACGGGCGTGACGACGACGACGTCGGGCGCGACGACGTTGGTCGTGTCCCACGTGCCACCCAGCCCCGTCTCGACGACGGCGACGTCGACCGGGGCGTCGGCGAACGCCGCGAAGGCCATCACCGTCAGCACCTCGAAGAAGCTCAGCCGCGCGTGGCCGCGGGCCGCCTCGCGCTCGTCGAGGATCCGCACGACGGGCTCGACGTCGTCCCACGCGCGCACGAACGCCGCGTGGCTGATCGGCTCGCCGTCGACGGCGATGCGCTCGGTGACGTCGACGAGGTGCGGGCTGGTGAACCGCCCCGTCCGCAGGTCGTGCTCGCGGACGAGGCGCTCCACCATGCGCGCGGTCGACGTCTTGCCGTTGGTCCCCGCGAGGTGCACGACCCGGTAGCTCAGCTGGGGGTCGCCCAGCAGCGCGCAGGCCTCGCGGACCCGGTCGAGGCTCGGGTGGATGCGGTGCTCCGGGTTGCGCGAGAGGATCTCCGCCACGACCCCGTCGAACCGGGGGTCCTCCTCCTGCGGGCGGAGCCGGGCCGCGCGCACGCGGTCCATCTCGGCGCCGCTGCTGCCGTCGCGCCGCGGGGGCCTCCCGTCGGCCGAGCCGTCCTCCGGCCCGTCGTCGTCCTCGTCGCCCTCGATCGGCCCGTCCAGGAACCGCTCGGGGTACTCGTCGTCATTGCCGCTCACCGCTGCTCCGCCTTCTCCACCGAGATCCGGACCTCGTGGCCCTCAACCGTGCCGACGAGCGTGGCCGCGTCCAGGGCCAGCACGTCGGCGGAGGCCGCGGACCCGAACTGCTGGGCCAGCGTCTCCTCGATCACCAGGTTCTGGTGCGCCACGACCGCCGCCCAGACGGGCCCGTCCGCGGCCACCGTCAGGCGGATGCGGTCGGACACGTGCAGACCCGCGTCGCGCCGCGCCTGCTGCACGAGCCGGACGACGTCGCGGGCGATCCCCTCGGCGGCCAGCTCGGGCGTCACCGCGGTGTCGAGCACGACGAACCCGCCACCGGGCAGCGGGGCCGTGGCCCGCCCGGCGTCCTCCCCCTCCACCACCAGGGCCCGCTCGAACTCGCCGGGCTGCAGGGCGACCCCACCGGCGACGACCGTGCCGTCGGGCTGCTCCTGCCAGTCCCCCGCCTTGGCGGCGCGGATCGCGGTCTGCACCGCCTTGCCGAGGCGGGGCCCCGCGGCGCGCGCGTTGACCGTCAGTCGCTCGACGACGCCGAACTCCGCGATGCGGTCGGGCGTGCCCAGGGCCACCTCGCGGACGTTGACCTCCTCGGCGACGAGCTGCGCGAAGTCCTGCAGGGCAGCGGGGTCCGCGTCGAGGACCTCCAGGCGCGTGAGCGGCAGCCGCACGCGCAGCCCCGCGGACTTGCGCAGCGACAGCGCCACGGAGCAGACCGCGCGCGCCTGGTCCATCGCCGCGACGAGCGCCGGGTCGGCCGGCAGGTCGACCGGGTCGGGCCAGTCGGTGAGGTGCACCGATCGTCCGCCCGTGAGCCCGCGCCAGACCTCCTCGGAGACCAGCGGCAGCAGCGGGGCGACGAGCCGCGTGGTGGTCTCCAGGACCGTGTGCAGCGTGTCGAGCGCGGCCCGGGCCCGCGGCGACTCCCCGTCCCAGAACGCCGACCGCGACCGGCGCACGTACCAGTTCGTCAGCACGTCGAGGAAGTCGCGTACGCCGACGCAGGCGCCGGAGATGTCGTAGCCCTCCAGCTGCGCCGTGACCTCGGCGACCGTGTCGTGCAGCTTGGCCAGCACGTAGCGGTCGAGAACCTCCTCCGAGGCCGTGCTCCAGCGCGCCGTGTGGCTGGAGGTGGAGGAGTACAGCTGGAAGAACTGCCACGTGTTCCACAGCGGCAGCAGCACCTGGCGCACCGAGTCGCGGATGCCCTGCTCGGTGACCACGAGGTTCCCGCCGCGCAGCACCGGGGAGCTCATGAGGAACCACCGCATGGCGTCGGAGCCGTCGCGGTCGAGGACCTCGTTGACGTCGGGGTAGTTGCGCAGCGACTTGCTCATCTTCCGGCCGTCGTCGCCCAGCAGGATCCCGTGGGAGACGGCCGTGCGGAACGCCGGCCGGTCGAACAGGCCCGTCGCGAGGACGTGCATGTTGTAGAACCAGCCGCGGGTCTGCCCGATGTACTCGACGATGAAGTCGCCCGGGTAGTGGCTCTCGAACCAGTCGCGGTTCTCGAACGGGTAGTGCACCTGGGCGAACGGCATCGAGCCCGAGTCGAACCAGCAGTCGAGCACCTCGGGGACGCGGCGCATGGTCGAGCGCCCCGTCGGGTCGTCGGGGTTCGGCCGGGTGAGCTCGTCGACGTCCGGGCGGTGCAGGTCGGCCGGGCGCACCCCGAAGTCGCGCTCCAGGTCGTCCAGCGACCCGTAGACGTCGGTGCGGGGGTAGGCGGGGTCGTCGGAGGTCCACACCGGGATCGGGCTGCCCCAGTAGCGGTTGCGGCTGATCGACCAGTCGCGCGCGCCCTCCAGCCACTTGCCGAAGGAGCCGTCCTTGACGTGCTCGGGGACCCAGGTGATCTGCTGGTTCAGCTCGACCATGCGGTCGCGGATCTTCGTCACGGCCACGAACCAGCTAGAGACCGCCCGGTAGATCAGCGCGTTGCCGCAGCGCCAGCAGTGCGGGTAGGGGTGGTCGTAGGTCTCCAGGCGCAGCAGCAGGGCGCCGCTGGGCACGCCGTCGCGCAGCGTGCGGGAGATCTCCTTGTTCGCGGCGAAGACGTGCAGCCCCGCGAAGTCGGGCACCTCGTCGGTGAAGGTGCCGTTCGAGGCGACGGGCACGACCGGCACGATGCCGGCGGCGTCGGTGACGAGCTTGTCCTCCTCGCCGAACGCGGGCGCGATGTGCACCACGCCGGTGCCGGAGTCGGTCGTGACGTAGTCGGCGGCCAGGACCTGGTGGGCGTTCTCGCGCCCCGCGAAGTAGTCGAACGGCGGGGTGTAGCGAACGCCCAGCAGGTCGGCGCCGCGGTAGCGGGCCACGACGCGCTCCCCCGCGTCCTCGCCGAGCTCGCGGGCGTGGTGGGCCAGGCGCGCCTCGGCCAGGAGGAAGCGCCGGCCCGCGTGCTCACCCGCGCCCTCGACAACGACGTAGTCGAGGTCGGGGTGCACGGCCATGGCGAGGTTGCTCGGCAGCGTCCACGGCGTCGTCGTCCAGATGAGGGCGAGCACGCCGTCGAGGTCCTCGTGCCCACCGTCGCCGCGCAGCGCGAAGCCGACCGTGACGGCCGGGTCCTGCCGGTTGCGGTAGACGTCGTCCAGGCGCGTCTCGGAGTTCGACAGCGGGGTCTCGCAGCGCCAGCAGTAGGCGAGGACGCGGAAGCCCTCGTAGACGAGCCCCTTGTCCCACAGCGTCTTGAAGGCCCACATGACCGACTCCATGTAGTCGGTGTCGAGGGTCTTGTAGTCGTCCTCGAAGTCGACCCACCGCGCCTGCCGCGTGACGTAGGACTCCCACTCGCGCGTGTACTTCAGCACCGACGTGCGGCAGACCTCGTTGAACCGGGCGACGCCCAGGTCCTCGATCTCGGACTTGTGGGTGATGCCCAGCTGCCGCTCGGCCTCGACCTCGGCGGGCAGGCCGTGGCAGTCCCAGCCGAAGCGGCGGTCCACGTGCTGGCCGCGCATGGTGCGGAACCGCGGCACGACGTCCTTGACGTAGCCCGTCAGGAGGTGGCCGTAGTGGGGCAGCCCGTTGGCGAAGGGCGGGCCGTCGTAGAAGACGAACTCCCCCGCGGCCGAGCCGCGACGCGCCTCGACGCTCGCCGGGAAGGTGCCGTCGGCCGCCCAGGAGTCCAGGACCCGCTGCTCGATCTCGGGGAACCGGGGGCCGGGGGTCGCCGCGGTCTGCTCGCCGGTCGTCGTGTCGGACACCGCGTCGGACATCGTCCACTCCTCGCACAAGTGCATCAGCCACCTGCGAGGACGACTCCCGCCGGGTCCGGCGGTGCCGCGGTACCACCCCGCTTGCCGTCGTCCCCGCTCCCCGGCGCAGCGGGTGACGGCGACGACGACCGCTCGTCGCCCGGCTGTCACGGGCCGGACCCGTCCGGTTCTACTCAGGCCGCGGACGGCCCGTTCTTCCGGAGGCTCGCCGGTGATGGCCGGGTCGACGCCTGTGCGGACGAGTCTAACCGCGGCGGGGACCCGGGGCTTCCCGGTTCCCCGCGGCGTCCGAGGTCGGCGGTGCCTCGACCCCCTCCGTTGGTACGATCATTTAGCTCGAGGTGAGACGTACCAGGACGGAGGACGGGTGAGTCGCGGACGACCGACGCGCGCCACCGTGTACCGGCGGCTCGACACCGCGATCACCGACCTGCGGGACCGGCTGGGCGGACTGCCCACACCCGAGGAGGCTTCCGCCGTCTGGGTGGACATCTGGCACCTCGAAGCCCACCACTCCACCGCTCTCGAGGGGAACACGCTCGTCCTGCGTGAGGTGGAGCAGTTGCTCGAGCAACGCCGGCCGGTCGGCCGCAAGCCCTTGAAGGAGTACCTCGAGGTTCAGGGCTACGCCACGGCGGCGCAGTGGGTGTACGCCCAGGGACACGACCGGCAGCGCCACGAGCACCTCATCGTCCTCGACGAGCTGCGGCACATCCACCACCTGGCGATGTCGCCGGTGTGGGCGGTGGCCCCCCACGAGCACGCCACCGCCGACGAGAGCCCGGGGAACTTCCGACGCCACGACATCGCCCCCTTCGCCAACGGGATGACGCCGCCGAGCTGGCCGCTGGTCGAGGCCGACCTGCAGCAGTGGGTCACGGAGGCGTGCAACCTGGCGACGCAGGTCGACGATGCGCCTTGGCCGGAGCGGGTGGCGGAGGTCCACGCCGCCTTCGAGCGGGTGCACCCCTTCCTCGACGGCAACGGGCGCACGGGACGGCTCGCCCTCAACCTCATCCTGGTCCGACTCGGTCAGCCGCCCGTCATCGTGCTCAAGCAGCAACGCCCGGCGTACCTGGGCGCACTCGCGAAAGCGGACGCAGGCGACCCGGGCCCACTCGGAGAGATCGTCGCGCGCGCGATCACCGACAACCTGCACCGGTTCATCATCCCGAGCGTCGCCGGCCCGGCGCGCATGGTGCCCCTGCCTGCGCTCGTCACCCCCGAGGTGACTCTCATCGCCCTGCGTCACGCAGCGCGCCGGGGCCGTCTCGAAGCCCACCAGGACGCCGACGGCACCTGGCGCAGCTCACGGCGAGCCGTGGACCGGTACCTCAGCACGCGGTTCCGTCGCGCCCGGCCGACCTGAGGCTCGGCTGGATCGTCGCGCTCCGCGCTGCTGGTGGACGACTCGTCGTGCGCCGCCCCTCGACGACCGCAGGGCCCGCCCCCGGACGGGAGCGGGCCCTGCGGGCGGGGTCGGGCCGGTCAGCGACCGAGCTCGACCTGCGTGGCCGCCGTGGCGTCCTCCTCGACGTCCACGCTCGTGGCGACCGGGGCGTAGCCGGACGCGGTGAGCGTGTACTGCCCGCCGGGCAGGTCGGAGAAGGCGTAGGCGCCCTGGTCGTCGGTCACCGCGGCCGCGACGACCTCGCCGTGCGCGTCCAGGAGCGTCACCGACGCCTCGCGGACGCGGCGGCCGTCGCTGGCGGCGACGACGGTGCCCGTCAGGCGGCCCCCGCCGGTCAGCTGCAGGTCGCAGGTCAGGCCTCCGCTGTCGGGGATCTCGACGCTGCGGGCCAGCGGTCGGTGCGCGTCGCTCTGCACCGTCAGGACGAAGCGGCCGCCGAGCAGCTGGGCGAAGGCGTAGCCGCCGTTCGCGTCGCTGCGCGTGGAACCGACCACCTCGCCGGTGACGTCGGTGAGGGTCACCAGCGCCCCGGCGACGGGCGCCGCCGTGCCGGTCCCGGGCTCGCGGCTGCCGACGACGCCGGCGATCGAGGCCCGCCCGGACAGCGGGACGTCGTGGTGCACCGAGGTCGAAGCCACGGCGACGAGCGTCGCCGACGGCTGGACGTGCGCGGCCGCGACGATCAGCAGGTACGTCCCGCCGGTCGGGAGGGCGAGGACGTAGGAGCCGTCCGCCCCGGTGCCCGTCCGCGTCACCTGCCGGCCGGTCTGGTCGGTCAGGGTGACCACCGCACCCGCGAGGGGCCGGCCGCCGGACTGCCGCACGGTCCCCGAGATCGTGAGGCCGGCGTCGCTGCGCGCGGCCTGGGTGGGCACGGTCGCGGCGGCCGCCCCGTCCGCCTCGGCGGTGCCGGAGGGCGCGTGCGCCGCCCCGGGGACGTCGGTGGAGGCGGCGACGTCCGCCGCGTCGACCCCGGGCTGCGGCACGCCGCGGCGCAGCAGCAGGAAGGACAGCACGGCGCCCGCGGCGAAGATGCCGGCCGACCACCAGAACGCCGTGTGGTAGCTCGCGAGGGTGGCCTGCGCGAGCTGCCCGGGCGTCGGCTGCCCGCTCACGTTGTCGGCGATCCAGTTCGTGGCCGCCGTCCCCGCGAAGGCGCTCAGCAGGGCCGTGCCGATCGAGCCGCCGATCTGCTGGGTCGTGTTCGCCATGGCCGAGGCGACCCCGGCGTCGTCGGCGCGCACGCCCAGCGTGGCGGTCGCCATCGCGGCGGAGAACACGAACCCGAGCCCGACGCCCTGCACGAGCAGGCCGGGCAGGATCGTCGAGGCGTAGGGGGAGTCCAGCTCGATGCGCGTGAGCAGCACCATGCCGACCGCGGCGAGCAGCGCGCCCGTGCTGATGACGGGGCGCGGGCCGAAGCGGGCCAGCAGCGGTCCGCCGAGCAGCGCGGCCGCGACGGAGATCGCGGCGATCATCGGCAGGAACGCCAGGCCGGTCTGCACGGGGCTGTAGCCGAGGCTGTTCGACATGTAGTAGGTCAGGAACAGGAAGACGCCGAACATACCGGCGCCCGTGACGGCCAGGGCGAGGAGCGAACCGCCACGGTTGCGGTCCAGGACGATCCGCAGGGGCAGCAGCGGGTGCGCCACCCGGCGCTGCAGCACGACGAAGACGACCAGGACCACGACGCCCGCGGCCAGGAACCCCCACGTGGTCGGGCTCGACCAGCCGTCGGACTCGGCGTTGGCGAGGCCGTAGACGACGCCGACGAGACCGAGGACCGCCGTGACGGTGCCCCACCAGTCCAGGACGGGGCGCTCCTTGGAGCGGTCGTTCGTCAGCAGCAGGACACCGGCCGCGACGGCGAAGACGGCCAGCACGACGTTGATGTAGAGGCACCAGCGCCAGGACAGGTGCTCGGTGAGCAGGCCCCCGAGCAGCAGCCCGATCCCACCGCCGGCGCCGGCCACGGCCCCGAAGACGGAGAACGCCTTCGTCCGCATCCGCGGGTCCGTGAACGTGGTGGTCAGCAGAGACAGGGCCGCCGGCGCGAGCATCGCGCCGAACGCGCCCTGCAGCGCGCGGGCCACGATCAGCGTCCCGAACCCCTCGGCGGCGCCGCCCAGGGCGGAGGAGGCGGCGAAGCCGACCAGGCCGACGAGGAACATCAGCTTGCGGCCCAGCAGGTCCGACAGCCGGCCGCCGAGCAGCAGGAGGCTGCCGAAGGCCAGCGCGTAGGACGTGACGACCCACTGGCGGTCCTCGTCGGAGAACCCGAGGTCCCGCTGGGCCGTGGGCAGCGCGATGTTCACGATGGTCGCGTCGAGCACGACCATCAGCTGCGCGAGGCAGAGGACCGCGAGCACGACCCACTTCGCGCGCGAGGATCCGGGGTCGCCGCCGGCGTCGGCGGCGTCGTCGCGGGCGACCGCCACGGGCGCGGGAGTCTGCATGGGAGGGCCTCCAGATGACGCGGAGACCTCTTCTCCGCTTCGGCCGAGAGTAGCAGCCGAACTTGAGCAAGCACCTCCGCTTGTGCGGTCTACGCTGACCCGGGTGAGCGAACGACTCCCCCGCGCGGACGCGGGCCCCGCCGGGCCACCGGCCGCCGCGCCGGGACCGGCCGAGGCCTGCCGGCCCCTGCGCCGCGACGCGGAGCGCAACCGCCGGCGACTGCTCGACGCGGCCCGGGAGGTCTTCGCCGACCGCGGGTTCGCCGCGACCCTCGACGACGTCGCCCACGCCGCGGGCCTGGGCGTCGGCACGGTCTACCGCCGCTTCCCGGACAAGGACGCGCTCGTCGAGGCCCTGTTCGAGGAGCGCATCACGGGGCTCGTCGAGCTCGCGGAGCACGCCGCGCAGGCCGAGGACGCCTGGACCGGCCTGGCCGGCTTCCTCGAGGCGGCCAGCCGGCTCATGGCCGAGGACCGCGGCCTGCGCCAGGCGGTGATGTCCCCGCTGCACGGGCGCGCGGGCGTGGCGCTGGCCCGCGGCCAGCTCGTCCCCCGCGTGGAGTGGCTGCTGCAGCGGGCGCGGGACAGCGGCCAGCTGCGCGCCGACGTCGCCTCGAGCGACGTCGTGACGGTGCTGGAGGCGGTGCAGGTGGCGGCGGAGATCGGCGGCACGGCCCACCCGGAGCACTGGCGCCGGCTGTTCGCGGTGCTGCTCGACGGCCTGCGTCCCCCGCCCGGTGGCCACCCGGACCTGCCGGGGGCCCCCCTGAGCGAGGAGGAGCTCGACCGGGCGATGCGCCTGCGCAAGCACGGCCGTCGCGACTGAGCCGGCGGCCCGGGAGGCCCGCTGCGCCTCCCGGGCGTTACCTGTCACCGCCGGTACCGGATACCTGGGACCCGCGCGTAGGGTGGCGGCGGACCGGCTCGAGGAGCCCGGTCCGTCACCGACGAGGAGGTCCCGTGGCCCGCACCACCCGGAACGTCGTGTTCACCGACGGCGTCCGCACACCCTTCGGCAAGGCCCGGCCGGACGGGCTGTTCGCCGGCACGCGCGCCGACGACCTGGTCGTCGCCTGCCTGCGCGAGCTGCTGCGCCGCAACCCGTCCCTGCCGCCCGAGCGCGTCGAGGAGGTCGCCGTCGCGGCCGCCACCCAGACGGGTGACCAGGGCCTCGTGCTCGGTCGCAGCGCCGCCCTGCTGGCCGGCCTGCCCGTCACGACCCCCGGGTACGCGATCGACCGCTGGTGCGCGGGGGCCATGACGGCCGTCACGACCGTCTCCGCGAGCATCGGGGTGGGCGCGCTGGACGTCGCCCTCGCGGGCGGCGTGGAGCACATGGGCCACCACCCGCTGGGCGCCGGCATGGACCCCAACCCGCGCTTCCTCACCGAGCGCATCGTGGACCCCGACGCCCTGGACATGGGCAAGACGGCCGAGTCCCTGCACGACCGCTTCCCCGCGCTGACCAAGGAGCGCGCCGACGCCTTCGCCGCCGCCAGCCAGCGGAAGTTCGCCGCGGCCGTCGCCGCCGGCCAGGTCGCCGCCGACCTCGTGCCCGTCGCGGTCCGCGACGCGCAGGGCGCCTGGGGCCTCGCGAGCGCCGACGAGCTGGCCCGCCCGCAGACCACCGTGGAGGGGCTCGCGAGCCTGCGGACCCCGTTCCGCCCGCACGGGCGCGTGACGGCCGGCAACGCCTCCCCCCTCACCGACGGCGCGACCGCGTGCCTGCTCGCGGCCGAGGACGTCGCGACCGAGCTCGGCCTCGCCCCGCGCATGCGGATGGTCGGGTTCGGCTTCGCGGGCGTGGAACCCGAGGTGATGGGCCTGGGCCCGATCCCCTCGACGGAGAAGGCGTTGCGGCACGCGGGCCTCGGGATCGGCGACATCGGCCTGTTCGAGCTGAACGAGGCGTTCGCGGTGCAGGTCCTGTCCTTCCTGGACCACTTCGGGATCGCCGACGACGACCCGCGCGTGAACCCCTACGGCGGGGCCATCGCCATCGGCCACCCCCTCGCGGCGTCGGGCGTGCGTCTCATGACGCAGCTCGCGCGGCAGTTCTCCGAGCAGCCCGAGGTCCGCTACGGCGTGACCGCCATGTGCGTCGGTCTCGGGCAGGGCGGCACCGTCGTGTGGGAGAACCCGCACCACGCCGACTTCGTCCCCGCGACCGACCCCGCCACGGCAGGAGCCCGCTGATGCCCACCCACCTCCGCCTCGTCGACCTGCCCGGCGGGGCCGGCCCCCTGGCCCTGCTCACCCTCGACTCCGGCGACCCGCGCCGCCCGGCCACCCTCGGCGCCGAGGCGCTCACCTCCCTCGACGAGGCGCTCGCCGTGGCCGAGGGCCTCGTCGAGACGGCGGGCGTCGTCGCGATCGGCGTCACGGGCGTCGACGGGGTGTTCTGCGCGGGAGCCGATCTCGGCGCCGTCGCGACCGTGACCGAGCGCTCGGTGAGCGAGGAGCTCGGCCGCCGCGGGCACGCCGTGCTCGGCCGGCTCGGCACCGCGGCCGTCCCCACGTTCGCCTACGTCAACGGGCTCGCCCTCGGTGGCGGCCTCGAGACGGCCCTGAACTGCACGTACCGGACGGTCTCCACGGGGGCCCGCGGCCTCGGCCTGCCCGAGGTCCACCTCGGCCTCGTCCCCGGCTGGGGCGGCTGCTACCTGCTGCCGCGCCTCGTCGGGCCCGCCGGTGCCGTCACGGTGGCGATCGAGAACGCGCTCGCGAACAACCGCAGCATCGACGGCCCGGCGGCGCTGCGCCTCGGGATCGCCGACGCGGCCTTCCCGCCCGCCGACTTCCTGGTGGAGTCGCTGCGCTGGACGGCGTCCGTCCTGCGGGGCGACGTGGTCGTCGACCGTCCGGACCACACCGCGGACGCGGAGGCGTGGGAGGCCGCCGTCGCCCGCGGTCGTGCCGTCGCCGACGCGCGCGTGCACGGGGCGGCCCCCGCCCCCTACCGCGCGCTCGAGCTCCTCGCCGGGGCGCGCACCGCGACGCGGGAGGAGGGCTTCGCCGCCGAGGACGCGGCGCTCGCCGACCTCGGGGTCTCCGACGAGCTGCACGCGGGCCTGTACGCGTTCACCCTCGTGCAGCGCGCGGGCAAGAAGCCCCAGGGCGCGCCGTCCGCGGACCTCGCCCGCAAGGTCACCAGCGTGGGCGTCGTCGGCGCCGGCCTGATGGCGAGCCAGCTCGCGCTGCTGCTGCTGCACCGCCTGCGGGTCCCCGTCGTGCTGACCGACGTCGACGACGCCCGCGTCGACAAGGGCGTGGCGTTCGTCCGCTCCGGCGTCGACGACCTGCTGGCCAAGGGCCGGATCACCGCCGACACCGCGAACCGCCTGCGGGCGAACGTGTCGGGGTCGACGGACAAGGCCGCTCTCGCGCAGGCGGACTTCGTCATCGAGGCCGTGTTCGAGGACCTCGCGGTGAAGCAGCAGATGCTGGCCGAGCTCGAGCCCCTGCTGCGCGAGGACGCCGTCATCGCCACGAACACGAGCTCCCTGTCGGTCTCCGCCATGGCGGGCGTGCTGGCGCACCCCGAGCGGTTCGTGGGGTTCCACTTCTTCAACCCCGTCGCGGTGCTGCCGCTCGTCGAGGTCGTGCGGACCCCGGAGACCGACGGCGCGACCCTCGCGACGGCGTTCGCCCTGGGCCGCACGCTGAAGAAGACGTGCGTGCTCGTCAGCGACGCGCCCGCCTTCGTCGTGAACCGGGTGCTGACGCGCATGTTCGACGAGGTCATGCGGGCCATCGACGAGGGCACGCCGCTGCTCGAGGCCGACCGCGCGGTCGACCCGCTGGGCCTGCCCATGTCGCCGCTGCGCCTGGCGAGCCTCGTCGGCCCGCCGGTCATGCTCCACGTGCACCGCACCCTGGCGGGCGCGTTCCCCGACCGCTACCGCGTCTCGGAGAACCTCGTGCGCTGGGTCGAGGCCGGCAGTCCCGACCTCGTCACCCGCAAGGGGCCGGTCGCCCTCACGGGCGCCGAGGAGGGCGTCGTCGAGCAGGGCGACGCGCCGTCGACGGCGGAGCAGGTCCTGGTGCGCGTGCAGGACGCCCTCGCCGACGAGATCTCCCGGCTGCTCGCCGACGGCGTGGTGGCGCGGCCGCAGGAGGTCGACGTCTGCCTCGTCCTCGGCACCGGGCACCCGCTGTTCACGGGTGGCATCACGCCCTACCTGGACCGCACGGGCGCGAGCGAGCGCGCGACCGGCCGGCGCTTCCACGAGGTCGGCGCCTTCTAGGCGCGAGAGCGCAGCGGGGAGGGCGTCGGGCGGTCCGCGCGACGCCCTCCCTGCTCTCCACGCCCCGGCCCCCCGCCCTGCCGGGTGGCGGTCGGCCCCCGGCGCCGGGCTCAGGCCGCCTGGACGTCGCCGCCGGCCGCGAGGGGCAGCGGCTGCGCCCCCGACGGTGTGGCGGCGAGCAGGCCGGCGGAGAGCTGCGCGTGCGTCACCATGCCCTGCTCCACGGCCAGGTCGCCGAGGCGCATCCAGGCGGCGTCCGTCGTCGCCTGGAGGTCGAGCAGGCTGCCCAGCTGCGCCGGGGTGAGGACGCCCTGCGCCACCAGGACCGCACCGATGCGACGCGCGCGCACGACGGGCCGGAACCTCTCGACCAGCGCAGGCACCCGCTCGGCCGCGTTGCCGCCCAGCACCTGCAGGAGCGGTGCGGCACAGACGAGGGCGGTCAGGGACATCCAGAAGTACAGCGTCGGGTAGTCGTGGTCCTGCAGGAGCCCGTCCACCACCGCGACGACGGCCACCGCCAGCCAGAGCAGGTGCGGGCGGAACGTGCGCCAGGTGTCACCGGTCGCGGCGCTGCCCTTCGCCGTCACCACGTAGGACAGCGGTCGGCCGGCCAGCTGGGCTGCCGCCGCCGCGACGTAGACGGGTGCGGTCAGCAGGTCCAGCACCATCCCGCACAGGCCCCACGACCTCCGCTCGTGCTCCACGAGGTTGAACCGGCGCATCGTGAAGCAGAACACCAGCCCGAGCAGGAGGTTGACACCGAACAGCGCGCCCCACATCAGCAGGGGGAGGTCGGTCACCGAGACTCCCCCGACGAGGTACAGCGATGACAGGAGGATCCCCCCGACCCAGGCGAGCGACGTCGTCGGGTAGTGGGTCTGCAGGGCGAAGAAGGACCACCGCTGCGCCCGCGTCCGCATGGCCGGGAACACCGTCGGGGAGTGCCGGCGGGCGATCTGCCAGATGCCGTAGGCCCACCGCTTCTGCTGGCTGAAGAAGTCCGAGTACGTGGCCGGGCCCTCGCCGACGGCGATGATGTCGGGCGTGTAGACGCCCTTCCAGTTGCCGCCGGTCCGCTCGTTCACCGCGGTGTAGAGCACCATCGACGTCAGGTGGTCCTCGATGATGCAGTCCTGGTAGCCGCCGATCTGCCGGAAGGCGACCGGCCGGTACAGGTGGTTGGTCCCGATGAGCAGCGGAGCGTCGTGCCCGTTGCCGCCGCGCTGGATGACACCGTGGAAGAGGTACGCGAGCTCGGCCGAGCCACGCGCCACGAAGGACTCGCTGAGGTTGCCGTAGACCTGCGGGGCGACGACGAAGGCGACGTCGGCGTCGTTGAAGTAGCCGAGCGTGCGCTCCAGGAAGTTCGGGAAGGGCACGTGGTCGGGATCCATCTGAGCGACCACGTCGTAGTCCAGCTCGTGGTCGTCCCGCCAGCTGTTGTGGTTGCCGTGCTTGGTCTTCGCCCGGTAGGGGCCTGCAGCCTGGTTCCACTCCGGCCGGCCCCTGCGGCTGAAGTGCTTGACGCCCATCTGCTCGCACCGCCGCCTGACCTCGGGGTCGTTCCCCTCGTCCAGCAACCACACGTCGAGCGGACCGTCGTGGCGGACCCGCTGCATCGCGCGCAACGTCGCCATGACCAGCTCGACGGGTTCCTTGCCGGGCACGATGGTGGTCAGCAGGGCCACCCGCTGCCCCGTCCGGGCTCGCATCGGAACGGGGTCCCGAGCCTGACCGGCGTGGTAGGTGATGGTCCAGGTCCGCAGCGCGGCGATGAGCTGGAGCGCCACCATGACGAGCAGGCCCGCCGCAGTCAGGACGTCGAGGAGCGCGCCCCCGTCGAAGCCGGGCAGGTTGCTCGGCAGGAGGAGGTAGCCCGCGAGCGCCAGGGAGGTGGCGATGTGCAGCCACCCCAGCGACAAGACCCCGCGCCGCTGACGCGGGGTGAAGGCGTCGCGGTACTGCACCGTGTCGGAGGCGGGCTGCAGCGCCCCGGTCGACTCGGTGACGACGCGACCGTAGAGGCGGCCGGGAACGCGCCGGTCGGCTGACGGCAGCGCAGGAGGCTGCCCGAGGTCCGGGTCGGGTCGAGGATGCACACTGGTGGATCGACCGACCCGTCGCGCGACCTGAGTCGGCGAACGGGGGACAGCCGCTGCGCCGCACCCCCGGCTCCACGGCGCGGGGGCTCGGGCGCGTCCCCCTCAGACCGGGCCGGCCGCCCCCGCGGCGCCCGCCACACTCGACGTCGCCGGGACGTCCGGTGCCGTGATCCTGCGCTTGAGGATCTTGCCGGTCGCACCCTTCGGCAGCTCGTCGACGAGCCACACGCGGCGCGGGTACTTGTAGGCCGCGAGCGCCGCCTTCACGTGCGCCTGCAGCTCCTCGACCGTGGCGGTGGCCCCGGGCCGCAGCACGACCGCGGCCCCGACCTCCTCGCCGAGCAGGGCGTCCGGCACGGGCACGACGGCGGCCTCCGCGACGGCCGGGTGCTCGTAGAGGACCTCCTCGACCTCGCGCGGGTACACGTTGTAGCCGCCGCGGTTGATCATGTCCTTCTTGCGGTCGACGATCGTGTAGTAGCCGTCGGCGTCGCGCGTCGCGAGGTCGCCCGTGGCGAACCACCCGTCGGCGTCGATCGCCAGGGCCGTGGCGCCCGGGTCGTTCCAGTACCCCGTCATGACGTTCTCGCCGCGCACGACGATCTCCCCGATCTCGCCCTCCGCGCTGACGGTGCCGTCGGCGGCGCGCAGCGCCATCTCGCAGCCGCGCACGGGGACGCCGATCGTGCCGGCGCGACGCTCGCGGTCCGGCAGGTTGAACGAGGCGACGGGTGAGGTCTCCGAGAGCCCGTACCCCTCGAGGATCGCGCAGCCGAACCGCTCCTCGAACGCGCGCAGCACCTCCACGGGCAGGGACGCTCCCCCGGACACGCACTGCCGCAGCGCACTCACGTCGTAGTCGCCCGCCGTCGGGCAGTTCAGCATCGCCGAGTACATGGTCGGGACGCCCGCGAAGTACGCCACCCGGTCGCGCTGCATGACCGCGAGCGCCGCCTCGGGCGTGAACCGCGGCAGCAGCGTGAGCTGCGCGCCCGCCACGACGACGGTGTTCAGCGCGCACGTCTGGCCGAAGGCGTGGAACAGCGGCAGCGCCCCCAGGACGACCTCGTCGGTCCCGAGGCTCGCGAGGGTCTCCTGGCTCGTGACCGCGTTGCTGCGCAGGTTGTGGTGGGTCAGCTGGGCGCCCTTGGGCGCACCCGTCGTGCCGGAGGTGTAGAGGATGACGGCGGTGTCCTCGTCGGCCGCGTCGTGGACGTCCGGGTCGGGGTCGATCCCGGCCAGGAGGGCCGCGGTGGCCGCGGGCTCGACGACGACCACGCGGGTGTCGACGCCCACGGCGCCGGCCTGCGCGGTGTCCGCGACGCCGTGCCAGACGAAGGCCAGGACGGCGCCGGAGTCGGCGAAGTAGTGGGCGACCTCGCGGGCGTGCAGCAGCGGGTTCATCGGGACCACGACGCCGCCGGCGCGCAGGACGCCGTAGTAGAGGACGGCGAAGTGCGGCACGTTGGGCAGCATGACAGCGACGCGGTCGCCGGGCCGGACGCCCTCGGCGCGCAGGTGCGCGGCGGCGCGGGCCGAGGCGTCGTCCAGCTGGGCCCACGTGAGGACGTGGTCGTCGAGCCGGATGGCGGGCCGGTCCGGCCGGGTCCGGGCGTGCGAGGGGAGGAAGTGGGCGAGGGTGCTCATCGGTGCTCCTGCAGGCGTCGTCGACTGACAGCTGCCTCGGAGTCTCACACACCGCCGGGGCCTCAGGCCCGGGGACCACCCGCGGGGACCAGCGCGCCCGCGCCGCCGCTGCCGGCCGGTCCTCCGGCCACGACGCTGCGCCGGCGCCCGGCGGCCTTGGCGGCGTACAGCGCGGCGTCGCAGCGCACCAGCAGCTCCTGCAGCGTCTCCCCCTCGCGCCGGCGCGCGAGCCCGGCGGAGAAGCTCTGGCCGTGCGGCGTCGCGGCCCGCAGCCGCTCCAGCCGCGCCTCGACCTCGTCGACGTCGCGGCCGGGCACCGAGACGAGGAACTCCTCCCCGCCCCAGCGCGAGAGGACCGCCCCCGTGCCCGCCAGGCCCGCGCGCCAGACCCGGGCGACCCCGCGCAGCAGCGCGTCGCCCGCGGGGTGGCCGAAGGTGTCGTTGAACCGCTTGAACTCGTCGAGGTCGAGCAGGGCGACGACCAGCGGGCCCCCCGACGCCGCGGCCTCGGCCGCGTGCCGGCGCAGCTCCTCCTCGCCGCTGCGGCGGTTGGGCAGGCCCGTGAGGACGTCGGTGCGCGCGAGCGCCGCGAGCTCCGCGGCCTGGCTGCGGTTGCGGCGCAGCAGCAGCGACATGCGGCCGACGACGAGCAGGAACAGGACCGCGGAGCAGGCGGTGACCGCCCACGCGTCCAGGGGCAGGCCGAGGACGAGCTGCACCGCGAGGGTCGCGGGCGCCAGCAGGCTGGCGCCCGCGAGCAGGGACAGCCGCAGCGCGCTGATGTCCTCGCGGGCGTCGTAGTCGGGGTCGGACAGCCGGAGCATGGACGGGTGCAGGGCCGCGGCGCCCCACAGCGCGTAGGCCGCGAGCCACACCGGGTCCATGGCCGACCCGTCGTAGCCGACCGTCGCGTAGCTGAGCTGGTAGGCCACGTCGGCGACGAGCATGAGCACGGCGGCGGCGCCGAGGAGGCGGAAGGACGTGGACCGGCTGCCCGCGGCGGACAGCAGCCGGACGAGCATGGCCAGCACGAACACGTCGGCCACGGGGTAGGTCGCGGACACGAGACCCCCGAGGACCCCCTCGTCCAGGGTCCGAAGCGCCGGGCGGACCAGGAAGGTCCAGGACAGCAGGCCGGTGCCGACGGCGAGGATCGTGGCGTCGACCAGGCCGGCGAGGTCGCGGCCGGGCCGGGCCTGCCGGGCGAGCCCGAGCAGGGAGGCGCCGAGCAGCGGGTAGGCCAGCAGGTAGGCGACGTCCGGGGCCGCGGGGTAGGCGTCGGACCCCAGCACGTCGTAGACGACCGTGTAGGCGACGTCCCCGATCCCCCACGCGCCCATCCCGGCGGCCATCAGCCACCAGGCCCACGCGCGCTGCGGGCGGTGCAGCCGGGTGCCGGCGGCGATGGCGGCGGCGCTGCCGCAGCTGACGGCGGACAGGAGCGCGTCGTGGACGGCGCCCTGCGTGGTGACGGCGAGCGCGCCGACGAGCCCGCTCCCCAGCAGGTACCAGCGCCAGGCGCGTGACCGGGCGCGCCGGTCACCGCGCGGCGTCCTCCACGGTCTCGGGATCACGAGGGGTCATCGGCGCGGGCCGGGCGCCGCTCAAGCGCGCCGGCCGCGGCGGTCCCGGGCGTCCCCCGTTCGGGTGGCGCCTCGTGCGCGGCGTCCACCCGAGCGGGCGACACTCCGGCAAACACGCAGCGTGACGACGGCCCGTCTGCCAGTGTCGGGAGCATGTTGATGCAGACCGTCACGCAACCGGACGCCGCGGCGGCCGCCGCAGCCCTCGTCGGCTCGCTGATCGGCGGGCTGATCGGCTACCTGCTGGCCACGATCCCGCTCTACGGCGTCCTCAAGAAGGCCGCCCACCCCGACGTCCCGGCCTGGGGCGCCTTCGTGCCCGTCTACAACACCTACTGCCTGCTCAAGGTGGTCGGCCGGCCGTGGTGGTTCCTCCTGCTGCTGCTCGTGCCCCTCGTCAACATCGTCGTCCTGGTCGTCGTCTACCACGACCTGTCGCGGTCCTTCGGTCACGGCGCCGGGTTCACGGTCGGCCTCGTGCTGCTGTCGTTCGTCTTCCTGTTCGTCCTCTGGCTGGGCTCCAGCCGCTACCTCGGGCCGGCCGCCGCGCCGGCGACGCCCCGCTACGCCTGACCCCCCGACCGCTCACCCGGCCCCGCTCCCGCCTCGTCGGGAGCGGGGCCGCGGCTTTGCGATGATGGGGACCATGTCCGACGCTCCCCCCAGCACCGCCTCCACCTCGCCGGCCGCCCCCGCCGCGGCGGGCCCGCCGCCGACCGCGCCCGGGGTACTCGTCCCCGACCGCCCCACGGTCGACGGCCTCGAGGACCGCTGGTCGCCCGCGTGGGCCGAGCAGGACACCTACCGCTTCGACCGCACCGCGGAGCGGGCCGACGTGTACTCCATCGACACGCCGCCGCCCACCGTGTCGGGGTCGCTGCACATCGGCCACGTCTTCAGCTACACCCACACCGACGTCGTCGCGCGCTTCCAGCGCATGCGCGGCAAGACCGTGTTCTACCCGATGGGGTGGGACGACAACGGCCTGCCGACCGAACGCCGAGTGCAGAACTACTACGGCGTGCGCTGCGACCCGAGCCTGCCGTACGAGGCCGGCTTCGTGCCGCCGGAGAAGGCGCCCAAGAGCGACCGCGACTTCGTCCAGGTGTCGCGGCGCACCTTCGTCGAGCTGTGCGAGCGCCTGACCGCCGAGGACGAGCAGGCCTTCGAGGCCGTGTGGCGCCGCCTGGGCCTGTCGGTGGACTGGTCGCACACGTACTCCACGATCTCCGCGCCCGCGCGGGCCACGGCGCAGCGCGCCTTCCTGCGCAACCTCGCCCGCGGCGAGGCGTACGCGGCCGAGGCGCCCACGCTGTGGGACACCACGTTCCGCACCGCGGTGGCGCAGGCCGAGCTGGAGGACCGCGACCGCGAGGGCGCCTACCACCGCATCGGCTTCGCCCGCGACGGCGCCGAGCCGGTGTTCGTCGAGACCACCCGCCCGGAACTCGTCCCGGCGTGCGTGGCGCTGGTGGCGCACCCCGACGACGAGCGCTACCAGCCGCTGTTCGGCACCACCGTGCGCTCGCCGCTGTTCGGCGTCGAGGTGCCCGTGCTGGCGCACCGCCTCGCCGACCCCGCCAAGGGTTCCGGCATCGCGATGATCTGCACCTTCGGCGACGTCACCGACGTGACGTGGTGGCGCGAGCTCCAGCTGCCCACCCGCGCGGTGCTCGGCTGGGACGGCCGGTTCCAGCGAGAGCTGCCGGCGTGGGTCGCCGGAGGCCCGGGCGAGGCGCTGTGGGGAGAGCTGGCGGGGGCCACCGTGCACACCGCGAAGGAGCGGATCGTCGCGGCCCTGCGGGAGTCCGGGGACCTCGTGGGGGACCCGACGCCGATCGTGCACCCCGTGAAGTTCTACGAGAAGGGCGACCGCCCGCTCGAGATCGTCACGACGCGGCAGTGGTACCTGCGCAACGGCGGCCGCGACGAGGCGCTGCGCACGGAGCTGCTGGGCCGCGGTGCGGAGCTCGCCTGGCACCCCGAGCACATGAAGCACCGCTACGACAACTGGGTCTCGGGGCTCAACGGCGACTGGCTCGTGTCGCGGCAGCGGTTCTTCGGCGTCCCGTTCCCCGTCTGGTACCCGCTCGACGCCGACGGCACCCCCCGCTACGACGCCCCCGTCCTGCCCGACGAGGCGTCCCTGCCGGTCGACCCGGCGTCGGAACCCGCCCCCGGCTACACCGAGGAGCAGCGCGGCGTGCCGGGTGGTTTCGCCGCCGACCCCGACGTCATGGACACCTGGGCGACGTCGTCGCTGACGCCGCAGATCGCGGGCGGCTGGGAGCGCGACGAGGACCTGTTCTCGCGCGTGTTCCCCATGGACCTGCGTCCGCAGGGCCAGGACATCATCCGCACCTGGCTGTTCTCCACCGTCGTGCGCGCCCACCTCGAGCACGGCGGCCTGCCGTGGCGCCGGACCGCGCTGTCGGGCTGGATCCTCGACCCGGACCGCAAGAAGATGAGCAAGTCCAAGGGCAACGTCGTCACCCCGGTGGCGCTGCTCGAGGAGTTCGGCTCCGACGCCGTCCGCTACTGGGCGGCCACCGCCCGGCTCGGCACCGACGCCACCTTCGACACCGGTCAGATGAAGATCGGCCGGCGGCTCGCGATGAAGCTGCTCAACGCGTCGAAGTTCGTCCTGGGGCTCGGGGTGGCGCGCGGCGACGTCGCCGACCGCGCCGCGGTCACCGACCCGCTCGACGTCAGCACGCTCGCGAACCTCGCCGTCGTGGTCCGCACGGCGACGGACGCCTTCGAGCGCTACGACCATGCGGGCGCGCTGCAGGTCACCGAGCAGTTCTTCTGGACGTTCTGCGACCAGTGGGTGGAACTCGTCAAGGACCGCGCCTACGGGGCGCGCGGCGAGCAGGCGGCGGCGTCGGCGCAGGCCACCGCGGCCATCGCGCTGCGGACGCTGCTGCGCCTGCTCGCGCCGTTCCTGCCTTTCGCGGCCGAGGAGGTGTGGTCGTGGTGGCAGGAGTCCTCCGTGCACACCGCCGCCTGGCCCGACGTCGCGGAGCTCGGGCCGGCGGCCGCCGCGGAGGCCGAGCTCGGCGTCCTCAGCGCTGCGGCGCAGGCGCTCTCGGCGCTGCGCAAGCTCAAGAGCGAGGCCAAGGTCTCGCAGAAGACGGAGCTCGCCGCCGCCACGCTGTCCGGCCCCGCCGGCGTGCTCGCCGACGCGCGGCGGGCGGAGGACGACGTGCGCGCCGCGGCCCGCGCCGCGTCCATCACGTGGTCGGAGGTCCCCGCCGTCGAGGGGGAGCAGGCCGCCGCGCTGCGCGCGGAGGCCGAGATCGCCGCGCCCGCCGCCTGAGTCAGCCGACGGGCTGGGCCGGCTCCCCGCGGGAGCCGGCCCGGTGCCCGGCCGCCTCACGCTCGCCCGCGCCCTCGCCCTCGTCCGCCAGCAGGACGCGGTCACGCCCGGCCGTCTTCGCCGCGTAGAGCGCCGCGTCGGCCCGGCTCACGAGCGCGCCCGGGTCCTCCCGGCCGTCCCACTGCGCCACGCCGGCCGAGAACGTCTGCCCGGCAGGCGTCGCGGGCCGCAGGGCCTGCACGGCGGCGCGCGCCGAGGCCGCGTCCCGGCCGGGCAGCAGCACGACGAACTCCTCCCCGCCCCAGCGGGCCAGCACGGCGTCCCCACCCGTGCTCGCGGTGAGCACGGTCCGCCAGGCGGCGCCGGTCTCGACGAGGAGCCGATCCCCCGCCTGGTGGCCGAAGGTGTCGTTGAACGCCTTGAAGTGGTCCAGGTCGAGCATCGCCAGCGACAGCGGCGTCCCGTCGCACCCCGCCCGCTCGCGCATCCGCTCCAGCTCGGCGTCGCTCGTGCGGCGGTTGGGCAGCCCCGTGAGGGCGTCGCTGCGGGCCAGGGCGGCCAGCTTGCCGGCCTGCTCCTGCAGGTGGCGCACCAGCCCGGACATGCGCAGCACGACGAGGAGGAACAGCACGACCGAGCTGAGCGCGACCGCCCACGTCTCCAGGTGCAGGCCCAGCGCCAGCTGCACCAGCAGGGTGCCGGGCGACAGCAGGCTGGCCACCGTCAGCGCCGCCAGCCGCCCGCGCGTGAACGCCCAGCCCGCAGGCGGTTCGGCGTCGGTCAGCGACCGCATGGACGGGTGCAGGGCCGCCGCGGCGAAGAACAGGTAGCTCACGACCCACAGCGCCGTCAGGACCGCGCCGCCGTCGTCGCTGTCCAGGCTCACGAGCTGGTAGGCGCAGTCGGCCCCGAGCATCGTGACGGTCCCCGCGACGAGGAGCCGGAAGGCGGTGCTGCGCCCGCCGTTCGTCGTGAGCAGCCGCACGAGGAAGGCCAGCAGCAGCACGTCACCCAGCGGGTAGGCCGTCCCGAGCACCCGCGCCAGCACGGACTCGTCGACCGCGGCCAGCGTGGGCCGCATGAGGAAGGTCCAGCTCAGCAGGCAGAAGCCGACCGTGACGATGGCGCTGTCGACGAGCCCCTCGCGGTCCCGGCCCCCGCGGCGCGCGCGGACGAACTGCCAGCAGCCCGCGGCCAGCAGCACGTACGCCGCGAGGTAGCACACGTCCGCGGGCGAGGGGAACGGGTCGGTGTCCAGGACCCACACCTGCACGAACCAGACGACGTCGCCGGCCACCCAGCAGGCGACGCCGGCCGTGACGAGCCACCAGGCCAGCGGGCGGCGCGGGCGGTGACGGGCGACGCCCACCGCCATGGCCACGACGCACGCGACGCTGAGGGAGGTCGCCAGGGCGTCGCGCCACAGCCCGAGGGGCAGCACGGGCACGAGGACGGTGAGCAGGGCGGCCGCGGCGAGGAAGGTCCGGGCCGCTGGGGTGAGGCGCGTGTGGAGCGGGGGCACCCCGTGTCCGTCGGCGCGTCCGGGGGCCGGGCTGAGCGTCCGGCCCCCGGTCGGCCGAACGGGCGCGGCCTCAGCGCTCGACGTCGCCGCGGATGAAGGCCTCCACGGCCGCGCGACCCTCGTCGTCCGGCAGCTGCTGCGGCGGCGACTTCATGAAGTAGGCGGACGCGGACAGCAGCGGCCCGCCGATCCCCCGGTCGAGGCCGATCTTCGCGGCCCGCACCGCGTCGATGATGACGCCCGCGGAGTTCGGGCTGTCCCAGACCTCGAGCTTGTACTCGAGGTTCAGCGGGACGTCGCCGAAGGCGCGGCCCTCCAGGCGGACGTAGGCCCACTTCCGGTCGTCGAGCCACTGCACGTAGTCGCTGGGCCCGATGTGGACGTTGCGGGTGCCGAAGTCGGCGTGCACGTTGCTCGTGACGGCCTGCGTCTTGGAGATCTTCTTCGACTCCAGCCGGTCCCGCTCCAGCATGTTCTTGAAGTCCATGTTGCCGCCGACGTTCAGCTGGTAGGTGCGGTCGAGCTGGATGCCCCGGTCCTCGAGGAGCTTGGCCAGGACGCGGTGCGTGATGGTGGCGCCGACCTGCGACTTGATGTCGTCGCCGACGATGGGCAGGCGCGCGTCGGTGAACCGCTGCGCCCACTCGGGCGTGCCGGCGATGAAGACGGGCAGGGCGTTGACGAAGGCCACGCCCGCCTCCAGGGCGCACTGCGCGTAGAACGTCGCGGCGTCCTGGGAGCCCACGGGCAGGTAGCACACGAGCACCTCGGCCTGCGCCGCACGCAGGGCCGCGACCACGTCGACGGCCGGGGCGGCGGACTCGGTGATGGTCTCGCGGTAGTAGCGGCCGAGGCCGTCGAGCGTCGGGCCGCGCTGCACCTGCACGCCCAGCGGGGGGACGTCGCAGATCTTGACGGTGTTGTTCTCGCTCGCGCCGATGGCGTCCGCCAGGTCCGTCCCGACCTTCTTGTCGTCGACGTCGAACGCGGCCACGAACTCGAGGTCGCGGACGTGGTACTCCCCGAACATCACGTGCATGAGGCCGGGCACGGTGGCGGTCGCCTCGGCGTCGGCGTAGTAGTGCACGCCCTGCACGAGGGACGCCGCGCAGTTGCCCACGCCGACGATCGCGGTGCGGATCGGTGCCATCAGGGTCTCTCCCGTTCTCCGTGGTGCCCGGGCACCTGCTGCCCGGGGTCGTGCTCCCCGCCCGCGACGGGACCTGCCGGCGGCCGGCGCTCCTCGGCCTCGATGAGGCCGTCGAGCCAGTCGACCTCGCGGCGGACCGTGTCCAGGCCGTGCCGCTGGGCCTCGAGCGCGTACGCGTCGACGACCGCCTGCGCCCGCTCGATCGAGTGCGTCAGCTGCTCCAGCCGCTCGAGCAGCCGGGCGCGCCGGCCCTCCAGGACGCGCAGCCGCGTGCGGGGGGCGACCCGGGCGAACAGTGCGAGCCGGACCCCGAAGGCGTCGTCCTCCCACGCGTCCGGGCCGGCCTCCTCCAGCAGCTGGGCGAGGCGGGCGCGGCCGGGCCCGGTGAGCGCGTACGTGACCCGGGTGCGACGCGGGGCGACCGTGCCGGCCGCGCGGGCCTGCGTCGTCTCCTCGACCCAGCCGGCGGTCTGCAGCTGGCGCAGGCAGGGGTAGAGCGTCCCGTAGGACAGCGCCCGGAAGGCACCCAGCCGCAGGTCCAGCCGGCGACGCACCTCGTAGCCGTGCAGCGGGCCGTCGGCCAGCAGCGCGAGCACCGCCAGCTGGAGCGAGTCCGCCCGTCGCCGCACCACGTCGCCTCCGTCCCGATGCATCGAGTCGATGCATTGCGGTGACCGTACGACACCGCGCACCACGACGTCGACCTCCGGAGGACGTGTCGCGGCGCACCCGCACGACACCCGCACCGAGAGCGGTCTCACCCACCCCCCGGTACTAGTACGGTCGGCGCATGGTGAGCGGACCCGGTGAGCAGCTCGAGCGCGAGCTGGCAGTGCTGCTGCGCAGGTCGCGCGCGATCTCCCGGGAGACGGCCCGCTCCGTCCACCCGGACCTGGAGGCGGAGGCGTACAGCCTGCTCGTGCGCCTGGACGACACGGGCGACGCCCGCCCCTCCGACCTCGCGACCTTCTTCGGGATCGGCAAGCCCACGCTCAGCCGCCAGGTGCAGATGCTCGAGCGGCTGGGGCTGGTAGAGCGGACCGCCGACCCCTCCGACGGCCGCGCGGTCCGCCTGGCCCTGTCCGCGACGGGTCGTGACCGGGTCCACGCCGCGCGCCAGGCGCGCCGCGAGCGGCTGCGGGACCGGCTGCGCGACTGGAGCCAGGAGGACATCGCCCAGCTGGCGGGCCTGGTCGGCCGGCTCAACGCCAGCCTCTAGCCCCACGGGGGCGCACCGGC
Organism: Kineococcus siccus; assembly: GCF_009906795.1. Lineage (GTDB taxonomy): Bacteria > Actinomycetota > Actinomycetes > Actinomycetales > Kineococcaceae > Kineococcus > Kineococcus siccus. Next base: position 28,726 of record NZ_JAAALN010000012.1, read on the forward strand.
CGCCCACCTCCCCGCCCTGAGGAGCCGCGCCCCTGCCGGGGCGACGCGTGCGGGCGCTCAACGGGTTGCATGCTGCAACCATCCGCGTCTATGGTTGCTTGCACACACCAACCTCGATGCGAAGGTCGCCATGGCCACTCCGTCCGCCTGCGCCGGGCTCGTGGAGGTCCTCCCCCGCCTCCTGCGGGCCCGCCGCTCCCTCGTCGGCACGACGCCCGCCCCCGCGACGGCGACCCTGGCCGCGGTCCGCGACGGCGGCGCCCCCCGGCTCTCGGAGGTCGCCGAGCTCCTCGGCCTCGACCTCTCCACCGTCAGCCGGCAGGTGGCGCACCTGCGCCAGCGCGGGCTGCTCACCGCCGCCCCCGACCCGCAGGACGGCCGCTCGCAGCGCCTCAGCCTCACCGAGGCGGGTGCCGCCGAGCTCCGGTGGCACCGGCGCGCGCTGGTCGAGACCCTCGTCACCAGGCTCGCCGACTGGGACGACGCGGAGATCGACCGGTTGACGCAGCTGCTGGACCGCTTCGCCCGCTCCGGTGACCCCGGGACGGGCGCGACCTGCGCCGAGCCCGCCGCGTGCCGAGCCACCGCCGCTCCCGCCCCGCACACCCCGCCCGCCGACCACCCCGGGCACCACCTGCAGAGGAACGCATGACCACCACCGCACCGCCCCACGCGCAGCACGTCGCCCACACCGCGCCCAGGCCCATGTCGCACCAGCAGGTCCTCGAGGCGCTCTCGGGCCTGCTGCTCGGCATGTTCGTCGCGATCCTGTCCTCGACGGTCGTCTCCAACGCGCTGCCCACCATCGTCGAGGACCTCGACGGCACCGAGTCGGGCTACACCTGGGTGGTCACGGCCGCCCTGCTGGCCACGACGATCTCGACGCCCATCTGGGGCAAGCTCGCGGACCTCTTCGACAAGAAGGTCCTCGTCCAGGTCGCCCTCGTCCTGTTCGTCGTCGCCTCCGCCATCGCGGGCCTGTCCCAGAGCATGGGCATGCTCATCACGATGCGCGTCTTCCAGGGCATCGGCGGGGGCGGGCTCATCGCGCTGGCGCAGGTGATCCTGGCGACCATCGTCGCGCCGCGCGAGCGCGGGCGGTACTCCGGCTACCTCGGCGCGACCTTCGCCCTCGCGACGGTCGGCGGGCCCCTCATCGGCGGTGTCCTGACCCAGCACCTGTCCTGGCACTGGTGCTTCTACGTCGGCGTCCCGTTCGCCCTGCTGGCCTTCGTCGTCCTGCAGTTCAAGCTCAAGCTGCCGCCGACGCCGCGCCGCGAGGTCCACATCGACTACCTCGGCGCCACGCTGATCGCGCTCGGCATCTCCGCCCTGCTCATCTGGGTCTCGCTCGGGGGCCAGCAGTTCGACTGGGCCTCCTGGTGGACCGTCGGGCTCGTCGGCGGCGGCCTCGTCGTGCTGGCGCTCGCCGTGCTCGCCGAGAGCCGCGCCAAGGACCCGATCATCCCGCTCCGGTTCTTCCGCAGCCGGACCGTCACCATCGCCGCGGTCGCGAGCCTCTTCGTCGGCATCGGCCTGTTCACCGCGACGATCTTCCTCAGCCAGTACTTCCAGCTGGCGCGCGGCGAGAGCCCGACGATGTCCGGCGTCATGACGATCCCGATGATCGCGGGCCTGGTCCTGGCCTCGACCGTGGCGGGGCAGTTCATCACCCGCACCGGGCGCTGGAAGGGCTGGGTCGTCGCGGGCGGCGTCCTGCTCACCGCGGGCCTGGGCCTGATGGGCACCGTCGAGTGGGACACCGACTACTGGACCGTGGCGCCGTGGATGGCCCTCATCGGGCTGGGCGTCGGCATGATGATGCAGAACCTCGTGCTCGCGGTGCAGAACGTCACCGCTCCCGAGGACCTCGGGTCGGCCAGCTCCCTGATCGCGTTCACCCGCACGCTCGGCGGCGCGATCGGCGTCTCCGCGCTCGGCGCCGTCCTCAGCCACCGCGTCGCCACGCACCTCGAGAGCGGCCTGCGCGACGCGGGGGTCCCCGCCTCGGCGCTCGGCTCCGGCAGCAGCACGGGCATCCCCGACCTCGACGCCCTCCCCGACGCGGTGCGGCCCCTCGTGCAGGCCGCCTACGGCTCCTCGATCGCCGAGGTCTTCCTCATCGCGGCCCCGTTCGCGCTCGTCGCCCTCGTCCTGACGCTCTTCTTCAAGGAGGTCGCCCTGCGCGGCGCCGGCAGCAGCACCACCCGGACGGCCGAGGCCGCCGTGACGGCCGTCCCCGCCGACGTCGGCGCGGGTCTGCCGTCCGCCGGCACCGGCTCCGCGGCGGGCACCGGCTCCGGCCCCCGCCGGACCAACGGCACGGTGAACGGGACCGCCCGCGCCGCGCTCGACGGCGTCGCCGACGGCGGGGCCGACCACGGTGCCCGCGCCGGGACGGTCCCGGCGCAGTCCTCGCGGTCCGACGCTGGGCTCACGGTGTCCGGCGTCGTGCGCCACCACGACGGCCGGCTCCTGCCCGGGGCTGTCGTCACGCTCGCCGACCAGATGGGTCAGCAGGTCGCCCGCACGGCCACCGGGGCCGACGGCGACTACGTCCTGGCCCTGCCGACGGGGGGCACCTACCTCCTGATCGTGGCGGCCGCGCACGTCCAGCCGTCCGCGACGCTCGTGCCCGTGGGCAGCGCGTCGGTCCACCAGGACGTGGTGCTGTCCGGCCGCGCGTCCGTGACGGGGCGCGTCGTGGGCCGCGACGCCGTGAGCGGGTCCCTGGACCCGGTCCCGGGCGCGCTCGTGACGCTCACCGACATCACCGGTGAGGTCGTCGGCTCCACCCGCAGCGACGGGGCCGGGGGCTTCGCGTTCGCCCAGCTCATGGGCGGCAGCTACGTCCTGACGGCCCAGAGCGAGGCGCACCGCCCGCTCGCCCGCAGCGTGGACGTGCCCGACAGCGGCGGCCTGACGTGCGACCTGCAGCTGAGCGGTGGTGGTCGCCTGACCGGGACCGTCGTCGCCGCCAGCGACGGCCGGCGCATCCGCGAGGCCTCCGTCACGCTCGTCGACGCCGAGGGCGACGTCGTCGCCGCGGCGGTCACCGACGAGGACGGCACCTACTCCTTCGAAGACCTGGCGGGCGGGCACTACACGCTGACGGCGGCGGGCTACGCGCCCGTCGCGACGAGCGTCGACGTCGAGGAGGACAGCGTCGCGGCCGCGCAGCTGGAGCTCGGGAGCCGTCACGCATGAGCTCGACGCCCGACGCCCGCGTCTCCCCGGCCGTCCGCGGGGCCACCGGCGGCGCCACGGCGACCGGCCGCGTGCTGACCCGTGAGGGCTGGCCCGTGGGCGGAGCCTCCGTCACGCTGCTGAGCGCCGAGGGCCGTCAGGTCGGCCGCGCGGTCAGCGCCGGTGACGGCAGCGTGCTGCTGCAGGACGTCCCGCCGGGCCCGGCCACGCTGCTGGTGGCCGCTCCGGGCCACGACCCGAAGGCCAGCACCGTCGTGGTGCCCGCCGGGTCCTGGCCGCTGGGCGACCTCCGCCTGGTGCGTCACGGCGCCTCCCCGACGCCCGCCCCGGGCATCTGGGTCATCGACGTGGCGCACTCCTCGATCACCGCGACCGCGCACCACCTCGGCCTTTCGGCGGTGCACGGGCGGTTCACCTCGTTCACGGGCGCCATCACGGTGCCCGACGACGTCAGCCGCTCCCACGTCGAGGTCGACATCGACGCGACGTCGATCGACACCGGCAACCGGATGCGCGACGACCACCTGCGGGCCGCCGACTTCCTCGACGTCGCCCGCCACCCCAGCATCCGCTTCGCCTCGAGCGGCCTCACCCGCGCCGACGGCGGGGCGTGGCTGCTGGACGGGGACCTCACGCTGCTCGCGACCACGCGCCCCGTGCAGCTGCGGATGACCTACACGGGGTCCGGCCCGGACCCGTGGGGCGGGACCCGCGCGGCCTTCTCCGCCACCGCCGAGCTGCGCCGCGACGACTTCGAGATGAACTGGAACCAGGCCATCGGTGTCGGCGTCACGGTCTTCGGCACGACGCTCAAGGTCGCCATCGACCTCGAGGCGCTGCTGCAGGAGACCTGAGGACCGCGCGACGACGAAGGGCCCGTCCCCCGGGGGACGGGCCCTTCGTCGTGCGGTGCGGCGGCCGGCTCAGGCCGACTTGTCCCGCCGCTCGCGCGGCGTCTTGCGCACGGGCGCCTCACGCGGCACCAGGGTCGGGTTGACGTTCTTCAGGACGACCTCGCGGGTGACCACGACGCGGGCGATGTCGTCGCGGCTCGGCACGTCGAACATCACCGGGAGCAGGACCTCCTCGATGATGGCGCGCAGCCCGCGCGCGCCCGTGCCGCGCAGGATCGCCTGGTCGGCCACGGCCTCGAGCGCGTCCTCGGTGAACTCCAGCTCGACGCCGTCGAGCTCGAACATGCGCTGGTACTGCTTGGCCAAGGCGTTGCGGGGCTCGGTGAGGATCTTCACGAGCGCGTCGCGGTCGAGGTTCTCCACGGAGGTGATGACGGGCAGGCGGCCGATGAACTCGGGGATCAGCCCGAACTTCATGAGGTCCTCGGGCATGACGTCACCGAACTGCGGTTCCGTCTTCGAGGCGGTCGTCGAGCGCAGCTGCGCGCCGAAGCCGAGCCCCTGCTTGCCGGAGCGGGCCTCGATGATGCGGTCCAGACCCGCGAAGGCCCCGCCGACGATGAACAGGACGTTCGTCGTGTCGATCTGGATGAACTCCTGGTGCGGGTGCTTGCGGCCCCCCTGCGGCGGCACGCTGGCCGTCGTCCCCTCGAGGATCTTCAGCAGCGCCTGCTGCACGCCCTCGCCCGAGACGTCGCGCGTGATCGACGGGTTCTCGGACTTGCGGGCGATCTTGTCGACCTCGTCGATGTAGATGATGCCCGTCTCGGCCTTCTTGACGTCGTAGTCGGCGGCCTGGATGAGCTTGAGGAGGATGTTCTCGACGTCCTCGCCGACGTAGCCCGCCTCGGTCAGGGCCGTGGCGTCGGCGATCGCGAACGGCACGTTGAGCATCTTGGCGAGCGTCTGCGCGAGGTACGTCTTGCCGCAGCCCGTGGGGCCGATCAGCAGGATGTTGGACTTGGAGATCTCCACCGCGTCCTCGCGGCCCTTGGCGGGCTCGCCGATCTGGATGCGCTTGTAGTGGTTGTAGACGGCCACGGCGAGGGACTTCTTCGCCGAGCTCTGGCCGATGACGTACTGGTCGAGGAAGTCGAAGATCTCCTTCGGCTTCGGCAGCTCCACCAGGCCCAGGTCGTTGGCCTCGGCGAGCTCCTCCTCGATGATCTCGTTGCAGAGGTCGATGCACTCGTCACAGATGTAGACGCCGGGTCCGGCGATCAACTTCTTGACCTGCTTCTGGCTCTTGCCGCAGAAGGAGCACTTCAGCAGGTCGCCACCGTCTCCGATGCGTGCCACCGACGATTCCTCTCCTCGTGCTCACGACGCGGACCGGGCCACGAGGGCCCCACCCGAGCGTCACCTGCCGTTCACGCTACCCGGCGCGGAGACCGGGATCCGACTCATTAGACGCCCCCGGGGGGTCCGGTGCCAGACCGACCCCCCGGGGAACGCCCACACGAGTGACGGCTCGACTACCTCGGGGTGACGCTGAGTGACGCCTTGCGGGTCTGCAGCACCTCGTCGATGAGGCCGTACTCGACGGCCCCGTCGGCGGAGAGGAACTTGTCGCGCTCGATGTCGGCGCGCACCTGCTCCACCGACCGGTTCGAGTGCTGGGACAGCGTGTCCTCGAGCCACTCCCGCATGCGCAGGATCTCCTGGGCCTGGATCTCCAGGTCGGAGGCCTGCCCGTAGTCGCCGCCGGACATGGCGGGCTGGTGGATGAGGATGCGGGAGTTGGGCAGGGCGAACCGCTTGCCCTTCGCGCCGGCCCCGAGCAGGACCGCGGCGGCCGAGGCCGCCTGGCCCATGCAGTACGTCTGGATGTCCGGCCGGATGTACTGCATCGTGTCGTAGATCGCCGTCATGGCCGTGAAGGACCCGCCCGGCGAGTTGATGTACATGATGATGTCGCGGTCGGTGTCCTGGGACTCGAGCACGATCAGCTGGGCGATGATGTCGTCCGCCGAAGCGTCGTCCACCTGCACGCCGAGGAAGATGATGCGGTCCTCGAAGAGCTTCGTGTACGGGTCGCTGCGCTTCATCCCGTAGGACGTGCGCTCCTCGAACTGCGGGAGGACGTAGCGCGCCGACGGCGCGTGCAGCGGCGGGCGGTCGCCGAACGGCTGCTGGCTGGGGCTCATGGCGTAGCGGTCCTCCATCTGGGGGTCTCCGGTCGGCGGCAGGCGGAAGGGGTCACGCACCGGTGCCACCACCACCGGTGACCTCGCTCGAGCGCCCGACGACGTGGTCGATGAGGCCGTACTCCTGCGCCTGCTCGGCCGTGAACCAGCGGTCGCGGTCCGAGTCGCGCGTGATGGTCTCGAAGTCGCGCCCGCTGTGCTGGGCGATGAGCTCGGCCATCTGCTTCTTGGTGAGGATGATCTGCTCGGCGAGGATCTTGATGTCGCTGGCCGAGCCGCCGAGGCCGCCCAGGGGCTGGTGCATCATGATCTTCGCGTGCGGCAGGGCCGAGCGCTTGCCCGGAGCCCCCGCGCAGAGCAGGAACTGCCCCATCGAGGCCGCGAGCCCGGTCGCGATCGTCGCGACGTCGGGCTTGATGTACTGCATCGTGTCGTAGATCGCCATGCCGGCGGACACCGAGCCGCCGGGCGAGTTGATGTAGAGGTAGATGTCGCTGTCCGGGTCCTCGGCAGCGAGCAGAAGCATCTGCGCGCAGATCGCGTTGGCCATCTCGTCGCGCACCTCGGTGCCGAGGAAGATGATCCGCTGCTGCAGCAGCCGCTGGTAGACGTTGTCGTCGAGGCCCATCCCCGGCTGCGGGCCTCGGGCCTGCTGGGGCGTCACCAGTCCCGGTGCGCTCATGAACTCGCTCACGCTGTCTCCTGGCCCTTCCTGGCATCGACCACCCCGGCGGACCGGGGGTCGGCGGGGACGCCGCCGAACTCGATCGACCCTAACGCGGGGGGCGTCGGCGCTACGGGGGGGACGGGGCCTTTTCGCTGTGGGCGCACGGGCCGCGGTGCCCGTGCGCCCCCGGCGGAGGCGGTGCTCAGGCCTTGCCGTCGTCCTCGGGCGCGTCGTCGCCGGCCGGGGCCGCGGCGGCGTCGGCCGCCTCCTGCGCGTCGTCGCCCACGGCGTCGACCGTCTCGCCGGTCTCCTCGGTGCTCTCCACGACCGTCTCCTCGGTGTCGTCCTCGTCGGTGCCCACGAGCTCCTCCAGGTCGACCGCGTTGCCCGACGCGTCGGTCACGGTGGCGCGCTCCATGGCGATCGCCAGCGCCTTGCGGCGGCGGACCTCGGCGACCATGGCCGGCACCTGGCCCGCGCCGTCCATCATCTGCACGAACTGGTTGGGCTCCATGCCGTACTGCTGCGCCTGGCCGACGAGGTACTCGACGAGCTCCTCCTGGGCCACGCCGACCTCCTCGCGCTCCGCGAGCGCGTCGAGCAGCAGCTGGCTCCTGATGGCCTGCCGCGAGCTCTCCGTGACCTCGGCCCGGTGGGTCTCGTCCTCGAGCCGGTTCTCCTGCTCGAGGTGGCGGTGCACCTCGGCCTCGACGAGCGAGTCGGGCACGGGCACGTCGACGACCTCGAGCAGCTTCTCCAGCACGCGGTCGCGCGCCTGCAGGCCCTGGTCGAACTTCTTGGTCTGCTCGACCTGCGACACGAGGTCCGCGCGCAGCTCCTCGAGCGTGTCGAACTCGCTCGCCATCTGGGCGAAGTCGTCGTCGGCCTCGGGCAGCACGCGCTCCTTGACCGACTGCACGGTCACGGTGATCTCGGCGTCCTGGCCGGCGCGGTCGCCGCCCGCCAGCGGGGCGGTGAACGTCGTGGTCCCCTCGGCCGACAGGCCCGTGAGGGCGTCGTCCAGGCCGATGATCATGTTGCCGTTGCCCACCTGGTAGGAGATGCCCTTCGCGGTCTCGATCTCCTCGCCGTCGATCTCGGCGCGCAGGTCGATGGAGACGAAGTCGCCCTCGGCGGCCGGGCGGTCGACGCCGGTCAGGGTGCCGAAGCGCTCGCGCAGCGAGGTCAGGCGGGCCTCGACGTCCTCGTCGGCGACGGCGAGGTCGTCGACCGTGACGGCCAGCTCGGAGAGGTCCGGCAGCTCCAGCGTCGGGCGTACGTCGACCTCGACGGAGAACTTCAGCTCGCCGCCGGTCGCCGGGTCCGGGACCTGGTCGACGTCGACGGTCGGCTGGCCCAGCGGCACGTAGTCCGTGGCCTCGATGGCCTGCTGGTAGAACTTCGGCAGGGCGTCGTTGACGGCCTCCTGCAGCACCGCGGCGCGGCCGAAGCGCTGGTCGATGACGCGGGCCGGGACCTTCCCCTTGCGGAAGCCCGGCACCTGCACCTGGCCGCCGATGGTCTTGTACGCGGCGTCGAGGCTGGGCTTCAGCTCGTCGTAGCCGACCTCGACGGTCAGCTTCACCCGGGTCGGGTTGAGGGTCTCGACGTCGCTCTTCACAGCAGGGTTCTCCTGGGGTCTCTCCGTCGCAGCGGAGGTCGTGGTCAGGCGTGCGGGCAGCGGGGCAGGGCCCGGGGACCGCGGAAGCCTAGCCGCCCCGGGACCGGGTCCCCTGGTGAGACCGGCGGGGCGCCTGGTGCAGCGCGTCCACCGGCGGTGTCCGTCGGGGTACCCGGATTCGAACCGGGGGCCTTCCGCTCCCAAAGCGGACGCGCTACCAAGCTGCGCCACACCCCGCGCGCCCACCGGACGGCGGGCACCGCAGCAGGCTACCGCCCGGAACCCGGTAGGCTGGTCGACGACCTCGGGCCACGGCCCCGGCTGCGCTCCCAGGTGCCGTCGGACCGGGACCGCGACGTCTGCGGGTGTAGCTCAATGGTAGAGCCCCAGTCTTCCAAACTGGCTACGCGAGTTCGATTCTCGTCACCCGCTCCACCCCCCTGCCCCGGCCGCGGACACCGTCGCCAGGGCGCCGGCCTCTTCCCCCAGCAGCTCCACGACCGCGCCCAGCTGCGCGTGCGTGAGGTAGGAGGGGTTGCTGCCGGCGGCCATCCGCACGACCTCCGCGCCGCGGAACGCCGGGTCGTCGACGAGGTCCGCGCGGGGCACGCCGCGACGCACCCGGCGCAGCTCCACCTCGACCGCCTCCTCCCCCGCCACCTCGACGACCGGGGAGGACGTGAGCGCGCCCACCGCCTGGACACCCGGGTCCACGCGACCGCTGAGCCACAGCACGCACGGCTGACCGGGCGCCATGAGCGAGAGCCGGTAGGAGGGGCGGACGCAGCGGCGCAGGCGCCGGGTCGTGCCCGGCGCCCAGCCGGCCGGGGTCGCGGGCGGCAGCGTCGCCGACTTCAGCAGCCAGCAGGCGACGTCGGCGGTGGACAGGCGGCGGGTCGGGCTCACGCCGGCCAGCCTCGGGTCGGCGCGCCCGCCGCGCCAGCGCACCGCCCGCGCCGGCGTGCCGTCTGACAGGCTCGCGCGATGCGCCTGGAGCCCCCGCTGACGCTGCCGGTCCACGTCGTCGTCGCGCCCGACAAGTTCAAGGGCTCGCTGACCGCGCAGGAGGTCGCCCGGTGCATCGCCGACGGTCTGCGCGCGGGCTTCACCGCCGCCCGCGGCGGCGGCCCCGGCGACCTCGTGACGACGCTCGTCCCGCTGGCCGACGGCGGGGAGGGCACGGTCGACGCGGCCGTCGCCGCCGGCTGGCGGCGCCTGGCCGTGCGCGTCGCGGGGCCGACGGGCGAGCCGGTCGACGCCGTCCTGGCGCGCGACGGCGCGGTCGCGCTGGTCGAGATGGCGCAGGCCTCGGGCCTGGACCGGCTGCCCGGCGGGGTCCGCGCGCCGCTGACCGCGAGCACCCGCGGCACGGGTGAGCTCGTGCGGGCCGCGCTGGACGACGGCGCCCGCGAGGTGGTCCTCGCGGTCGGCGGCAGCGCGTCCACCGACGGCGGGGCGGGGCTGCTGGCGGCCCTGGGGGCGCGGCTGCTGGACGCGGACGGCGCCGAGCTGCCCGACGGCGGGGCCGCCCTCGCCGACCTGGACCGCCTCGACCTCACGGGCCTCGACCCGCGCCTCGCCGCGACGCGCTGGGTGCTGGCCGCCGACGTGGACAACCCCCTCCTCGGGCCGCGCGGCGCGGCCGCGGTGTTCGGGCCGCAGAAGGGCGCGGGCCCCGGCGAGGTGCCGCGGCTGGACGCGGCCCTCGCGCGCTTCGCCGACGCGCTGGCGCAGGCGGGCGGCCGGGACGCGCGCGAGGCGCCCGGCGCGGGCGCGGCGGGCGGCACCGGTCTCGTCGTGCTCGGGCTGCTGGGCGCGGTGCGGCGCCCGGGCATCGAGGTGGTGCTGGAGCTCGCGCGCTTCGACCACCGCAGCGCGGGGGCGGACCTCGTCGTCACGGGCGAGGGCAGCTTCGACCACCAGTCCCTGGGCGGCAAGACGCCCGTCGGCGTCGCCGCCGCGGCCGCGCAGCGGCAGCTGCCCGTGGTCGTGCTCAGCGGCCGCCGCACGCTCGCGCCCGAGGAGTGGCGGGCGGCCGGGTTCCTCGACGCCCGGGCGCTGACCGACGCCGAACCGGACACCGCCCGCTGCCTCGCGCAGGCGGGGCCCCTGCTGCGCGAGCTGGCGCGCGGCCTGGGTGCGGACCTCGCGGCGAGCGTCGCGCCCTGACGCCGGCGGCGCTCAGGCGGGCTGGCAGGTGGGGCACCAGGTGAGGTGCCGGGCCACCATCTGGGCGTAGGCGACGGGGGTGCCGCACAGGCGGCAGGGCAGCCCGGTGCGGCGGTAGACGTAGAAGGCGTCCTCGCGCCGGGCCGTGCCCGAGCGCTTGGCCCGGTGCTCGGGGCGCGTGGTGACGATCCGCCCGGACCGCACCCCCGCCCGCAGCAGCACGACGAGGTCGGCCCACACGGCGTCGAACTCCTCGCGCGTGAGGCTGCGGCCGGGGCGGTAGGGCCCGATCCCGGTGCGGAACAACGTCTCCGCGCGGTACACCGCCCCGACGCCCGCGACGACCTCCTGCTGCATGAGCAGGGCCCCGATCGCGACGCGCGAGCGGGAGATCCGCGCCCAGACCGCGTCCGGGTCGGCGTCGGCGCGCAGCGGGTCGGGGCCGAGGCGCTGGTGCACGAGGGCGACGCCGCCCTCGTCGAGGACCTCGCACGCCGTCGGGCCGCGCAGATCCGCCCAGCCGGTCTCGCTCTCCAGGCGCACGCGCACCGCGCCGCGCGGCGCGTCGGGCGCACCGTCGCCGAGCGTCCACTTCCCGTACAGGCCGAGGTGCACGTGCAGCCAGCGGTCCGCGCCGAAGCGGGCGAGGAGGTGCTTGCCGTGCGCCTCGGTGTCCGTGAGCTCGCGGCCGTCGAGCAGCGCGGCGCCCTCGGAGAAGCGCCCCTGCGGGCTCGAGACGATGATCTCCTGCCCGCCGAAGCGCTCCCGGAGGGTCCGGGCGCTGCGGTGGACGGTGTGGCCCTCGGGCATCAGGTCCCGGGCAGCGGGGGGAGCTCGCCCGTGCCGGCGTAGTCCGTGAGCATCCGCAGCCGCCGCACGTGCCGCGGGTTCTGGGAGAAGGGCGTGTCGACGAAGGCGTCGGCGATGGCCGTGGCCTCCGCGAGCGTGTGCATGCGCGCCCCGATGCCGACGCACTGCGCGTCGTTGTGCTCGCGGGCCAGCCGCGCCGTCTCCACCGACCACGCGAGCGCGCAGCGGATCCCCGGCACCGCGTTGGCCGCGATCTGCTCGCCGTTGCCCGACCCGCCGAGCACGATGCCGAGCGACCCCGGGTCCGCGGCCACGGCTGCGGCCGCCCGCAGGACGAAGGGGGGGTAGTCGTCGGTGGGGTCGAGCTCCGGCGCGCCGTGGTCGACGACCTCGTGACCGCGCCCGCGCAGGTGCGCGACGAGGTGCTGCTTCAGCTCGAACGCGGCGTGGTCGGTGCCGAGGTGGACGCGCATGGGTGCAGCTTGGCAGGCCTCCGCCCGGGCCCGCACGGGGGCCGGAGGGGCCCCGTCCCCGCTCGCACGGCAGCATCGTGGCGGTGTGGACCGTGCTGGGGGTCGACGG
>NZ_JAAALN010000130.1 GCF_009906795.1 Kineococcus siccus
GTGGTCGTCGTGGGGGCGGTGGTCGTCGGGGCGGTGGTCGCGGTGGTGCCGCGCGGACGGGTGCTGGTGGTCACGGTGGTTCCCTGGTCCTGGGCGTTCCGGCCGGCGGCGCCGAGCGTGCGGAACTCCTGCGTCTGGCGGTGGGCGGGCTGGCTGCTCGTCGTCGTCATCTCTGGTGCATCTCTCGCGAGGGGTGGAACTTCCGGGGAGAGAGCCCGCAGACGCAGAGAGGCCGCGGACCCGATGTCGGGATCCGCGGCCTGGGGGGAACGACCGGTGCTGCTAGACCGGTGGTGCCGAGGTCGAGGGTCCCGTGGACGGGGTGGAGAAGGGGGAGTAGGCGCCGAAAGCCCGACGGTGGGCGCCCGTGACCGGACGCACTCCACCCGTGGTGAGGGCACTGGTGGACGCGAGGATGCGCTCACGCATGCACGGGGCGGAGGTCGAGGCGACGACACGGGTGACGTTCCCGGTGGCGATCTCGGTGCTGGTCATCGTGGTCCCCTCCTCTGCGTCGTGCGGCGGCGTGTGCCGCCCCTGGGCGTGATTCGACTGTAGGGCCAGCCGGCCCGCGGCGACAACGTCTTTTTCCGCGCGCCGTCGGCAGGGGCGTCGAGCAGGGCCAGCGGAACGGCGGGAGACGTTGCGGCGCAACGGCTCGCGGGGTCGAGCACCACCGACCCGAACGCCGCGCGCGACGCCCGTCGGCGGCGTCGGGCGCGGGTTCCCTCAGCCGGCAGCGAGGAGGGCGAGGACGTCCTCGCCCCACTTCTCCAGCTTCGCGGGGCCGACGCCGGACACCGCCGCGAGGGCGGCGACGTCCGCAGGCATCGTCTCGGCGATGGCGGTCAGCGTGGCGTCGGTGAACACCACGTACGCCGGCACGGACGTCTCCTGGGCGACGCCGGAGCGCCACTCGCGCAACCGGTCGAACACCGCCTCGTCGTACGTCGACGGGCAGGTGGCGCAGCGGCCGAGCTTGCGCTCCGCCCCCGCGGCGAGCAGGTTCCCGCACGTGCGGCACTTCGCCGGACCCGCCGACGCCTTGCGCGCACCGCCCGAGGGGCGCTGCCGGCCGGCCGCCCCCGCGGCGGCCTGCGGGCGCACGCTGTCGAGGAACCGGGAGGGCTTGCGGGTGGCCCGACCGCCGGGCGTCCGGGCGTTCGCCCAGGAGACGTGCAGGCCCTCGCGGGCGCGCGTCACGCCCACGTACAGCAGCCGCCGCTCCTCCTCCACGTCGTCCGGCGTCTCGGCGAAGCTGATCGGGAGGAGGCCCTCGCAGACGCCCACGAGGTGGACGACGTCCCACTCCAGGCCCTTCGCGGCGTGCAGCGACGCCAGCGTCACGCCGTCGACGGTGGGCGCGTGCTGCGCGGAGGCCCGCTCCTCCAGCTCGGCCACGAGCTCGGCCAGTCCCGCGTCGGGGCGCTTGTCCGCCAGCTCGTCGGCCAGCACGACCAGCGCCTGCAGCGACTCCCACCGCTCGCGGACCGACCCGGCCGCGGTCGGGGACTTCTCCGTCCAGCCGGCGGAGGACAGCACCGCGCGCACCTCGCCCCCCAGCTCGTGCCCGGGCAGCGCCGAGCGGGCGGCGCCGCGCAGCAGCACGATCGCGTCGCGGACCTCGCGGCGGGAGAAGAACCGCTCGCCGCCGCGCACGACGTAGCCGACGCCCGCGTCGGCCAGCGCGGCCTCCAGCGCCTGGCTCTGGCCGTTGGTGCGGAACAGCACGGCGATGTCCTTCGCGGACCGCCCGGCCCGGACCTCCGCGGCGATCCTGGCCGCGACCCCGGCCGCCTCGGCGACGTCGTCGTCGTAGGCGGTGAACGTCGGGGCCGGCCCGGACGGGCGCTGCGCGATGAGCTCGAGGCGCGCGCGGGCGTGGCGGCCGGTCGCCATCGACAGCACGGAGTTGGCGAAGCCCACGACCTCGGGCGTCGAGCGGTAGTCCCGGACGAGCCGGACCACCGTGGTGCCGGGGTGGCGCTGCGGGAACTCGAGCAGGTGCTCCGGCGTCGCCCCCGCGAAGGAGTAGATCGTCTGGCTGGCGTCGCCGACGACGCACAGGTCCTGGCGCTCGCCGCGCCACAGGTCCAGGAGCCGCTGCTGGAGCGGCGACACGTCCTGGTACTCGTCGACGACGAAGTGGCGGTACTGCTGGCGCACCGTGGCCGCCACGTCGGGGCGCTCGTCGAGGATGCCCGCGGTCAGGAGCAGCACGTCCTCGAAGTCGATGACGCCGCGGTCGGTCTTGACGTCCTCGTAGGTGCGGATGAGCCGCGCGACCGTCGCGAGGTCCAGGCCGCCCGGGTCCCCGCGGCCCGCCCTGCCCGCCAGGCGGACGTAGTCGTCGACGTCGACGAGCATGACCTTGGCCCACTCGACCTCGGCCGAGAGGTCGCGCACGCGCGCCCGGTCGGCCGACAGCCGCAGCCGGTTGCACGCGTCGGCGACCAGGGGCGCCTTGTGCTCGGCCAGGTGGGGCAGGCTGCCGCCGACGGCCTGCGGCCAGAAGAACTGCAGCTGCCGCAGGGCGGCCGCGTGGAAGGTGCGGGCCTGCACCCCGGCGACGCCGAGGTCGCGCAGGCGCGTGCGCATCTCCCCCGCCGCGCGCGCCGTGAAGGTGACGGCCAGGACCCGGTTCGGCACGTAGGCGCCGGAGTGCACGCCGTAGGCGATGCGGTGCGTGATGGCGCGGGTCTTCCCCGTGCCCGCGCCGGCGAGCACGCAGACGGGACCGTCGAGCGTCGTGGCGACCTGGCGCTGCTCGGGGTCCAGCCCGGCGAGGACGGAGTCCGCGGAGGGGGCGGTGAGGGGTGCGGCAGTCATGGCGCGGCCATCCTCTCAACTCCGCGGGCCGCCGCCGCGCAGGTGGCGCGCGTGGTTGTGGACGCGCGCGTCGTCCACAGGCCGGGTGCTGCGGTCCCCGCCGGGGAAGAGCCCGGTGCAGGCTGCGGTTGGAGCCAGGGAGCGCGCCGGGCCCGGCGCGCGACGACCGAGGAGAGGGCACCATGCAGGCACCTGCCGCCGGCAGCGTCACGATGTTCACCACCACGTGGTGCGGCTACTGCCGCCGCCTGAAGACGCAGATGGACCGCGAGGGCATCTCGTACACGGAGGTGAACATCGAGGAGGTCCCGGACGCCGCCGACTTCGTCATGGAGGTCAACGGCGGCAACCAGACCGTGCCGACCCTGCTCTTCCCGGACGGCTCGGCCGCCACCAACCCCTCGGTCGCGGACGTCAAGGCGCGCCTCGCCGCCTGAGGTCCCCCTCCTGAGCACGTCGAGCACCACCTACCGGCCCACCGGTCCCGAGCAGTTCGCGGACCGGTGGGCCGTCGACGTCCCCGCGGGCGCCCGCGTGGGCGTCGACGGCGCCGTCGACGCGGACACGCTGCTGTACGCCAGCCACCTCGCGGCCGCGCTGCGCCGCCGGGCCCGCACCGTCCTGACCGCCGACTGGACGGGGTTCTGGCGGCCCCGGTCGCTGCGCTACGAGTTCGGCCGCGAGGACCCCGACGCCTTCCACGACGGCTGGCTCGACGTCTCGGGGCTGCACCGGGAGCTGCTGTGCCCCCTCGCCCCCTCGTCGGGCCGGCGCTGGGTGCCGTCGCTCTACGACCCCGCGACCGACCGGGCCTCCCGCGCCGCGCGCGAGGACGTGCCCGACGAGGCCGTCCTCGTGTTCGCCGGGCCCTTCCTGCTGCGCGACGACGTCCGGTCCGGCTTCGACGCGGTGCTCCACCTCACGACGTCCGACGCGGCCGTGCGCCGCCGCACCCCCGAGGCCGACGCCGGGCGCGTCCTCGGCGGCTGGCACCGCTACCTGGCCGAGTCCGACCCCGTCGCGCGCGCCACCGCCGTCCTGCGCTGCGAGGACCCCCGGCACCCCGCGGAGCTGGTGCGCTGACGCCGGGCCGCCGGGTGCGGCCCCGAGGCCGGTCAGCGCGAGCGGCGCGGGTCCCACCGGAAGAACCTCTTCCAGAGCAGGGCGCCGAGCGCGGACCAGGCGAGCAGGACGAGCAGCGGGCGCAGGACCGCCCACGTCGCCGCGCCCGTGGCGAAGTGCTGGGTGAGCGAGGGCGAGGTGTGACCGACGCCCAGGAAGGCGGCCCGCACGACGTCGGCCGTCGCGGTCGCCGGGAGCAGGTGACTCACGTCGGCGAGCCACCCCGGGAAGGCGTCCAGCGGCGTGATCGCCCCCGAGACGTACCAGAGCCCGAAGACGAAGGGGGTCACGATCCACGTCGCCACCTCACCGCTGGGCAGGAGCCCGGACAGGCCCATCGCGAGGAGGCCGTAGCAGGCGGCCGCGAGGAGCACGCCCACCACGAGCAGGGCCGGGTGCCGCGGCAGCGGCACCCCCAGGGCCAGGACGCCCGTCGCCAGCACGACGCCCGACTGGAGGACTGCCGGCAGGCAGGCGCTGACCGTCTCGCCGACCAGGATCGAGGAGTCGGACAGCGGCGTCGCGCGCAGCCGCTTGTAGACCTTCGTCTCGCGGCGCCGAGCGGCCGAGTTCACCGTCGTGTAGATGATCCACAGCAGCGCCGCCGCCATGCCGCCAGGCAGCAGGTAGGTGCTCACCGGCACGCCGCCCGCCGGGGCCGGCTGGTGCCGGTAGGACCACGCCGGGGCCAGGCCCATGGCGATCGGCATCAGGGCCCCGATGAGGGCGAAGGCGACGTCCTGCCAGAACACGCGCTGCGAGAGGCGGACCTGGGACCAGGTCGCGGACGACCACCGCGCGGCGCGGTGCCCGAGGGAGGGGGCGGCGGCGTCCCGGACCGACCGGGTCGCGCTCGAGACTGCGGGGGCCATCACGCGACGCTCCTCTGCGAGGCGTTCTCGGCGATGCGGCGGAAGACTTCCGCCAGCCCGCCGGGCTGGACGGTGAGCTCGTCGAGCCGGACGTCGGTGACCGCTGCCCAGTCCGACAGCTCGCGCAGGACCCGCTGGGGGTCGCCCGCGCAGATCGTGACCCGGGCGGTGTCCGGGTGGCGCTGCACGGTGACCGCCTCGCGGACGGGGAGGGCGTCGACCCACGAGGGGTCGATGCCGAAGGTGATCCGGGAGTCGCCGGCCAGCCGGCGCATCTCGCTCAGCGTCCCGGTCGCCTCGATGCGGCCGTCGTTCATGATGGCCACGCGGTCGGCCAGCACCTCGGCCTCCTCGAGGTAGTGCGTGGTGAGCACGACGGTCGTCCCGTCCTCGACGAGCCGGCGCACGAGGTCCAGGCACTCCTGGCGGGCCTCCGGGTCCATGCCCGTCGTCGGCTCGTCCAGGTACAGCAGCTCGGGGCCGCCGAGCAGCGCGAGCGCCAGGTCCAGCCGGCGGCGTTCGCCACCGGAGAGCTGCGAGCAGCGCACGTGCGCCCGGGAGCTCAGGCCGACGGCCTCCAGCACGCGCTCCAGCGGTTGCGGCTCGACGTGGAAGCGGCGCCACGCCGTGACGGTCTGCGCCACGGTGAGGGTCTCGAAGAACGCGGCCTCCTGCAGCAGGATCCCGACCCGCGGGGCGAGCTGGTCGTGGTCGCGCCGGGGATCGCACCCCATGACGCGGACCGTGCCCGCGCTGGGGGCGCGGTAGCCCTCCAGCACGTCCAGCGTCGTCGTCTTGCCCGCACCGTTCGTGCCGAGCAGGCCGAAGACCTCGCCGCGGTCGACGTGGAAGCTGATGCCGTCGACCGCGGTGGTGTCCCGGTACACCACGCTCAAGCGGTCCACCTCGATGATGCGATCCATGCGGGGAACGCTAGGTCGAGCTCAGGCGGCGCGGCAGTTCCTCCTGTCACCAGGAGGAGTGCGTTCCTCCCGGCTCCTGATGACACGTGTCACCGGCGCGTGCCCGCGCGAGCGGACCCGGCCGACCGCGCGTGGCGGTGGAGGCCGGGGCGGCCACGACGCCTCAGATCCAGCCCTCCTGCCGCGCTGTGCGCACCGCCGCGATCTTGTTGGCGCCGCCGATCTTCGAGCACGCGGACGAGACGTAGTTGCGGACGGTTCCGGGGCTGAGGTGCAGCTGCGCGGCGATCCGGTCGGTGGGCAGTCCCTCGGCGACGAGACGCAGGACAGCGATCTCCTTGTCGCGCAGCGGGTTCTGCTGGGCCGCCAGAGCCGCTGCGGCCAGGTCGGGGTCGATGTACCGCTGCCCCGCGTACACCGACCGGATCGTCTGCGCGAGCTGTGACCCGGACACGCCCTTGGAGCAGAACCCCAGCACCGGCACGGCGAGAGCGAGACGGAGGTCCTGCGGTCGCGCCGACCCCGAGAGGATGACGACGGCCGCGCGCACGCCCGCCCGGCGCAACCGCCCGGCGACCTCGATGCCGGTGCGGCCCGGCAGGTGGTTGTCCAGCACCGCCACGTCGGCCTCGTGGGCCAGCAGCCAGTTCTCGGCGTCGTCCCCGCGCTCGTGCACCGAGACGACCGTCATGTCCGGTTCGAGGTCGAGCAGCGTCGTGAGTGCGTCCCGGATGAGACCCTCGTCCTCCGCCACGACCACCCGGATGACGGGCTCGCGAGGGTCCTTCACCCGTTCCTCCCGGGCGTCGGGCGAGGGGCTGCGGATCGCGATCGCGCGCCGGTCACCGACAGACCTCGCCGGGGACGCTGGCGGTCACCGTGAAGCGGTCGTCGGCCGTGCGCACGGAGGACATGGTGCCCCCGACGGCTTCGAGGCGTTCGCTCAGCCCGGCCAGGCCGTGCCCGCGCCGACCGCCCGGTGCCGTCGGGAGCACGCCGTCGTTGCTGACCTGGAGGCTGGTACGACCGTCTCGTGCGTCCAGCCGCACGATGACGACGGTGGGCGAGGAGTGGCGCAGGGCGTTCGTGACCCCTTCCGTGAGCACCCAGCACAGCACCTGCTCGGTCACCTCGGGCAACTGCTCTGGGCGGACCTCGAGTTCGCTGCGCAGCTCGACGCCGGCGGTCTGCAGCAGGTTGGCCGCTTCGGCGAGGGTGCGCCCGAAGCCGCTGTGCCGGTAGCCGTGGATCAGCGACCTGACGCGGGACAAGCCCTGGACGCTGGCGTCCGCGATCTCCACCAGCTCACGGCGGGCCCTCGGTGGTTCGGCGTCGTACAGCCGCGTCGCGATCTCGGCCTTGAGCCGGATGGCCGTGAAGTGGTGCACGGCCACGTCGTGCAGGTCGCGGCCCAGCCGCACCCTCTCCTCCACGATGGCCGCGCGCTCGGCGGCCTCTCGGCCGGCCTCGACGTAGCGCAGCATGGTCGCCAGGCGCAGGAGGACGTAGAAGACGGCTGCCAGCAGGACGGTGTGGACGGCGAGCTGGGCCGCCTCGCCCACCTCGGAACCGAACCGCAGGGCGCCCCAGACGACGGTCGCGATCGACGCTGCGGCACCGGCGAGCGCCGCCCCGACCGGCAGGCACGTGAAGAGGAGCGCCACCGGGAGGAACGCCATGTCGAACCAGTGCGGCCCGAGCGCAAGGCACAGGACCCCGACGCCGAAGGCGTAGGCCGTGGCCCGCAGCACCAGACGGCGCTGGCCCAGGCCGCCGAAGACGAGAGGCCACGTCACCTGGCTGTAGGCCAGCACCAGCAGGGCCACCGCGAGGACGGCGCCGACGACCTCGCCCGCGTCCGCCGCATCGACGAGCGTGAGGACGAGAGGCTCCACGTTCAGCAGCAGCCCCACGCACACGACGAACACGGCCACCGACAGCTGAGGCGTGCGCAGCCGGTCCAGCTGCTCCCGCAGGCGGGCACGCCGGTCGCTGGCTGCCATGCGGGGATGCTACGAGGTCCGACCCGGGGACGGCGTCCCCGGGCCACCAGAACGCGCCGGTGGGCTCAGGCCCAGGGCTCGTCGTCCGGCACGGGCAGCGGGCCGCCGAACCACGCCTCGATCAGCTTGCGGGAGATGGAGACCGGCGGCGGGGGCAGCACGCTGCCCGTCGTGACCGCTTCGGCCAGCTCGGCCCGGCTGAACCACCGCGCGAGGGCGATCTCGTCACCGTCGACGCGGATGTCGGTGGTGACCGCGCGGGCCGTGAACCCGACCATGATGGAGGCGGGGAAGGGCCAGGGCTGGCTGCCCAGGTAGCGGACGTCGTCGGTGCCCGGGCCGACGACGACGCCCGCCTCCTCGAACACCTCCCGGCGCACGGTGTCCTCGAACGACTCCCCGGGCTCCACGAACCCCGCGAGGATCGAGTAGCGGTTGGCGGGCCAGATCGGCTGGTGCCCCAGCAGGAGCCGGTCCTCGGGGTCGACGACCGCCATGATCACGGCGGCGTCCGTGCGCGGGAAGTGCTCGCGACCGGCGGGTTCGGCCTTCACCCAGCCGCCCGTCGTCGTCGTGAGCGGTTCCCCCGTGCGCGGCGAGAACCGCGTGACCGCGTGCCAGTTGCCCATGGCGAGCGCCTCGGTGAACAACCGCGCGTCCAGCGGCGGCAGCACCGTGCCGACCTCGCGCAGGCCGCGCCACTCCTCGTCGCCCGCGGAGCCGTCGGCCACCTCGGGCTCGGACTCCGCCGAGACCACCGCGACGTGCTCGGTGCCGCCGGCCGTGCCCAGGTACAGCGTCAGGTCGTCCGGGCCGGGCGCCGGCACACCGGCCGGCGGCAGCAGGACCAGCTCGAACCCGCCGCGGCGCGGGACCACCGGCGCGCGGCCCGAGTGCACCCGCAGCACGCGCGTGGCCGGGTCGGCCCACAGGGCGTCCAGGAGCCCGGGCGTGGTGCGCCGGACCCCGGCGCGGTCCAGCGTCGACGGGCCCGCGAGGGCGAGGCCGGGGAGGGGGCCGCGCGCGAGCTCGACCGCGGACCGGTCGGCCGGTCGCGCGTCGGCCGGGTGGGCGTGGTCGGCAGGGCGGGGAGTCACGAGCGCACTGTAGGCAGCGGCCAGCGGGGAGTACGCGTCGGCGGTGTCCGGCCACCGGTGAGCCGCCGCAGGGCTCGGGCGCAATACCGTGGGCGCGTGCCCGTCCGCTCGCCGCGCGTCCTCGCCGCCCTCGCCACCGCTGCCGTCCCCGGGATGGACGTCGTCGCCGCGGGGCGCGGTGACACCGACGGCGCCGACTTCGACGTCGCGCTCGTCCAGGACGGGCAGGCGCGCCGCTTCGTCGTGCGCTCCCCCCGGCGCCCCGCGGCCGCCGCGGCGCTCGACACGGAGATCGGGTTGCTCACCGCGCTGCAGGGGCTGCTGCCCTTCGCCGTACCCGCCCCGGCCGGGACGCTCACGCTGCCCGAGGGCGGGCGCTGCCTGGTGCACCCCGAGCTGCCTGGAGCGCCCGTGCACCCCGAGGACGTGCGCCCGGGGCCCGGGCTCGCCGCCGCCCTGGGCACCGGCCTGGCCGCCCTGCACCAGGTGGACGTGGCGGTGTTCGCCGACGCCGGTGTGCCCGTCTACGACGCCGAGGAGTACCGGCGCCGCCGCCTGTCCGAGCTCGACCGGGCGGCGGCGACCGGGCACGTGCCGCCGCGGCTGCTGACGCGCTGGGAGGTCGTGATGGAGGACGTCGCGCGCTGGCGCTTCGCCGCGACGCCCGTGCACGGCGACCTCGTCGGCGACCACGTCCGCAGCGACGGCACCCGGCTCACGGGCGTCACCGGGTGGGTCGACGCCAAGGTCGCCGACCCCGCCGACGACTTCGCCTGGCTGGCCGTGGGCGCCGAGCCGGACGCGCTGGAGTCGGTGGTCGAGGCGTACGCCCACGCCCGTCGCGAACCCGCCGACCCGGACCTCGTCGTGCGCGCCCGCCTGGCCGGGGAGCTGGCGCTCGCCCGGTGGCTGCTGCTGGGGCTGCGGACCGAGGACCCGGACATCGTCGAGGACGCCCGGCGCATGCTGGACGACCTGGACTCCCACGCCGACGCCGTCCCCCTGGACTCCTGATCCCCGCCCCGGACCCCGCCGGCGGGGACGGCCGCCCCGCGCGGCTGAGGCTGGCCACGGTCAACGCGGCGTCGGGACGCGACCTGCGCGACGGCCGGCTGTCGAGCGAGCGGATGGCCGCCGCGGTCGCCGGCCTGGGCGCCGACGTCGTCGCCGTCCAGGAGGTCGACCACCTGCTGCCGCGCTCGGGGCACACCGACCAGGCCGCCATGGTCGCCGCGGCGTGCGCCGCGGGCGGTCCCGCTTGGCAGCACCGCTTCGCCGCCGCCGTGCACGGCACGCCCGGTGCCCGGGAGGACTTCCGCACCGCGGCGCGGACCCTGCCGGACGAGCCGTCCTACGGCATCGCGCTGGCGTCGCGGTTCCCCGTCCTGCAGTGGCACGAGCTGCGGATGGCACCGGGACGGGCGCAGCTGCCCGTCGTGCTGCCGGCCGGGGCGCCGCAGCGGGTGCTGTGGGTGCCCGACGAGCAGCGCGTGGCCCTCGCCGCGGTCGTGCAGACCCCCGCCGGGCCGCTGACCGTCATCAGCACCCACCTGTCCTTCGCGCCGGCGCGCGCGATCGCCCAGCTGCGCCAGCTCAAGGCCTGGTCGCAGTCGCTGCCCCGGCCGCTGGTCCTCATGGGCGACCTCAACCTGCCGGGGCCGCTGGCCCCGCGGACCTCCGGCTGGACGTCCCTGGTGCGGGCCAAGACGTTCCCCTCGCCGGCCCCGCGCCTGCAGCTGGACCACGTCCTCGCGGACGCGCTGCACTGGCAGGTGGCCGGCGCCCGCGCCGAGCGGGTCGGCGGCAGCGACCACCGCGGACTCGTCGTGGACGTGGTCCTGCCGCTGGTCGGGGAGGCCGTCGCCGGGTGAGCGAGGCGCCGAGCGCGGCCGGCGGGCGGCGGCCCGACCGGCGCCGCCGCCCGGCCCGGCGGGGCGGGTCCGTCAGACGGGCAGCCGGGTCAGGGCGGCTCGCAGCTGCTCGGCGTCGTCGAAGCTGCGCGTGCCGTCCCGGGACACGAGCCGGGGGTCGTGGCCGCGACCGCCCACGACGACCACGTCACCGGGGTCCGCGAGCCGCACGACGAGGTCGAGCGCCGCGCCCCGGTCGGCCTCGACGTGCACCTGGGCCGAGCCCGCGCTGAGCGCCCCGGCGGCGACGGCCGCGCGGAGGTCCGCGGGGTCGTCGCCGTGCGGGCTCTCGTCGGTGACGACGACGACGTCGGCGAGCTGCGCCGCGGTGCGCCCCAGCGGTTCCCGCTTGCCCGGGTCACGACCGCCGGTGGCGCCGAGCACCACGAGGACGCGGCCCGTCGTCAGCGTGCGCACGAACGGCAGGAGCCGCAGCTGGGCGGCCACGTTGTGGACGTAGTCCACCAGCGCCAGGAACGGCTGCCCCGCGTCGACGCGCTCGAGCCGGCCGCGGACCTGCGCGAGGCCCTCCACGCCGCGCACCGCGGCGTCCACGTCGTCGCCGCCGGAGGCCAGCGCGGCGAGGGCCCCCAGGGCGTTGTCGACCTGGTGCGCCCCGAGCAGCCGCAGCCGCACCCGGCGGTCGGTGCCCGGCCCGAGCAGCCGGAACGACGTGCCGGCACCGTCGGCCCGCACGTCGGCGGCGCGCCAGTCCGCGCCGGCCCGGCCGGTCGCCGAGAACGTGACGACGGGCGTGGCGAGGTCCGCGGCCAGGCGCCGGCCGTGCGCGTCGTCGACGTTGACCACCGCCAGCGCGCAGCGCCCCGGCGCGAACAGCGACGCCTTCGCGGCGAAGTAGGACTCCTGGTCGCCGTGCAGCTCGAGGTGGTCGACGCCGAGGTTGGTGAACACGGCGACGGCGAAGCCGGTGCCGTCGACCCGGTGCAGGGCGAGGCCGTGGCTGGAGACCTCGACGGCCGCCGCGCCCGCGCCCTGGTCGCGCAGCGCGGCCAGCGCCTCCTGCAGGTCGGGCGCCTCGGGCGTCGTGCGCGCGGCGGGCTCCGTCCACCGGGGGGTCCGCAGCTCCAGCCCGCTCAGCAGGCCCGTGCGGTGACCGGCCGCGCGCAGGCCGGCGTCGAGGAGGTGGGTCGTGCTCGTCTTGCCGTTCGTGCCCGTCACCCCGAGGACGCGCACGGCCGTGCTCGGCCGTCCGTGCAGGTGCGCGGCGAGCTCACCCAGCACCGCGCGCGGATCGGGCACCACGAGGGTGGGCAGGCCGTCGACGGCCCGGTCGCTGAGCGCGGCCACGGCACCCGCGGCGCGGGCCTGCGCGGCGAACTGCGCGCCGTGGCACCGGGCGCCGGGCAGGGCCGCGTAGAGGTCCCCGGGCAGCACCCGCCGCGAGTCGAGCGTCACGCCCTCGACGCGGGGCGCCCCGCCCGGCGGGGGCGCGAGGCGCAGGGCGCTGGCCACGCCGGCCAGGTCGACCGGGCGGGGCAGTGC
>NZ_JAAALN010000131.1 GCF_009906795.1 Kineococcus siccus
CCCGTGCCCGACCCCACCACCACTCGCCGGACCACCACCGGCGCCACGACCGCGCGGGCCCCCGGGGCCTGGCTGTGGGCGCTGCTGGCCGTCGCCGCCGGGCTGAACGTCCTCGGCTCGACCGGCGTCCTGCCGTTCGCCGTCGGGATCGCCGGCGGCCTCGTCACCGCGGGCTGCGTCGCGGGACTCGTCGCCGGCCGTGTGCGGCGCCGGTGACGTGGTGCGGGAGCCGGCACGGCGGCTGAGTAGCGTGCGGGGTCCCGGCCCGACGACGGACCGGGTCGCCGCCGCCCGAGGAGCCCGCCGTGGAGCACGTGGTCCTGGACACCGACCTGGCGATGGGTGCGCCGGGCAGCGACATCGACGACGGCTTCGCGCTGGCCCTCGCGCTCGCGGACCCGGGCATCGCCCTCGACCTCGTCACGACCGTCAACGGCAACACCGACGTCGAGACGGCCACCGTCCTGACGCTGGAGCTCCTGCACCGGCTCGGGCACCCCGACGTCCCCGTGCACCGGGGCGCGAGCCGGCCGCTGCTGCGGCCGCAGGCCCGGTCGGGGTCGGTGCCCGCGGGCACGCCCGTGCGCGCGCCCCGCGACGGCCACGGCGCCGTCGCCCTCGTCGACCACGTGCGCGCCCACCCCGGCGAGGTCACGCTCGTCGCGATCGGGCCGCTGACCGACGTGGCGCTCGCGGTCCGGCTCGACCCGGGGTTCGCGGCGCGGCTCAAGCGGCTCGTCGTCATGGGCGGGCGGTTCCTCGGCGGCACCCACGACGCGCGCGTGCCCGGGGAGTTCAACGTCTGGAACGACCCCGAGGCGGTGCACGTCGTGCTCACCTCGGGCGTGCGCGCGGAGTGGGTGGGCCTCGACGTGACCGAGCAGGTGCGCCTGGACCTGGCCACGGCCCGGCGGATGGCCGCGAGCGAGGAGCCGTTCCTGGCCTTCGCGGGCCGCTACGCGGAGGCCTGGATCGAGCACGGCCGCACCGAGGGCGGCGACGGGCTCTCCTGCGCGCTGCACGACCCGCTGGCGGTCGCGGCCGTCACGCGCCCCGACCTGCTCACGTGGCGCGACGCGCACGTGGCCGTCGAGACGGGCGACACGCTGCGCGGCGTGGTGCTCGCGGACTTCCTCGACGCGCCGGGCACGACGCTCGAGGCCAACGCCCGGGTCGCGGTGGCCGTGGACGCGGCCGGGTTCACGGAGCTGTTCCTGGACCGCCTCGGGGGCCGCTGAGAACCCCGTACCGCCCGGCCCCGCGGCTGCGTACGGTGGCGGGGTGCCCCGCCTCCTGAGCGTCAACGTCGGTGCGCGGCGCCCCGTCGCGGCGAAGTCGGGGACCAGCGGCATCGACAAGCGGCCCGTCGCCGGCCCCGTCGCGGTGCGGGCGCCGGGGCCGAAGGGGACCGGCGGCAGCGGCCTCGTGGGCGACCACATCAGCGACACGGCCAACCACGGCGGCGACCACCAGGCCGTGTACGCCTACGCGCGCGAGGACCTCGACGCGTGGGAGACCGAACTCGGGCGGAACCTGCCGAACGGCACCTTCGGCGAGAACCTCACCACGGCGGGCCTCGCCGTGAACGGGGCGGTCATCGGCGAGACGTGGGCCGTCGGGGACGTCGTCCTGCAGGTGTCGTGCCCGCGGATCCCGTGCGTGACGTTCGCGGTGTGGCTGGGGGAGCGGCGCTGGCTGCCGCGGTTCACCCGGGCCCGCGTGCCCGGGGCCTACCTGCGCGTGCTGGTGCCCGGGACCCTGCAGGCCGGTGCGGAGGTGCGGGTCCTCGACGTCCCGGCGCACGGCGTGACGGTGGCGACGGCGTTCGCGGCCTTCACCACGGAACCGGAGCTGCTGCCGCTGCTGCGCGACGTCCCCGAGCTGCCGCCCGAGGACGCCGAGGTGGTCGGGCGTCGCACCGGCGGCTGACGCGGCACCGCCGCGCTCCGGTCAGGCGGCGAGGTGCTCCCGCAGGCACTCCCCGGTCGTCGTGGCCGCCGCCGCCAGCGCGCGCGGGGTGCCCTCGAACACCACGGTGCCGCCCTCGTGACCCGCCCCGGGCCCCAGGTCGACGACCCAGTCGGCCTGGCTGACGAGGTCGAGGTGGTGCTCCACGACGACGACCGTGCTGCCGCCGTCCACGAGCCGGTCGAGGAGGCCGACGAGCACCTCGACGTCGCCCAGGTGCAGGCCCGTCGTGGGTTCGTCCAGCAGGTACACACCGCCGGGGGTGCCGAGCTCCAGGGCGAGCTTGAGGCGCTGCCGCTCGCCGCCCGAGAGCGTGTTCAGGGTCTGCCCGAGCCCCAGGTAGCCGAGGCCCACGTCGACCATCGCGGACAGGGTGCAGCGCACGGGCTTCTCGGTGAAGTGCTCGGCGGCCTGGGCGGCCGACAGCGCGAGGACCTCCGCGATGTTCAGGCCCCGCAGCCGGTGGGTGAGCACCTCGTCGAGGTACCGGCTGCCCTCGCACGACTCGCACACCGTGACGATCTGGTCCATGAACCCGACGTCGGTGTAGATGCTGCCCAGCCCGTTGCACGTCGGGCACGCTCCCGCGGAGTTCGCGCTGAACAACGACGCGGGAACCCCGTTGGCCTTCGCGAACGCCTTGCGGACGTCGTCCATGACGCCCGTGTAGGTGGCCGTCATCGACCGGCGCGAACCCCGGGCGATGCTCTGGTCCACGACCAGCGCGCCGGGGCACGCGGCCGCGAGCGCGCCCAGCACCAGCGAGCTCTTGCCCGAGCCCGCGATCCCCGTGACCGCGGTGAGCACGCCCGTCGGGACGTCGACGTCGATCCCGCGCAGGTTGTGCAGCGCCGCCCCGCGCACCGCGATGCTGCCCGTGCGCTCCCGGACCCGCTCGCGCAGCGCGGGACGCTGCGCGAGCCGGCGTCCCGTCCTCGTGTCGGCCTCGCGCAGCCCGGCGAACGTCCCCTCGTAGACGACCCGCCCGCCCGCCGCGCCCGCGCCCGGCCCCATGTCCACGACGTGGTCGGCGATGCTCATGAGCAGGGGCTTGTGCTCCACGACGAGCACGGTGTTCCCCTTGTCCCGCAACCGGCGCAGCATGGTGGTCAGCGGCCCGAGGTCGTGCGGGTGCAACCCGACGGACGGCTCGTCGAAGACGTACGTCAGGTCGGTCAGCGCAGAACCCAGGTGCCGCACCATCTTCACGCGCTGCGCCTCGCCACCGGACAGGCTGGGGCTCGAGCGGTCGAGCGAGAGGTAGCCGAGGCCGATGAACACCAGGTCGCCGAGGCGGGCCCGCAGCGCCGTCAGCAGCGGGGCGATCGACGGGGCGTCCAGCGCGTCGAGGAACGCCAGCAGGTCCGTGACCTGCATGGCCGTGCACTCGGCGATGTTGCGGCCCGCGACGCGGCAGTCCAGGACGGCCGCGCTGAACCGGCTGCCGCCGCAGTCGGGGCAGGGCTGCGACGTGACGACGCGGTCCACGACCCGCTGGACGTGCGGCTGCAGCGAGGCGTAGTCCTTCGCGAGGTGCGTGCGGCGGAACTTGTCGACCAGGCCCTCGTACGTGAGGGTCATGGTGGCCGTCCGGACCTTGGCCGTCTCGCCGCGCAGGAACGTCTGCAGCTCCGCGGGGGTGAACTCCCGCAGCGGCTTGTCGTTGTCGAAGAACCCCGACTCGGTGAAGATCTGGTGGAACCACTTGCCGGGCTGGTAGTCGGCGAGCTTGATGGCGCCGGCGTTCAGGGACAGGTCCCAGTCGAGCAGCTCGTCGAGGTCGATGTCGTCGACGCGGCCCTGCCCCTCGCAGCGCGGGCACATCCCTTCCGGCGACGTGAACGACAGCTGCGACGCGTGCGCGACGCGCGGTTCCCCCAGCCGCGCGAACACCAGCCGCAGCATCGTCTGCAGGTCGGTCACCGTCCCGACGGTCGAGCGGCTGTTCCCGCCCATGCGCTCCTGCCCGACGACGATCGCGGCCGAGAGGTTGCGCAGCGCGTCGGCGTCCGGCTGCGGGATGCTCGGCAGGAAGTTCTGGACGAACGCGGTGTGCGTCTCGTTCAGCAGCCGCTGCGACTCCGCCGCGATGGTGCCGAACACCAGCGACGACTTGCCGGACCCGGACACGCCCGTGAACACGGTGATCGCGCCCTTGGGGATGTCGAGGGAGACGTCGCGGAGGTTGTTCTCGCGGGCCCCGCGGACCTCGATGTGCTGACTGCCGCCCATGGGGGACCCGTCCTCCTCGTCGCCGACGGCCCGCCCGCGCGGCCCGCCTCAGCCTCTCCCGGGCGGCGGTGGCGGTCAACGCTGCGGCCGCACGTCCAGCACGACCTGCAGCGCCTCGCCGGGGCGGCGGTCGAGGAGCTCGTAGGCCGCACCCGCGTCCTCGAGGTCGAAGCGGTGGCTGACGAGCGCGGTCACGTCGGGGGTCCCGGCGGCGAGGAGGCCGACGACCGTCTCCTGCAGTCGCGCGACGTCCCAGCGGGCGCGCTTGCGCTGCGGGACGGCGCCGATCTGGGACGCGAGCACCTCGACCCGGTTGTGGTGGAACTCCTCGCCGAGCCGCAGGTCCGCCGCCTGCCCCTGGTAGAAGCCCGCGGCGACCACGCGGCCGTCCGCGCCCACCAGCCGCGTCGCCTCGTGCAGGGCCGCGGCGCTCCCGCTGAGCTCGATCGCCGCGTCGGCTCCCCGTCCGCGCGTGCGGTGCCGCACCTCCACCGCCGCCTCCGGCCCCGGGGCGAGGGCGGCGTCGGCGCCGAGGGCCAGGGCCACCTCCCGGCGCGCGGGCACACCCTCCACGGCGACGACCCGGCAGCCCGCCAGGACGGCGAAGCGGGTGGCCAGCAGCCCGATGACGCCCTGCCCCACGACGACCACCGTGTCGCCGACGCCCACGTCGGCGGTCAGCACGGCGTTCAGGGCGATGGCCCCCACCCGGACGAAGCACCCGGCCACCGGGTCCAGGCCCGCGGGAAGCCGGTGGCCGGCCACCGCGGCGGCCGGGACGACCGCAGCGGAGCGGTGCCCCCAGATGCCCCACACCACGTCGCCGGGCCGGGGGTCGACCACGTCGGCGGCCACCTCCACCACCGTGCCGACCTCGGAGTACCCCCACCCGAGGAGCGGGTACGCCGGCGACCCGGTGGCGGCGGTCCCGAACAGCCGCAGGCCGGGGTCCCACGTGCGCGTCAGGTAGGGGTTCGTGCCGCGGTAGGCGGTCAGCTCGGTGCCCGCCGAGATGCCCGTCGAGGAGGTCGCCACCCGGACGTCGGCCGCCCCGAGGGCGCCGGGTTCCTCCGTCACGACGTCGACGGTCCGGGGGGCGGTGAAGCGGACGGTGCGGGGCACGGGTTCCTCCGGGTGACGGCGTCCTGCCATCCTGCGCCCGGTTCCGCCCCCGCGGTCGTCGTGGCGCCGGGAGGCCCGCCGTGCTTGCATGGGCGCCACCGCCGACGGAGGAGGTCGCATGCCCCGCCACCGCGTGCTCCCCGCACTCGCGGCCGCCCTGCTCGTCGCCGCGGGCGGAACCGCCTGCACGGCGGGGCCTCGGGCGCAGGAGGCCGACGTCCTGACCGTCTGGAACCTCGACGGGCAGCCCGACCGGATCGCCGCCGCGAAGGCGATCGACGCGGGTTTCACGCGCAGCTCCGGGGTGCGCATCGACCAGGTGCCGGTCGACGAGTCCCAGCTGCCGTCCCTCATCGTCTCGGCCGCGGTGTCGGGGACGATGCCCGACGTCATCGCCGGCCTGCCGCTGGGGGTCGTGCGGCAGCTCGCCGAGCAGGACCTCCTCGACACGGCGGCCGCCGGTGACGTCGTGCGCCGGCTCGACCCGGCGACGTTCTCCGACACCTCCCTGGCCCTGACCCGGGACGGGCAGGAGCAGCTCGCCGTCCCCTCCGACGTGTGGGCCCAGATCCTCGTCTACCGCAAGGACCTGTTCGAGCGCGCCGGCCTCGCCCCGCCCACGACGTACGCGACGATCGCGGACGCTGCGCGGGTGCTCACGGTCCCCGAGCGCAAGGGCATCACCCTCGCGACGGACCCCGGCGACCCGTTCACGTCGCAGACCTTCGAGAGCCTCGCGCTCGGCAACGACTGCGCGCTCGTGGACGACGCCGGCGACGTCGGGCTCGACGCGGCCCCGTGCCGGGCCGCGTTCGACCTGTACGGGCAGCTGACCCGCTCCTCGCCCTCGGGCACGCAGACGGTGGACTCCACGCGCGCCACGTACTTCGCCGGGCAGGCCGCCATGACGATCTGGTCGACGTTCCTGCTCGACGAGCTGGCGGGTCTGCGCGACGACGCGCTGCCCACGTGCCCCGAGTGCCGTGCGGACCCGGAGTGGCTGGCGCGCACCACGGGCATCGTCACGGCCGTGCAGGGTCCCGACGGCGCCGAGCCGGTCAGCTACGGCGAGGTCAGCTCGTGGGCCATCACGGGCACGCACGGACCGGCGGCCGCGGACTACGTCGAGCACATGATGTCCACCGGCTACCTCGCCGCCCTGGCCATCGCGCCCGAGGGCAAGTACCCCGCACGGCGCGGGACGCCCGCGGCGCCGACGGAGTTCACCGACGCGTGGCCGACGCTGCCGGCCGGCGTCGACCGTCGCAGACCCCTCGCCGACGTGTACGGGAGGCAGACCATGGACGAGATCGGCCGCGTGGCGGACACGCTGCAGCGCTGGGCGATCCCCGAGGGCCAGGGGGCGCTGCTCGGCCCCGTGAACGCCGAGCTGCCCGTCCCGAAGGTGCTCGCGGAGATCGCGGGCGGCGGGACGTCGGCGCGCGAGGGCGCGCGCGAGGCCGCCGAAGCGGTCGAGGAGATCCAGAGGTCCCTGACGTGAGCGCGCCCACCGCCGTGCGCCCCGCTCCACCGGCGCGCGTGCCGCGGGGGCGGGGGACCGGTGCGCGCGACAACCGCGACGGGCTCCTCATGGTCGCGCCGACGGTCGTCGTCGTGGTCGCGGTCATCGTCGTGCCGGTGCTGTGGAACGTCGTCCTGGCGTTCCAGGACCTGACCCTGCTCCAGGTCCGCGACGCCGGGCTGTTCCAGTCCCTGTCGGTGGAGAACTTCGTCGAGGTGTTCACCGGGAGCGGGTTCTGGCAGGCCCTGCTGAACACCGTCGTGTACTCGGTCGCCGCGACCGCCGGCTCGCTCGCCGTGGGGCTCGCGGCGGCGCTCGCACTGCGGCGGCCGTTCCCCGGCCGCGGTGTGGTGCGTGCGCTGCTCCTGCTGCCCTACGTCGCCCCGGTCGTGGCCGTCGCCTTCACGTGGAAGACGATGCTCAACCCGCAGTTCGGCGTCCTCAACGCGTGGGGGACCTCCTTCCTCGGCTGGGACGAGCCGATCGACTTCCTGGGTGACCGGACGTGGGCCCTGGCGACCGTCGTCGGCTTCGAGGTGTGGCGCTACTTCCCGTTCGCCTTCATGTTCCTCACCGCCCGGCTCCTCGCGGTGCCGAAGGAGATCGAGGAGGCCGCCGTCGTGGACGGGACGTCGCTGCTGCAGCGGTTCCGGCACGTGGTGCTGCCGCAGCTCGCGCCCGTCATCGCCCTCCTCTGCGTGCTGCGCCTGATCATGACGTTCAACAAGTTCGACGACGTCTACCTGCTCACCGGGGGCGGCGCGGGCACGGAGATCGCCGCCGTCCGCGTCTACGACACCCTCACCGGCCGCTTCGACGTCGGCGGCGCCGCGGCGCAGGCCGTCGTCCTGTCGGTGTTCCTCGCCGTCGCCCTGTACTGCTACGTGCGGTTCTTCGTCCGCCGTCAGGAGGAGTCGTGACCACGGTGACCGGCACGACGGGGCTCGCGGTGGAACGGCCGTCCGGCGGCGGTCGGCGGACCGTGCGGCACACCTCGCAGGAGCGCGCCTTCGGGGTGCTGCGGTGGGTCGTGATCGGCGTCCTCGTGGTCGTGACGGTGTTCCCGTTCCTCTACATGCTGCTGCTGAGCGTCGTCCCGATCGAGGCGCTGCTCCTGGATCCGGCGAGCCTCTGGTTCGGCCTCGAGACCCTCACGGTGGAGACCTACCGGACCGTGCTGGCACCCGTCGACGCGGGCGGCCAGGGGTTCGGGCTGTTCCTGCGGAACTCGGCGCTCGTGGCGCTGGCCACGGTGGCGGTGACGATCGCCGTCTCGATCCCCGGCGCCTACGCCGTGTCCCGGCTGCCCTTCCTCGGACGGGCTCAGGTCAGCACCTTCTTCCTCGCCGTGTACCTGTTCCCCACGGTCGTCCTGGCGGTGCCGCTGTTCATCGTGTTCGCCCGCCTCGGCCTGCAGTCCTCGCTGGTCGGGCTCGTGCTGGTCTACGTGGTGCAGACCGTCCCGGTGTCCATCCACATGCTGCGCAGCTACTTCCAGACCATCCCGCAGAGCATCGAGGAGGCCGCCGCCGTCGACGGCGCCGGGCGCCTGACCGTCCTGCGCCGGGTGGTGCTCCCGCTGGCCATGCCGTCGATCACCTCGACCGGCCTGTACGTGTTCATGATCGCCTGGAACGAGTTCCTGTTCGCGCTGCTGTTCCTGTCGGCCCAGCCCGACCGCTGGACGGTCTCGCTGGGGCTGGCGCAGCTGTCCAACGGCATCGAGGTGCCCAAGACCGTCCTCATGGCGGGGTCGGTCATCCTGACCGTGCCCATCGTGCTGCTCTACGGGCTCACCGAGCGTGCCCTGACCGAGGGCCTCACGAGCGGCGCCGACAAGGGCTGAGCCCGGTCAGCCGCGCGGCACCGCTTTCGGGGGCAGCGCCAGGTCCAGGACGGTGCGGCCCTCGGCGTCGACCACGGTGAAGTCCACCGCGTCGGTGCGCAGGACCGCGGCCTGCATGTTGCACGTGACCGCCTTCGCGCCCGTGCCGAGGAACTCCCCGGCGGGCAGCAGCCGACCGTCGCGCGTGCGCACCACGCCCCGGTAGGTCGCGCCCGCGTCGAAGCCCGACGCCACGAGCCGCACCTCGACGCCCCACGTGTGCGGGACCACGGTCGCGGTGTCCGCGCTCACGGCGGGGTCGACCGGGCGCAGCGGCAGCTGCTCGAACGCCACCGAGGGTGCGGCCGGCGGGGGGTCCGCGGGCAGCACCGCGATCGCCGTGACCACGGCGGCCGCGGCCGCGGCGGCCACCGGGACCAGGACCGTGCGCAGGCGTCCGCGCCGGGTCTCGCGGCGGTCGCGGCGCTCGCGCAGCACCGACTCGGCCCCGACGGCCGCGGCGATCCGGACACCCAGCTCGCGCGGCGGCGCGACCGGTCCCGGGGTGCGGTCGGGGTCGACGAGGAGCAGGTCGCCCGCCAGGGGGGCCAGCTCCTCCAGGTCCGCGCGGCAGGCCGCGCACCCGTCGAGGTGGGCGCGCAGCGCGACCTCCTCCGGCGCGGGGAGGGCGCCGAGCACGAGGGGGCCGAGCATCTCGCGCAGCTCGCGGTGGCTCGGCCCGCCGCGGCGCGCACCGGTGGAGTCGTCGGCGTTCACGGCTCCACCCCCATCTCGTCCATCGCGACCCGCAGGGCCTTCAGCCCGTAGAACACCCGGCTGCGCAGCGTCCCCACCGGCAGGTCCATCTCGGCCGCCACCTCGGCGTACGGCCGGTCCTTCAGGTACGTCTCCACGATCGCCGTGCGGTGCTCCGCGGAGAGCCGGCGCAGCGCCTCCTCCACGACCCAGCCGCGCAGGAGGCGCTCGCTGGGGTCGTCGCCGGCGTGCGGTGACGCCGACGCGTCGTCGACGAGGGCCACCTGCCAGGGCCGCACCCCCGCGGCCCGCACGTGGTCGAGCATGGCGTTGCGGGCGATGGAGAACAGCCACGTCCGCAGGCTGCCGAGCGAGGGGTCGAAGCGGTCCCCCGCGCGCCAGGCGCGCAGGAAGGTCTCCTGGACGACGTCCTGCGCGCTGCCCGCGTCCCCCAGCGAGCGGAGCAGGAAGCGGTACAGCTCCGCGCCGTGGGCGTCGTAGGCGCGGGCCACGGCGATCTCGTCGCGCAGCGCCTCGTCGGCGCCGGCGGCAGGAGCGGGGTCGGGCCGCCCGGCCGGGCGCGCCCGGGAGCGTCGCGGGGACCGCAGTGCCACCTCGGCTCCTCTCGTGCCGCCCTCCCGGGCGGGCCGTGCGTCGTGCGGGTGCGGCCCGGTCCTGCCCCCTCGCTCAGGACCGGGCCTCCCCCACCGGCGGTGGCCGGCGGGAGCCCGGGCCTCAGCGCTGCAGCGGCAGGGCGATGTCCGTGACGTCAGAGGCGAAGGTACCGACGCGCGTGACCTGCCCGGTGAGCAGGGAGACCGAGTAGAGGCCGCTCTTCCCACCGACGGACAGGCTGGCGTACCCGGCGACCGAGACCGTCCTGCCCTTGACCAGCGTGGAGCTGATGTCGAAGCCGGCGGGGGCCGCGGCGTCCACGCCGAGCGAACCCGTGGCGGCCAGCGTGCCGGCGTTGGCGGGCGACTGGACGGCCACGGTGTCGGCCGTGGTGTTCAGGACGAACAGCGTCGTGGCCGTGGCGGCGTCCAGGTCGTTGTTCGTGTAGGCGGCCGCCGTCACGCCCGCGGTGGTGCCCGCGGCCGGGGGGGTGGTCAGCGGGGTGTCGGCGACGGTCGCCGCACCGGCGGTGGCCAGCGGCTGACGGAGGTTCTGGCCGGTGTCGCTCACGACGCGCAGCGCGTTGGCGGCCGGGTTGAAGTCCACGCCGAAGTTCGTGCCCTCGAGGGCGATCGTGAGGCGCTGGACGAAGGTGGCCTTCGCGGTCGTGGTGTCCAGGACGTAGATGCCGCCCCGCTCGCCCACGCCGTAGAGCTTGCCGTCCTGCACGCGGACGTCGATCCCGACGAGGCGGGTGTCCTGCTGCAGGCCGGTCACGGTGCCCACGGGGCCGCTGCGACGCGGGTCCCGGGTGCTGAAGGTGACGAGTTCGGTGCCGCCGACGAGGCCGACGGCGCGGTGCTGGTTGGACGACGACGAGGACGAGGACTTCGAGCTGGGGCCGCTGGCGGCGGCGGGGGCCGCGGCGACGGCGGTGACGAGAGCGGCGACGGCGAGAGCGGTGACGGGCTTGCGCACGGTGTCCTCCAAGGTGGTCGGCCCAGCGTCCGTGCCGGGCTCGGACGTGGGTACGCGCGTCGCGGCGGGCGCGTTCACCGCGGCGGGCACGAGTTCCGCCCGCGTGTGAGGTTTCCCGGTCCGCCCGCGCCCGAGCGGTCATGCTGGGCGCGTGAGCGCCGTCCCCGACCCGCACCGCGGGCCCGTCCCGGCCACCGCCTGGGCCGCCGACGCCGCGGCCCGCGCGCGCGGCCGGGTGCTGATGCTCAACGCCGGGCGTCCCGGCGGCGTGGACGGCGGCTGGACGATGGACGCGGCCCAGTACGAGGCCGTGCGCGCCCACCTCCTCGAGGTGCTGGACGCCGACGCCGACGCCGACGGCGCCGTCCCGCTGAGCCACCTGGTGCGGACCGCGCAGGAGCGCTTCGGTGCCGACGCGCTGTTCCCGGGCGGGCGCCTGCGCAACTGCGTGACCTTCACCAAGGTCGACCTGGAGGCCCGCTGCGAGATCGAGCGCGTCCCCGGTGCGGGCGCGCAGCGCCTGCGGCGCTGGGTCGGGCCGCCGCCGCCGCCCCTGGCCGGCTGAGGAGCGGCGTGACCGCGTCCGTCCCCGCCCCCGGCGGCTCGGGGCCCGCCCAGCTGCCCACCGAGGTGCTGCTGCTGGCGCTCGCTCCCCGCTGCCGCTGCGTCACGCGGGGCCCCGTCGAGCTGGTCCTGGCCGGCGCGCTGCTGTGCGAGGAGCTCCTCGCGGGCGGGCGCCCGGTGCCGCGCTCCCGGTGGGCGGGGTCGCCCGTGCTCGAGCGCTCGGCCACGGCGCTCGGCGAGGTCGTGGGGCCGGCGGAGCGGGCCGGCCTCGTCGAGCGGGACGTGCACCGCGTGCTGGGCCTCGTCGCCCGCCGCGGCTTCGGCGTGCGTGCCGTGGACGTCCGCGACCGGGCGCGCGAGCGACTCCTGGACGCCCTGCGGCCCGGTGGCCGGCCCGCCGATGCGCGCGCTGCCGCGCTGGCCGTGCTGTGCGCGGTGTCCGGCACCGCGCGCCACCACGCACCGCCGCCGGCCGGCCGTCCCGGGGTCCGCGCCGAGGCGGCTCGGGCGCAGGCGGCCCACCTCAACGCCCTGGCCGTCGCGCTGGGCCCGGAGATCGCCGCCGTCCTCGTCGCCACGCGCGAGGCCTACGGCCGGCGCGGCGACGGCGAGCCGGTCGTGGACGGGGACGCGGGACCCGACGGTGGGTACGGCGACTGC
>NZ_JAAALN010000132.1 GCF_009906795.1 Kineococcus siccus
CGGTCAACGTCCGGGCGGTGGTGATGCGCTGGTGCGCGGTGGCGTCGGCGATCCGCAGGGCCGCGCACAGCTCGGAGGCGAGGACCTGCTCCCCGGTGAGCTGCACCGGGTCGGTGTCGTCGGCGGCGGTGCGGCCGGGGTGTCCCGCGACCCGGCGCCGCCGCAGTTCCTCGACGGCCCGAAGCCCCAGCGCGTCCAGCCGGCAGCGCTCCCGGTCCAGGGTGACCACCAGGTCGAGCAGCGCCCCGTCCCCGGCACCGGTGAGGGTGTCGGGAGCGGGCAGCGCGACTGGTTCGTACACGCGTTCGATCCTACCGAAAGGTCTGCGCTGCAACCAGAGTCACTTCAGTGACCTGGCCTCACCCCTCGTGCCGGCGGTCGGTTGTGATGGGCGGGAGGTCAGGCCCCGGGGCCGACGGGAACTCCCCGCGCCACGCGGAGGAACTCCAGCTTCTCGGCGTCGGAGGAGCCGGTGGCGACCGTGTAGACGACGAGGCGCAGGTCGCTGCCGGGCACCGTCAGGACGTCGCAGTCGCACGTGATGTCGCCGACCTCGGGGTGTTCGACGGTCTTGCGGGCGGAGACGTGCCGGCCGACGGCGCCCTCGTCCCACAACCGGGCGAACTCCGGGCTCGTCGTGCGCAGCTCCGCGAGCAGGGCCGCCAGGTCCCGGTCGCGCGGGTGGTCGACGAGGGCGCCGCGCAGGTCGGCTACCAGCGCGCTCGCCAGCCCCTCGTCCGCGTGGCGCACGGGCCACGACGACAGTCCGCTGCCGCCTCGCGTGAACACCGCGCGGAGCAGGTTCAGCTGCTCCCGGGGCCGGCCGCGCGGGTCCCCGATGAGCACTGCCCACGACGGGGTCCAGGTCAGGAGCGTCCAGTCCGCCGCGAACACCCCGACGGGGACGTCGCCGAGCCGGGCGAGGAGGCGCTGCACGCCGGGCGGCACGTGCGTGGAGATCGCACCGTCGGCGGGCGGCAGCAGGCCCCCCAGGCGGTAGGCGTGATCGCGCTCGGCGGGCTGCAGCTGCAGCGCCCGGGCCAGCGTGGCCATCACCTGGGCCGACGGGTTCGTCGCGCGCCCCTGCTCGAGCCGGACGACGTAGTCCACCGACAGGCCCGCGAGGTCGGCGAGCTCCTCGCGGCGCAGCCCCGCGGCTCGCCGCCCCCGGCGTTCGGGCAGGCCGACGTCGTGCGGCGACAGCCGGTCGCGCCACCGGCGCAGGGCCGTGCCCAGGGTCTCGTCCACCCCGCCATCGTGCCCCGACGCCGATGCGGCAGCGTGGTACTGCCGGTCCCCCCGTCGGACGGGGCCTGGCCCGCCGTCCGGCGCGGGCGGAGGGTGGGGGCATGACCACCACCTTCATCACCGGAGCCAACCGGTCCCTCGGCTACGAGACGGCCCGCCGTCTGATCGCGGCAGGCCACACCGTCCTCGTCGGCGCCCGGGACGCCGAGCGCGGCCGCGCCGCCGCTGACGCCCTCGGCGCCCGCTTCGTGCCCATCGACGTCAGCGACGACGCGTCGGTCGCGGCGGCCGCGGCCGACGTCGCGGCCCACGAGGGGACCGTCGACGTCCTTGTCAACAACGCGGGGATCAGCGGTCCCCACCGGGCCGCCGACGAGCTGACGGCCGCGGACGCCGCCGGGGTGTTCGACGTGAACGTCGTCGGCGTGGTGCGGGTGACCCACGCCTTCCTGCCGCTGCTGCGCAGGTCGTCGAACCCCGTCATCGTCAACGTCTCCAGCGGCATGGGTTCCTTCGCCGCCACGCACGACCCCGACCGGGTGGAGTCGACGTTCCCGGCCCCGCTGTACGCGGCGTCGAAGTCGGCCCTGACCATGCTGACGGCGCAGTACGCCAGGGCCCTGCCCGACGTGAAGGTCAACGCCGCCGACCCGGGCTACACCGCGACCGAGTTCAACGGCCACAGCGGGCCCCAGACCGTCACCGAGGGGACCGACGCCGTCGTGGAACTGGCTTCGATCGGCCCCGACGGCCCCACGGGACAGTTCCGTGACCGGCACGGTGTCCTCGCCTGGTGACCGACGGGGTCAGCGGGCCGTCCGGCCGGGGGAGCGGCTGCGCACAGCCGTTGCCGCGCAGAGGATGACGACAGCTCCACCCGCGAGGGTCGGCCACGTGAGCGGCTCGCCCAGGAACAGGGCGGCCCAGCCCAGCGTCAGCACGGGCTGGGCGAGCTGCACCTGGCTGACCCGGGCCATCGGGCCGATCGCGAGCCCCCGGTACCAGGCGAAGAACCCGAGGTACATGCTGATGACGGACAGGTAGCCGAAGGCGGCCCACTCCTCCGCCGTGGCCTGCGGAGGGTGCCGCACCGCGGCGACGGCCGTGAGCACCACCACGACGGGCGCGGCGAGCACCAGCGCCCACGAGACGGTCTGCCACGCCCCGAGCTCCCGGGTGAGCAGGCCGCCCTCGGCGTACCCGACGGCCGCGGCCACCACCGCGGCGAGCAGCAGCAGGTCGGCGACGTGCAGGCGCGGGGGGCCGTCCCCGCCCAGGGCCGCGAACACGACCGCGGCGGTCGCGCCCGCGACCGCGGAGCACCAGAAGGCGGCGCCGGGACGCTCGCGCGTCCGCACGACGACGGCCAGGGCCGTCGCCGCCGGCAGCACCGCGATCACCACGGCCCCGTGGCTCGCCGGGGTGGTCGTCAGGGCGTACGACGTCAGGAGCGGGAAACCCAGCACGACACCCGCGGCGACGACGCCCAGCCGGGCCCACTGCCGGCGGGTCTGCGGGCGCGGCTGACGCGTGAGCCGCAGGGCGGTCGCCGCCAGCGCCGCCGCGACGACGGCGCGACCGCTGCCGATGAACAGCGGGGAGAGACCGCCGACGGCGACCTTCGTCAGGACGACCGTGAACGAGAACGCCGTGACGCCCAGCAGCCCCCACCACGCGCCGGGCGAGCCGGGTAGCGCCCGACGGCTGGGTGCAGTAGCGCTACTCGTGCTCGACATGGTTCACGGTAGCAGCAGGGAGGTGAGGCGCCGTCCGGACGCCGCGAGGAGCGAGGATGACGCCGTGAACCCTCCACGCCGCACGCGCGTGCACCTCCGTGGTTGCCGGGAACGCCGCCGTGTCGTCCAGTGAACCGCCGTCCGCCGGCCGGGGGCAGGGCGTCGGCGACTCCGCCGTGTACGACGAGTTGTCGGCCTGGTACGACGAGCGCAACCGCGCGGCTGCGGTCGCACTGGCCCCCGAGCTCGAGGCGCTCCTCCCTCCAGACCTGGGGACGTGCCTCGTCCTCGGGTGCGGCACGGGTCAGTACTTCCACGTCCTGCGTCCTCGCGCCCGCCGCCTGGTGGGCCTCGACCTGTCCGGTCAGCAGCCGCCATCGCGCGGGCGCGACTGACGGGGATGACGGCCCTCGTGCAGGGGGACGCGGTGCGGCTCCCCTTCGCGGACGCGGCGTTCGACACGGTGATCGCCTGCTGGTTGTCGACCGACGTCGACGACCTCGCCGCGGTGGTCCGGGAGGTCGCTCGTGTGCTGCGCCCGCAGGGTCAGTTCGTCCACGTCAGCGCGCACCCGTGCTTCACCGGACCGCACACCGAAGCCCTCCCCGACGACAGCCGTCTCGTGCACCCGACCTACCGCGTCGAAGGGCTCCACGAGCCGGCGCCGTGGTGGCGTCCTGGCGGGATCCGCAGCCGGATCCCTCTGCACCACCGCAGTCTCTCGACGCTGCTGGCGTGCTTCTGCGACAACGGGCTCCTGCTCCGGGAGGCGACCGAGCCCGGTGACTCCGCGGTGCCCTGGACCCTCGGTCTGCGGTTCTCTCGCCCGGGTTACGAGCTCGCCTCGCCCGGCGACCCTCGGTCGTAGGTCACGTCGACACCTCGGTAGCGGGCTCAGCCGCCGCTGTTCCCCTGCGTCACAGGCTGTCCAGGCTGGAGCAGGGGAGCGATGCGGTTCCACCGCGAGATCTCGCACCCGTCGGTGCGCTTGAACGTCGCGAGGACGTCCTTGCCGCCCCAGCGGCCCTGCACGGTGGCCGTGGCCGGACCGCCGTAGATCATCGTGCAGGCCATGTCCTTGGGGACGGGCCGGAAGGGGTCGGCGAGCGCGGCCAGCGCGGCGCAGGCGTTGACGGCGTCCGGGTGGTCACCGCCCGGGGTCCCGTCGGCCGGGCACGTGAGCGTCCACGTCTGCTTGCCGCCGCTGCCGTCGTCCACGGTCACCGTCAGCGTCTGCTCCGCGGCCGCGGTGGAGTCCAGCGGCGTCGGCCCGGTGGGGGCCGGGCTCGCGCTCGGGGTCGCGGCGTCACCGCTGCTGCTGCTCACGGGTGCCCCTCCTGCCTGCTCGTCGCCGCACGCCGCGAGGCCCGCGACCACGAGCGTGGTCGCCAGGACCACCGCTGCGCGTGCGGTCCTGCGCGTCGTGCTCCTGCTGGTCATGGTGTCCTCTCGCGTCGGGCGCCGCCCGTGGGGGCGTGCGGTGGGTCGGACGCGGGCCGTCCGGGGACGGTTCCCTCAGGACCGTTGCTCAGCGTTGTCCTCCGGTGCCGCGTCGGGCACAGTCGAGGGTCCACCCCACCCCCTGCGGAGGATCCGTGCCCGACGTCCTGGCCGAGGAGCAGCTGCACCTGGACCGCGCCCGCGCGGAGCTGGACCGCATGCGCCGGCACACGCTCTCCCTGACCCCCGACGGCGGGGACCCGCTGGCCGACGAGGCGCTGGCGTGGATGCTCGAGCAGCGCGCCGCCAGCCTGGTGGACGACCCGTCGACCACGCTGTTCTTCGGCCGCACCGACCACGACAGCGGCGAGCGCTTCCACATCGGCCGCCGCCACGTCACCGACGATGCGGGCGACCCCGTCGTCGTCGACTGGCGCGCCGACGTGTCGCGGGCGTTCTACCGGGCCAGCCGGGCCGAGCGCGAGGGTGTCGTGGTGCGCCGGCGCTTCGGCGTCGAGCGCGGCCGCCTCACGGCCTACGAGGACGAGCACCTGCTGGCGGCGGTCGCCCCCGAGGAGGACGGCCACGCGAGCGCGATCCTGGCGCGCGAGATCGAACGGCCCCGCTCCGGACCGATGCGCGACATCGTCGCGACGATCCAGCCCGAGCAGGACGTGCTGGTCCGCGCCGACGTCGCGACGACCGTGTGCGTGCAGGGCGCACCGGGGACCGGCAAGACCGCGGTCGGCCTGCACCGCGCGGCCTGGCTGCTCTACGCCCACCGCGACCGCCTGACGCGTCAGGGCGTGCTCGTCGTCGGGCCGAACCACGCGTTCCTCTCCCACATCGCGGCCGTGCTGCCCGCGCTGGGGGAGGTGCAGGTCGAGCAGAGCACCGTCGAGGACCTCGTGACCCGTGCGGCCGAGGGCCGCAAGGCCGTCGCCGTGCGCGCGGAGGACACGGCCGAGGTGGCGACGCTCAAGGGGGACGCCCGGATCGCGGAGGTGGTGCGCCGGGCCGTGTGGTCCGCGGTCGCCGCCCCCCGCGACGTGCTGCCCGACGGCGCGGTCGTCGTGACCCGGGGAACCCGGCGCTGGCGGGTTCCCGGGTACCTCGTCGAGGACCTCCTCGCGGAACTGGGTTCGCGCGGCATCCGCTACGAGGCCGCACGGAATCTCCTGCCGCAGCGGCTCGCGCACTCCGTCCTCCAGCTCCTCGAGGCCGCCGGGGACTCCCCGGACGACGCCGTGCAGGACGCCGTGGCCCGCAGCGCCGAGGTGAAGCGGGCCGCCAAGGCGCTGATGCCGCCGCAGGAGCCCGCGAAGGTGCTGTGGCGCCTGCTGTCCGACCCCGAGTTCCTGGCGGCGAGTTCCGACGGCGTGCTCGACGACGCGGA
The DNA here is from genome assembly GCF_009906795.1 of Kineococcus siccus. GTDB lineage: Bacteria > Actinomycetota > Actinomycetes > Actinomycetales > Kineococcaceae > Kineococcus > Kineococcus siccus. The sequence goes on from NZ_JAAALN010000132.1 coordinate 5,821, forward strand.
ACGTGCCCTGCTGCGGTGGGACCGGCCGCCCCGCACGGCGGGTGCCGCGCGCTGGACCGCGGCCGACGCCGTCGTCCTCGACGAGATCGCGGACCAGTTGCAGCGCACGCCGTCTCGCGCCCACGTCGTCCTCGACGAGGCGCAGGACCTCTCCGCGCTGCAGCTGCGTGCCGTGGGCCGCCGCTGCTCCACCGGGGCCGCCACCGTCCTCGGGGACATCGCGCAGGGCACGACACCGTGGTCGGCGCGCTCGTGGGAGGAGGTGCTCGGGCACCTCGGGAAGCCCGGCGGGACGGTGGAGGTTCTGGACCGGGGTTTTCGCGTGCCGTCCGCGGTCATCGACTACGCCGCGAAGCTGCTGCCCCGCATCGCTCCCGACCTCAGCACCCCGACGTCGGTGCGCGAGGACCCGGGACGCCTCGACGTGGTGGCCAGTGCCGACCCGGTCGCGGACGCGGTCGCCGTCGTCGTGCGCCTCGCGGCCGCGGAGGGTTCCGTCGGCCTCGTCGTCGCGGCGCCGGCCCTGGAGGAGGCGGCCGCGGCGCTGACCGCTGCGGGTGTCGGGTTCGCGCGCCTGGACCGCCCGGAGGCGGACGCCCCGCAGCGCGTGGCCCTCGCCCCCGCGAGCCTGGTCAAGGGGCTCGAGTTCGACCGGGTCGTGGTCGTGGAACCCGCCGCGATCGTCGCGGCGGAACCCGACGAGCGGACGGGGCTGCGCCGGTTGTACGTCGTGCTCACGCGTGCGGTGACGGCTCTCACCGTCCTGCACGCGGAACCCCTGCCGGCGGAACTGGCGTGAGGTCCCGGTGAACCGCGTCCGCGGGGCCCTGCCCCTGGTGCTCGTGCTGCTGCTCGCCGGCTGCGGCGTCGCGCAGGAACGTCCCGCGCGACCGCCCGCGGCCGCGCCCTCCGGACCTCCCGAGCGGGCGGGTTGGTGGGAGGCGCTCCCGGCGGCGCCGTTGCTCCCCCGCGGCGGGGCGCAGGCGGTGTGGACGGGGACCGAGGTCGTGTTCTGGGGCGGGACTGCGGTGGACCCCCTCGCCGAACCGTGCCCGCCGACCGCGCTGTGCGGAGCGCCGCCGCCCGGCCCCGAGGCGGCGGAGGCGGCCGCCTACGACCCGCTGACCCGCTCGTGGCGCCGGCTCACTGGGACGCCGCCCAGCTACGGCCGTGCCCGGTGGGCCCACGGCCGCATCGTCGACCAGAGCTCGGCCTACGACCCCGTCACCGGCAGCTCGACGGTCCACCTCTCGAACCTGCTGGTGTACGCGGAGGCGCAGGTCGTGGGACCCGACCTCGTCGTCGTGGGCTGGGACTACGCCCGCGGTGAGGTCGACGGGGTGGGCCAGGTCGTCGCCGCGTCCCTCGACCTGACCGATCCGCAGGCGCAGTGGCGTCCCGTCGAGTGGCCCCTGCCGCCGCCGGGCTCGGAGGGGGTGCAGACGGCCGCCGCCGGCTCGGACGTCCTCGTCCGGGTCTGGGCGTCGAACCCCGAGGTCTGCGAGGTCGACCGGGTCTCGTCCTGCTACCGGTCCTTGCGGTTCACCCCCTCGACCGGGACCTGGACCGATCTCGGGGTGTCCCCCGACGCGCTGCAGCTGGCCAGCGGGGGAGGCCGCGTCTGGGGGACCGTCGCCGGTGACGACGGGTCGACGAGCGTCGCGGAGGTCGACCCGGCGGACGGGTCCGTCTCGCCGGCCGTCCCGACGGGGTCCTACGGCGGCCTGGTCGTCTCCGAGACCGGCCGCCTCGCCCTCGTGGGCGGCCCGACGATCGTCGTCATGTCCGAGGACGGCACCTGGACACGCCTGCCCGCGGTCCCCGGAGACCCCGGGTCACCGTCGGTGGTCTGGGCGGGCGACGACCTCGTCGTCTGGGGCGGCTCGGCCACCGTGGGGGAGCCGGCTTCGCGGAACTCCCGCGACGGCTGGGTGTTCCGACCCGCGGGCTGAGCCCCGGTGGGTGGGACGCGCGGTCACCGGCAGGGGCGCGCCGCTCATCCAGGTCGCCAGCGCGCGCCGGTCAAGGGTCAGGACGCCGCTCGACGCGGCCAGCGCCAGCGCGGGTCGGCTGTACCAGCTCGTCGTCACGTACACCGCGTGGTCGGCGCGGTGGTGGTGGAAGACGGTGCCGAGGAAGCGCTGGAGGTCGGGGGAGCTGACGGCGCGCCCGGCGTAGCGCTTGCACTGCACCACCAGCAGCGAACCGTCGCCGGGGTGGCGTGCGGTGACGTCCGCCCCGAGGTCGCCCGCACCGCCGGAGACCGTCACCTCCCGCCAGCCGTCGCGTCGCAGCAACCGGGCCACGAGCTGCTCGAACGCCGGCCCGGTCAGGCCGTCGGTGGACGCGACCCGGCGGTCCAGCTCGGCATGCCGGCGCGCACGTGCCCGGGCCCGCCGCCGCAGGACCACGAGCCGCCACGCGAGGAGGACGAGGAGGACCGCCGCGCCCAGCACGAGCAGCGGCCACCACCCGCGCACCCACGACCTCGCCGCACCGGCAGCCCCGGTGGACACCACCAGGACGGCGACCACGACGACCACCCCCGCGGACGAGTCGCTGCTCCTGGGACGAGACCGGCGCCGAGTGCTCACCCCCGTCTCTCGGACGGGCCCGGCCGCGACTTCAGCGTCGGAGGCGTGAGTCACCCGTCAGCCGGCCCCGTGCGCCTCGACGAGGACGGCGAGGCCGTCGAGGACGCGCTGCCCCGCGCGGGCCGGGTGGCCCGTGTCCTACCGTGGCGCCGTGCCCGAGCTGCCCGCGGTCCCCGCCGCCACCGTCCCGTCCGACGCCCGGCTCCTCGACGTCCGCGAGGACGACGAGTGGGAGGCGGGGCACGTCGCCGGCGCCCTGCACGTCCCGCTCGCGGAGGTGCCGCAGCGCCTCGCCGAGCTGCCCGAGGGGCAGCTGCACGTCGTCTGCCGCGCCGGCGGCCGCTCGCAGCGGGCGGCCGAGTGGCTGCAGGGCAACGGTTACGACGTCGTGAACGTCGAGGGCGGCATGCAGTCCTGGGCCGCCGCGGGCCGTCCGATGGTGTCCGAGAACGGCCAGGACCCCGCGGTCGTCTGAGCTCCCCGCTCCCGCCGCCTGCGGGTCAGGAGACCTTCGCGGTGCGGTGGACGTAGGCGTCCACCGTGAGCATGGGGGGCCGCTCGGAGACGTCGACGCTGTGCGTGACGGGCGCGTAGTGGCCGTACCCGTCGCGCGCGAACTGCGTGACGGACGGCGCGTCGCCCGGCTCGGCGACGCCCGCCCGCTGGTGCACGACGTGGGAGATGTGGGCCGCCATCCGGCCCAGGGCGGCGGTGTCCTGGTGGCTGTGCTGACGCCGGCCGAGGTCGACCTGGGCGATCGCCGAGATGCCGCGCAGCTGCAGGGTGTCGATGAGCATGGCGATCTCCACGCCGTAGCCGCCGCAGAACGGGATGGCCTCGAACAACCGGCGGCGTCCCGCGTACTCGCCCGCGAGCGGCTGCACGACGCCCGCCAGCTCGGGGTAGAAGCGGCTCACCAGGGGCCGCGCGACCAGCTCGGTGACGCGACCGCCGGACGTCTCGCCGGAGCCCTTGAGCGGGCGGTCGTAGCAGCCCTTGACGAGCTCGACGGCGGGGTCGTGCAGGAGCGGGCCCAGCAGCCCGGTGATGAGCTGCGGCTGCGGGTCGAGGAGGTCGGCGTCGACGAAGACGATGACGTCGCCCGTCGTGACTGCGAGCGACTTCCACAGCACCTCGCCCTTGCCGGGCCGCGACCCCGCCTCCGGCAGGACGTCGTCGCGGTGGTGCACGACGGCCCCTGCGGCCTCGGCGACCTCCGCGGTCGCGTCGTGCGAGCCCGAGTCCATGACCACGACCTCGTCGACCAGCCCCGTGTCCTCCGCGAGCCGCCGGGCCATGCCCACGACGCGGCCCACGGTGGCCTCCTCGTCGAGGGCCGGCAGCACGACGCTCACGCGCGTCCCCGCCTTCTGCGCGCGCAGGCGCTCGATGGGCCAGTCCCGCGCCCGGGACGTCGAGCGGTCGAACCACGTCTGCACGGGCAGCTTCATGCGCACCTCCTCCTGCACCGTGGCACGGGCGCCACGGGGGTGGCACCTCCCGGCGCAGGAGTTCACGCGGGCGTCACACGGGCCCCTCGCGCGGTGACGGGCGTGTTTCGGCCCGGTTGCCGCGGTGCGCGGGTGAGTGCGTGTTTGACCTCTCGCGCCCCCGGGTACCTCTGACGACGTCATGCCCACCACACCGCTGGTCCCACTCTCAGAGGAGACCTGGATGCGCACGGTCCGCACCGTGCCGGCGACCCACTGGGCCTCCTTCGCGCACGACGCCGCCTCCGTCCCCCGGGCGCGGCACGTCCTGCGCAGGGTCCTCGACGGGGCCGGTCTCGACGAGACCTGCAAGGCCGAGATCGAGATCGTGCTGTCGGAGATCGTCGGCAACGCCGTCCGGCACGCACGTCCGCTCGACGACGGCGGGATCCACGTGCAGTGCGAGGTCGTCGTCGCCGAGGCCGCGCCGCACGTCGAGATCGCGGTGACCGACGGCGGCGCCCCCGGCCGCACGGTGACCCCTCGCACCGCCGACTCCTCGGCGACGGGCGGGCGCGGGCTGCGCATCGTCGAGGGCCTGGCCGACGAGTGGGGCGTCGTGGAGAACCTGCAGGACTTCAGCCGGACGGTGTGGGCCTCCTTCGGCGGCCCGACCCGGCACCACCCGCGCTGACCGGGGCGCGCCGGCGGCCCCTCATCCGTTCGGAGCAGTCGCTGCGTCTGGTCTGCGCCGGTCCGCCTCCACGCGCTATCGTCCCCCTCAACTACTGCGCGTCACTTGATGTGCACGTGACGAGACGGAGTGGCGAGGGATGGAGCCCAGGTCGGCGCCCGCGTCCCGCGGCGCCCACCACGTCCACCTGCTGCAGCGCACCGCGACGGAGCTCGCCGCGGCCCTGGACGTCGCCGGCGCCGTGACCGCCGTGCTGCGCTCCGCGCACGCGGTCCTGGGCACGCACTCGTGCGGGGTGTCGGTGCACGACCCCGACTCCGACCTTCTCCTGCCGCAGCTGCCCGACACCGCCGCGGGCGAGGACCCCTACGGCGTCGGCCACCCCGTGCCGCTGGACTCCTCGACCCCGAGCGCCGAGGCGGCCCGCACCGGCCGCCCCGTCCTGCTGCGGTCGGTGGCCGAGCTGACCGAGCGCTTCGACGGGCCGCTCAACGACCTCGTCGTCGCCATGGGCGAGCTCTCGTGGGCGATGGTGCCGATGCTCGCGCGCGGCCGGCTCGTGGGCGTCCTGCGCTTCGGCTTCGCCCGGCCCGGCTCGCTGGACGACCTCGAGCTGGAGTTCGCGACGGCGCTCGCCGGGCAGTGCGCGCTCGCGGTCGAGCGCGCCCGGCTCCTCGACACCGCCCGGGAGGCCGTGCAGGCCGCGGCCCGCTCCGAGCAGCGCTACCGCACGCTCGCCGAGGCCGGCAGCCTCGACGTCTTCACGGCCGAGCCCGGCGTGGGCCTCACGAGCGACCTGCCCGGCTGGCGCGCCCTGACCGGCCGCGACGGGCCCGTGCGCCCCAGCGGCTGGCGCCAGGACGTGCACCCCGACGACCTGCCGGACGTCGTCGCCCGCTGGGACCGCGCGGCCGCCGAGGGGTCGCGCGTGGAGTACGTGCTGCGGCTGCGCACGCCCGGCGGCTGGCGGTGGATCTCCACGACCGCCGTGCCCGTGCGCGCGGACGGCACCGGCCCCCACGGGCCCGTCCGGGAGTGGATCGGCTCCTCCGTCGACGTCACCGACAGCGTCCGGGCCGCCCGCCGGACGCGGACGCTGCAGGCGCTGACCAGCGCGCTGGCCTCGGTGCACACCCACGACGACGTCGTCGCCGCCGTGCTGGCCGCCGCCGTGGACGGCGCCAGCGCGGTGCGGGCGGCCATCACGCTGCTCCCGGAGGACCCGGGCAGCACGGAGGTGCCCCTGCACAGCTGGCAGCGCGACACCGGGCGCCAGCCGCTGTCGGCGATGCCCTTCACCGCCGACCAGCACCTGGCCCTCGTCGCGTCGCTCGAGGCGTCCGGTGGGGTCTTCCTCGACGCCGACTCCCTCGCGCGGGTCGAGGACCACTGGGCCCCCGACGCCTACCGGGAGTCCCTCGAGCGGGGCGAGGTCGCGTGGGCGCTGCTGCCGCTGAGCTCGCGGCCGCGCCAGGTCGGGGTGCTGGTGCTCTCCTTCGACGAGCCGCAGCCCGCCGACGCCGCCGAGCGGGAGTTCCTCTCGGCCTTCGCCCGGCAGTCCGCCTCGGCGCTCGAGCGTCAGCTGCTCCTGGACGCCGAGCGCAGCACCGCGACGATCCTGCAGGAGGCGCTGCAGCCCGGGCCGCTGCCCGGCG
>NZ_JAAALN010000133.1 GCF_009906795.1 Kineococcus siccus
CCCCTGGCCCCTGGCCCCTGGCCCCTGCGGCCCCCGCGCCCTCCGGGCCTCGCGGCCACTTCGGCGTCAGGTCAGCGCGGCGGTGGTGCCGCGCACGACGAGCTCGGTGGCGAGCTCCACGTGGTGGGACTCCAGCGCCTCGCCCGCGGCCATCCGCACGAGCGTGCGGACCGCGACCGCCCCCATCTCGCGCAGCGGCTGCCGGATCGTCGTGAGCCGCGGCGTGGACATCTGCGCCAGCTCGGTGTCGTCGAAGCCCACCACGCTCACGTCCTCGGGGATGCGCAGCCCGCGCACGCGCGCGGCCTCCATGACGCCCAGGGCGATCGAGTCGGAGCCCCCGACCACGGCCGTGGGGCGCGACGGCAGCGACAGCAGCGCCGAACCCGCCCGGAACCCCGCGTCGTAGTTGAAGGCCTCGTTGAGGACGAACTCCGGGGGCACGGGCTGCCCCGCGGTCTCCATCGCCGCGCGGTAGCCGTGCAGACGGGCCTGGTTGCACGACGACGCGGGCGGGCCGCCCACGAAGGCGATCCGGCGGTGACCGAGGCCCAGCAGGTGCTGCGTGGACGTGAGCCCGCCCGCGAAGTTCGTCGATCCCACGCTGGTGACCTCGGTGCGGGGCAGGTTCAGCGGGTCGATCACGACCAGGGGCAGGTCGACGCGGGTCAGCGCGCTCACGTGGGCGGCCGTGAGCTCACCCGTCACGACGATGACGCCCGTGCGCCCGGCCGTGGCCAGCCGGCGCGCCCAGGCGCGAGGGGCCGTCGAGCCGCTCGGCGCCCCCTCGGGGTGCAGCTGGCCGACGACGACCGACAGGCCGAGCTGCACGCCGGCCGTGACGACGCCCTCGATGACCTGCAGCCCGTACGCGCTGAACTCACCGTCGATGAGGAACTCCACGGTCGGTGCCGCCGGGGTCGGCCGGCGCGCCGAGGGGGGTGCGTAGTCGTGGCGGCTCAGCAGGGCCTGCACGGTGGCGCGGGTCTGGGCGGAGACGTCCTCGCGGCCGTTGACGACCTTCGACACCGTCGCGACCGACACGCCGGCGGAGGCCGCGATCGTCGCCAGGGTCGGCCGCCCGGCCCGGGTGGATGGTTCCAGCACGTCGTCCTCCTCAGCCGCACCACCGTCGGGCGACGTGTCGAGGATAGGGCGCCCAGGGGCGGTTCAGGAGCGGTTGCGGACACAAGTCCTCGAAAACTTTCGACACCGGACCGAGACCGCGTGACGTGACCGTGACCTGCACCGGGAGCGCGACTTCGCCGATCCGGTCGAGTCGCTTGACCCCCGTCGGTGCCGGACCTATCGTCGTTCAACGACGCAGGCGTCGAAACTCTTTCGACACCTGTCGGAGCACTCGGGTCCCTCGGGACCCTCGGTGCGGCCCCCAGCCGCCCCTACGGAGCAGCCGCGACGACGCGGCTCGGCGCATCGGAGATCGCAGTGGATTCCCAGCACACCTCCCGTCGGTCCTTCCTCGCCCTGGCGGCGGCGACGCCCGTCGCGGCCACGGCCCTCGCCTCGTGCGGGTCCTCGGGCCCCGGGGCCGCGAAGGCGGGCGAGGCCACCGTCTGGTACCTCAGCGGGGCACCGCAGGAGACCATCCGCCAGGACGCCGTCGACGCCTTCAACGAGGCCAACCCCGACGGCAAGCTCGCGGTGACGCTGTTCCAGAACGACGCCTACAAGACCAAGATCAAGACGGCGATCGGCGCCAACCAGGCCCCGACGATCATCTGGACGTGGGGCGGCGGCGGGCTGAAGACCTACGCCGACGCCGGCCAGGTCGAGGACCTGACCAGCTGGTTCGCCGAGAACCCGGACATCAAGGACAAGCTGTTCGCCACGGCCTTCCCGGCCGGTTCGGTGGGCGACAAGATCTACGCGATGCCGTGCGAGACGGTCTCCCCGATCGTCCTCTTCACCAACAAGGCCGTCTTCGCGCAGGTCGGTGTCGAGGAGCCCACGACGTGGGAGGAGATCCTGGCGCTCGTCCCGAAGTTCAACGCCGCGGGCATCGCGCCGTTCTCCCTCGGCGGGCAGTCGCGCTGGACGAACATGATGTGGCTCGAGTTCATGTTCGACCGCGTGGGCGGCCCCGAGGTCTTCGACGCCGTCTTCAACGGCGAGGCGGACGCGTGGTCCAACCCCGCGTCCCTGCAGGCGCTCACGATGATCCAGGACCTGGTCAAGGCCAACGGCTTCATCAACGGCTTCCAGTCGATCACCGCCGACTCCAACGCGGACCAGGCGCTGCTGTACACCGGCAAGGCCGCCATGATGCTGCACGGCGCCTGGACGTACGGCAGCATGAAGGCCGACGGCGGCGACTTCGTCTCCAAGGGCGACCTCGGCTACATGAACTTCCCGTCGGTGGCGGGTGGCAAGGGCGACCCGAGCAACACCGTCGGCAACCCCTCGTCCTACCTCGCGATCTCCTCGAAGGCGACCGAGGAGCAGAAGACCATCGCGAAGAACTACTTCAAGACCGGCCTGCTCACCGACAAGGAGAACGAGGCCTGGATCGCGTCGGGCTCCGTGCCGATCGTCAACGGCATCGACTCCAAGCTGGCGGCCTCCGACGACGCCGAGTGGCTGAAGTTCGTGTACGACACCTCCGCGAACGCCGCCAACTTCGCGCAGTCGTGGGACCAGGCCCTGAGCCCGACCGCGGCGGAGGAGCTGCTCAACAACATCGAGCAGCTGTTCGGCCTGGGGATCACCCCGGAGCAGTTCGCGACCAACATGAACGCGGTCATCGGCAAGTGAGCGCGGTGTCGGTGGGCACGGTCATCACCCCGTCCAGGACGGGGCGCAGCACAGGGTCCCTCGCCTGGCTGGTGCTGCCCGCGCTCGTGATGTTCGTCGGGTTCGGGATCATCCCCCTCGTCGGCGTCGTGGTGCTCAGCTTCACGAACTGGGACGGCATCGGGGCCATCACCCCGGCCGGGTTCGCGAACTGGGCGTCCGTGCTCACCGACCCCGGACTGCCCCACGCCCTGGGCGTCACCTTCCTGGTGATGTTCCTGTCCTGGGCGGTGCAGACCCCGCTCAGCATCCTGCTGGGCGTCTTCATCGCGGGGCACCAGAAGTACCGCGCCGTCCTGGCCGTCCTGTACTTCCTGCCCCTCCTGCTCAGCTCGGCCGCCATCGCCATCGCCTACAAGGCGCTGCTGGACCCGAACTTCGGTCTCGGGGCCGGCCTCGGTCTGCCGTTCCTTTCGCAGAACTGGCTCGGCCGTCCCGCCCTGGCCATGGGCGTCGTCATCTTCATCGTCTCCTGGCAGTTCATCCCCTTCCACTCGCTCATCTACCAGGGTGGCGTGCGGCAGATCCCCAAGTCGATGTACGAGGCCGCGGAGATCGACGGCGCCGGCCGGGTCAAGCAGTTCTTCTTCATGACCCTGCCGCAGCTGAAGAACACCATCATCACCTCCTCGACGCTGATGATCGTCGGCTCGCTGACCTTCTTCGACCTCATCTTCGTGCTCACGGGCGGTGGGCCGAGCGACGCGACCCGCGTCCTGGCCCTGGACATGTACCTGCGCGGCTTCCGCGGCAGCCTCATGGGCCCCGCGAGCGTCATCGCCACCATCCTCGTCCTCATCGGGCTCGCCCTGGCGCTGCTGCTGCAGCGCCTGGGCGGCCGCGGCGGCGCGAGCAGCCAGCTGGAAGGGGCCTGAGATGGCCGGTTCGACCACGACCGAACGACCCACCACGGCGGCCGGGCGCCGCGCGAGCCGGTCCTCCGGCGACCGGTCGGCCACGACCTCGACGGGCCGGCCGAACTACCTCGGCGGCGCCTTCGGGTGGCTGTGGCTGGCCATCATCATCGTCCCGATCTACTGGATCGTGATCACCAGCTTCAAGAGCGCGTCGGGGTACTTCTCCGGCAACGCGATGGCCCCGCCCACCGCCCCGACGCTGGACAACTACCGCCTCGTCATCGAGTCCGGCTTCGTCCGGTACTTCGCGAACTCGGTGATCGTCACCGTGGGTGCGGTCGTCCCGGCGGTGCTGTTCTCCTTCATGGCGGCCTTCGCGATCATCCGCGGCGGCGGGCGCTTCCTCAGGGCCGTCAACGGCGTCTTCCTCATGGGGCTGGCGATCCCGCTGCAGGCGACGATCATCCCGGTGTTCCTCATCGTCATCCGGCTGCAGATGTACGACAGCCTGCTGGCGCTGATCCTGCCGTCCATCGCGTTCGCCCTGCCGCTGACCGTGCTGATCCTCGGCAACTTCATCCGCGACGTCCCGAACGAGCTGTTCGAGTCCATGCGGCTGGACGGCAGCAGCGAGTGGGGCACCATGTGGCGCCTCGCCTTCCCGCTGACGCGGCCCGCGATCGTCACGGTGTCGATCTACCAGGCGCTGCAGGTGTGGAACGCCTTCCTGCTGCCGCTGGTCCTGACGCAGAGCCCCGACCTGCGCGTCCTGCCCCTGGCCCTGTTCAGCTTCCAGGGCCAGTACAGCGTCAACATCCCGGCCGTGCTGGCGTCGGTGCTGCTGACGACGGTGCCGATCCTCGTGCTCTACATCGTGGGCCGCCGCCAGCTCCTGTCCGGCCTCACGGCCGGCTTCAGCAAGTGACCCGGCGCTCCCGCCGCACCGGTACGACCCCACCACCTGCCCCACCTGCTCACCACCCGAGCAGAACCGAAGGGAACACCCACTCGTGAGTCAACGGCGCGCTCTTGTCGTCCGCGGAGGCTGGGACGGCCACCACCCGGTCGAGGCGACGGAGCTGTTCCTCCCGCACCTGCGCGAGAACGGCTTCGACGTCCAGGTCGAGGAGTCGCCCGCCGTGTACGCGGACGCGGCGACCATGGCCGACGTCGACCTCGTGGTGCAGTGCAACACGATGAACACGATCGAGAAGGAGCAGCTCGAGGGCCTCACGGCCGCCGTCGAGGCCGGGACCGGGCTGGCCGGCTGGCACGGCGGCATCGCGGACTCCTACCGCAGCAGCTCCGACTACCTGCACCTCGTGGGGGGCCAGTTCGCCTGCCACCCCGGCAAGGCGCCCGAGGAGCGGACGGGCGAGCAGTCCGACAACTACGTGCCCTACCGCGTCGAGATGCTCCCCGCCGCGAAGGCGCACCCGATCACCCAGGGCATCGAGGACTTCGACCTCGTCACCGAGCAGTACTGGGTGCTGACCGACGACTACGTCGACGTCCTGGCCACCACGACGCAGGCCGTCCGCGCCTGGGACCCGTGGAACCGGCCCGTGACGTCCCCGGCCGTCTGGACGCGCCAGTGGGGCCGGGGCCGCGTCTTCGTGGCCACCCCGGGCCACGACCTGACGGTGCTGCGCGACGAGAACGTCCGGATAATCATCGAGAGGGGTCTGCTGTGGGCAGCCCGCTGAGGGTCGGCGTCGTCGGCGCCGGGGTCATCTCGCGCCAGTACAGCGCGGCGCTGCTGAAGCTGCCGCAGCTGCGCATCACGGCGGTCTCGGACCTCGACGCCGCGCGCGCCGAGGCGCTGGCCGGGCAGCACGAGGGCGCCCGCGTGCTGACGCTGCCGGAGCTGCTGGCGTCGCCGGACGTCGACGTCGTCCTGAACCTGACGCTGCCGTCGTCGCACGCCGACGTGGCGCTGGCGGCGCTGGCCGCCGGCAAGCACGTCTACGGCGAGAAGCCGCTGGCGATGTCGGTGGCCGAGGGGCGCGAGGTCACGAAGGCCGCCGCCGCGGCGGGCCTGCGGGTCGGCTGCGCCCCGGACACCGTGCTGGGCACGGGGATCCAGACCGCGCGGGCGGTCGTGGACGCGGGGGAGATCGGCACGCCGCACTCCGCCACGGCGTTCATGACGACGCCCGGCCACGAGCGCTGGCACCCGAACCCCGACTTCTACTACCAGCCGGGCGGCGGCCCGCTGCTGGACATGGGCCCGTACTACCTGACGTCCCTCGTGCACCTGCTCGGGCCCGTCACGCGCGTCGTCGGCGCGTCCTCCCGCCCCCGCGACCGGCGCACGATCGGCAGCGGACCCCGGGCGGGGGAGTCGTTCGAGGTGACCACCGACTCGCACACCACCGGCATCCTCGAGCACGCCTCGGGGGCGCTGAGCACCCTCGTGATGAGCTTCGACACGTGGGCCGCGCGGCTGCCGCGCATCGAGGTCCACGGCACCGGCGGCTCCCTCTCGATCCCCGACCCGAACATGTTCGAGGGGACCGTGGAGCTGTACTCCGCGGCGACCGCCCCGCCCCCCGGCCCGGGCGGCGAGGACGACAACTGGGTCGACGTGGGCGTCCGCGCGGGCTACGTGGACTCGGGTCGCGGCTGGGGCCTCGCGGACCTCGCGATCGCGCTGGCCGAGGGCCGCCCGCACCGGGCCGGCGACGAGGTCGCGCTGCACGTCCTCGACGTCATGGAGTCCGTCCAGCGCGCCGCCGACGAGCACACGTCGGTGACGCTCACGACGAGCTGCGAGCGCCCCGAGGCCGTCACGGCCCCGGTGGACCTGACCGCCTGAGGCGCCGGCGGCCGGGTCAGCGCCCGGCCCCCCGGGCGGTGCCGAGCTCGCGCTGCCGCGCCGCGATGTCCGCCCGCGCGAAGAACGCGGCCATCGACGCGCGCGGCAGCGGCGCGAGCCCACCGGCCGCGTAGGCGCCCGCGCGGACGCGGGCGCCCTTCACCGTCATGGTCGTGACGGCCTCGACGGCCGCGGGCGTCGGCCCGCCCACGACGATGCCGTGGTTGCCGAGCAGCACGAGGGCGGGGACCTCGCCGTGCTCGGCGCGCTCGCGCTCGGTGAGGGCCAGGTGGGCGCGGCCCAGGTCGAGGCCCGGGGACGCGTAGGGCAGGAACGCCGAGCGGCCGACCACGACGGCCTCGTCGGAGTAGACGTGGTCCTCCCACGCCGTCGCGGCGTGCACGCTGGCGAGCAGCGCCACGACGGCGGTGGGGTGGGTGTGCCCGACGAAGGGCGCGCGCGTCGCCGCGTGCACGACCGTCTCGATCGACGCCCGCCGCGACCGGCCGTCGTGGACCCCGGCGTCCAGGGCGGCGCTCAGGTCGTCCTGCGTGCTGGCGGGGTCCCGCACGAGGTCGAGCAGCGCGTCGGCGTCGACCATCACGAAGTTCCTCCGCCGTCGCCGTGGCCATCGCGGCCCCGGTGGCCTTCACGACGAGGCGGCCGCCCGGCAGCCGCTGCGAGGTGTTGCCCTCGGCGAGGACGACGAGGTCGCGGGCCGGGTCGCCCAGCGACCGCGTCAGCGCGAGCAGCTCGGCGCTGACGAGGCCCGGGTCCCAGGTGGCCGTCACTGCGTCCCCCCGTAGCGCCGCTGGGTCAGCGCGTTGAGCAGGGCCGCGACGACGAGGACGACCCCCAGCGCGAACAGCTGGAACTGGGTGCCGTCGTTGCCGGGGACGGCCAGGAGGATGCCGGCGTTCAGCCACACGACGAGCAGCGTGGCGAGCACGACGCCCGCGACGCGCCCGACGCCGCCCGTGATGGCGACCCCGCCGAGGATGGCGATGGTGATGGCGGGCAGCGCCATGCCGTTGCCGGACGTCCCGGCGTCGGGCCGGGCGGAGGCGAACTGCGCGACCGTCACCACCGCGACGAGTCCCGAGATCGCGCCGGCGGCGACGTAGGCGGACCACCGGGTGCGCCGCACGTCGATGCCCGACCACCGGGCGGCGACGTCGTTGGTGCCGATGGCGTACAGCCGGCGGCCCGCGGTGGTGCGCGCCAGCACGAACCACACCACCAGCGCGGTCGGCACCAGGAACGTGAAGATGCCGAGCGGGACCCGCGGCAGCGCGTCCCCCACCAGGGGCAGGGTCACGGCCGTGGCGGTGGAGTACAGCTCCTGCACGGGAGCGGAGTTGATCGGCCGCTGGTCGTTGACCACGAGCGCGAGCGACCGGAACGCGTAGTAGGTCGCGAGCGTCGCGATGAGCGCCGGGAACCCCAGGTGGGCCACGAGGAACCCGTTCAGGGCGCCGCACGCCGCGCCGAGCAGCAGGGCGAGCAGGACGGCGGGCGCCAGCGGCCAGCCCCACTGCCCGTACGCGAACCCGAACACCATGCCGGTCAGCGAGACGATGGCGCCGACCGACAGGTCGATCCCGCCGCGCCCGGAGGTGATGACGAGGAGTTCCGCGAGCGCCAGCATGGCCAGCGGCACCGCGTTGATGAGGGTCGAGGCCATGTACGAGGCGCTGTACGGGGCGCTCAGGTAGTTGTTGCCCGACAGCGTCGTCATCGTGACGACGACGGCGACCAGCAGCACGACCAGCAGGGCGGTGCGCTGGGTCAGGACCAGGCGCAGGGCGCGGGCGGTCACGTCGTCCCCCTCATGTCGTCCCCTTCGGAGTGGGGCGCCGGCGCTGCCGCAGCAGGTCGGCGCCGACGGCCACGACGATGAACGCGCCGACGAACAGGTCCGAGAGCTGCGAGGGCCAGCCGAGCTGCGTCACCCCGGTCCGGACGGTCTGCACGAGCAGCGCCCCGAGGAGCGTGCCGAGGACGGAACCCCGCCCCCCGGTGATGGAGGTCCCGCCGATGACGACGGCCGCGATGACCGACAGCTCGAGCCCCGAGCCCACCGAGGCCGCGAGGCTCGAGGTGCCCTGGGCGATGACGAAGCACGCGGCGACGCCGGCCAGCAGCCCGGTCAGCACGTACCCGAGCACGATCCGCGTCCGCACCGAGATGCCGGCGAGCCGGGCCGCGGTGGGGTCGCCGCCGATGGCGAAGAAGTGCCGGCCGCCCGCGGTGTGCCGCAGGTAGTACCAGGCCACGGCCGCCACCACGAGCAGCAGCAGGAAGCTGTGCGGGACGCCCAGCGTGCGGCCCTCGTCGCCGCGCCCGAACGGCGCCAGCGTCGGCGGGATCCCCTCGACGGTGGCCGAGCCGAACACCTGCAGCCCCGCGAAGCGGAACAGGTTCAGCGTGCCGAAGGTGATGATGATGGCCTGCACGCGGCCGAACGCGATCAGCGCGCCGTTGAGGAGGCCGAGCAGCGCGCCGACGCCCATGCCGAGCGCGACGGCCGCGACCAGCGGGATCCCGCTGCCCACCATCGCCTTCGCGATGACGACCGCGCAGACCATGACGGTGCTGCCCACCGAGACGTCGATCCCGCCCGTGACGATGACGACGGTCATGCCGATGCCGATGAGCGCGATCGGCGTCATGGCCACGAGCAGCGGGACGACGGACCCCTCGGTCGCGAACGCGGGGGTCGCGAGGCTCAGCGCCACCCACAGCACGGCGATGACGGCGATGAGGACGACCTCCTGCCCCGTGACGGGGAACGGCAGGACCCGGCCGGGGCGCGCGGCCGCGGGCCGGTCCACCGCGGGGGCGCTCACGGTGCGACCTCGACCGCGCCGGCGGCGGCCGCGAGCACGTCGACCTGCGAGGCGCCGGGCCCGAACTCCGCGGTCGTGGTGCCGTCGCGGACCACGTGCAGGCGGTCGGAGATGCGGATGGCCTCGGGCAGGTCGGAGGTGACGACGAGCACGGCCGTCCCCGCGTCGGCCAGCTCGGCGATGATGCGGTGGATCTCCTCCTTGGCGCCCACGTCCACGCCCTGGGTGGGTTCGGCGAGCACGAGGACGCCGGGCCGGTCGACGAGCTGGCGGGCCAGCACGACCTTCTGCGCGTTGCCGCCGGACATCGCCGACACGGGTTGCCTCTCGTTCGGGGTCTTCACGGACAGCCGGTCGATCATGCGGCGGGCGACCTCCCGCTCGCGGCGCCGGTCGACGAGCACGCGGGCCCGCGACAGCAGCCGGAGGTTGCCCGCGGAGATGTTGAAGGAGATGGTCTGGAAGGAGAACATCCCCTGCTGCTTGCGGTCGCTCGGCAGCAGGCCGATGCCGAGGGCCTTGGCGTGCCGCGGGGAGCGGGGGCGGACCTCGGCGCCGTCGACGTGCAGGGTCCCCGACGTCGCGGGCGTGATGCCGTAGACGCTGGCCGCGATCTCCGCGACGCCCGAGCCGACGAGGCCGTACAGCCCGACGACCTCGCCGCCCCGGACGCTGACGTCGACGTCGTGGAACCGGCCCGCGAGGCCCAGGCCGCGCAGCTCCAGGCGCGGGGTCCCCTCGGGGACGCGGTGCTCGCGCGGGCCGTCCTCCAGCACGCCGCCCACCATGAGCTCGGCGATGCGCCGCACCGACAGCTCGCCGATCGGCCAGGTGCCGATGGTCTCGCCGTCGCGCATCACCGTGACGACGTCGGCGATCGTGAACAGCTCGTCGAGGCGGTGGGAGATGTAGACGACGGCGACGCCCGACGCCGCGAGTCGCCGCACGACGCCGAACAGCACGTCGATCTCGGTGTCGGTGAGGATCGCGGACGGCTCGTCGAGGATGAGCAGCCGCGCGTCGCCCGCGAGCGCCTTCGCGATGGAGACCTGCTGCTGCTCGGCGATCGACAGGGTGCCCACGGCCACCGTGGCGTAGCGCGCGGGCAGGCCGATGAGGTCGAGGAGCTCGGTGACCCGGGCGTTCTGGGCCGTCCAGTCCACCCGGCCGGCCCGCGTCAGCTCGCGGCCCGTGAACACGTTCTCCGCGACCGTCAGATCGGCGAACAGCTGCGGCTCCTGGTAGACGGTCGCGACCCCCAGGGCCATGGCCGCGGTGGTGGAGCCGATGCTCACCTCCCGGCCGTCGAACGCCGTGGTGCCGGCGTCGGCGGTCTCGGCGCCCGAGAGGATCTTGATGAGCGTCGACTTCCCCGCACCGTTCTCCCCGACCAGGGCGTGCACGCTGCCCGCGTGCACGACCAGGTCGGCGTTGCGCAGCGCGCGCACGGCCCCGAACCGCTTGGCGACTCCCGTGACCTCGAGCCGTGGCGCCGCCGCCATCAGTAGTCGAAGTCCGCGACGTTGTCCTTCGTGATGATCAGCGGCGGCCCGAGCAGGAGCATCTTGGCGCCGGAGTCGTAGGCCACCTCGCCGAGGTCGGCCGACACGGCGTTGGTCGCCTCGAAGTCCTCGCCGGCCGCGAGCTTGGTCCCCGCCCACGCCGTCAGGTAGCCCAGGTTCGCGACGTCCCACAGGATGCTCGCGCTGGAGGAACCCGCCTCGAGGTAGGGCGCCATCGACTTGGGCGTGCCGAGGCCGACGGTGAACACCGTGCCGGTCTTGCCCGCGTCCTGGACGGCCTGCGCCACACCGGGAGCCGACGAGGTGCACTCCCCGACGAGCCCCGTCAGCGTCGGGTCCGCGTTCATCAGGTCGGTGGCCATCTGGGTGGCCTTGGCCTGGTCCTCGCCCGCGTACACGATGTCGGTGATCTGCACGTCCGGGTACTTCGACGCCGTGTACTCCTCCTGCACCGCGATCCAGGAGTTGAGGTTCTCGGCCGTCTCGCCGCAGGACACGATCGCGTACTTCCCCTTGCCGCCCATGGCCCCGACCATCGAGTCGGTGAGCTGCTGGCCGATGCCCTGCGCGGTGGCCTGGTTGACGAACACCTCGCGCACCGAGCTGGGGGCGTCGGTGTCGGTGGTGCCCACCTCGATGCCCGCGTCGGCGGCCTCCTTCAGCAGCGGCGCCATGGAGTCCGGGTCGTTGGGCGCGACGAACAGGACGTCGACCTGCTGCTGGATGAACGAGCGCACGATGTCCGCCTGCGCGGCCGCGTCGGCCTCGACCGGACCCTGGTACTTCCAGGTGCAGCCGAGTTCCGCGCACGCCGCCATGCCGCCCTCGTTCATGGCCTCGAAGTACGGCACGCCCTGCAGCTTGGGCACGAAGGCGACGACGGGGGCGCTCGCGGCCCCCGAGGACTCCCCGCCGGTCGCGGACCCGCCGCTGCCCTGACCGCACGAGGACAGGGCCAGGGTCAGCACGGCGCCCACCGCGGCGATCGCGCCGAGGGGGCGGGGAGCGCGGGCGTCCGCGGTGCGGGGG
>NZ_JAAALN010000134.1 GCF_009906795.1 Kineococcus siccus
GTGCTGGCGGTGCTGCTCGTGCTGAGCCTCTTCGGCGGCCGCCTCGTGCAGCTGCAGGGCGCCGACGCATCGCAGTACGCCGAGGCGGCGCTGAAGCAGCGCACGTCCAAGACCACGCTGTGGGCCGACCGCGGGCAGATCCTCGACGACAAGGGCGTCGTGCTGGCCACCTCGGTCGAGCGCCGCACCGTGGTGGGCGACCCCGAGGTGATCGCGGACTACAACCTGCGGACCGACCGCGCGACCGGCCGGGAGGTGCCGCGCGACCCCGGCCTGCCGACCGGCCCGGCGGGGGCCGCGAAGGTGCTGGCGCCCCTGCTGGGCGCAGACGAGACCACGCTGACCGCGACCCTCACGGGCACCAACCGCTACGTCGTCGTCGCCAAGGGCATCACGCCCGAGGTGTGGCAGCGGGTCGTCGACGCCGACGTCCCGGGGATCAGCAGCGAGCGCACGTCGCAGCGGATCTACCCCACGGGCAACGCGGCGTCGACGCTGGTGGGGATCCTCGGCGCCGACGGCGCGGGCCTGTCGGGCCTGGAGGGTGCCGACAACTCGACCCTGCAGGGCACCAACGGCTGGATGCGCTACGAGCGCAGCCTGGGTGGCCAGCAGATCCCGCTGGGCGACAGCACGGTCACCGAACCCGTCGACGGCGACTCGCTGCACCTCACGATCGACCAGGACCTGCAGTGGAAGGCCGAGAGCGCCATCGCCGCGCAGGTCACCGCGTCGGGGGCGGAGAACGGCACCGTCGTCATCATGGACAAGCAGCAGCGCCTGCTCGCCATGGCCAGCGCGCCGAGCTTCGACCCCGCGTCGAACCAGTTCACCAACGAGCAGCTGAACAACACGGCGCTCACGGAGTCGTTCGAACCCGGCTCCACGGCCAAGGTGCTGACGATGGCGGCCGCGCTGGAGGAGGGCACGGCCACCGCGACGACGCAGTACACCGTGCCGGGTGAGCTCAAGCGGTCGACGAAGGTGTTCCACGACTCCCACGCGCACGGCGTCGAGAAGCTCACCCTCGCCGGGGTGCTCGCCCAGTCGAGCAACATCGGGACGATCCTCGCGGGCGAGGAGCTGGACGCGGGGACGCTGTACGAGTACCAGAAGAAGTTCGGGTTCGGCGCCAGGACCGACCTCGACTTCCCCGGCGAGACCGGCGGGAAGCTCTGGGGGCCCGGTCAGGAGGGCTGGTCGGGCACGACCCGCTACACCGTGATGTTCGGTCAGGGGCTCTCGGTCAACGCCGTCCAGGCCGCGTCCGTGTTCGCGACGGTGGCCAACGACGGCGTCCGCGTCGAGCCGTCGCTCATCGCGGGGACGTCCGACCCCGCGGGCACCTACACGCCGTCGCCCGCGCCGACGTCGACCCGCGTCGTCAGCGCGCCGACCGCCGCGACCCTGCGCGACATGATGCAGGCCGTCGTCGGCGAGGCCGGGACCGCGGAGGCCGCGAACATCCCCGGCTACCTCGTCGCGGGCAAGACCGGCACCGCCAACCGCTACGACGAGACCTGCGGCTGCTACTCGGGCTACACCGCCTCCTTCATCGGCATGGCCCCGGCGGACGACCCGCAGCTGATCGTGGCGGTGATCCTCCAGGACCCGAAGAACGGCTACTACGGCGGTTCGACGGCCGGCCCGGTCTTCAAGGACGTCATGACCTACGCCCTGCAGCAGCGCGGTGTGGCCCCCTCGACGTCGGCGCCCGCGAACCTCCCGCTGACGTGGGGAGCCCCCGAGTGACCGTCGCGAGGCAGCAGGGGACCGGGCGCAGCGCCGCTCGACGCCGTTCCGGCCGCGCGGCCGGGGACCGGTAGCCTCCCACCGTGCCGATGACCGACGGCCCCGGCGGCGGCAGCCTCCGCGGGCACGTGTCCCTGGCCGACCTCTCGCAGGCCCTCGCCACGCCCGTGCGGGCGGCCGGCGACCTCGAGCCGGACCCGGGCCTCCCCGTGACCGGGGCGACGCTGGACTCCCGGCGCGTCAGCCCCGGCGACCTCTACGCCGCGCTGCCCGGCGCGAACGCCCACGGTGCCGCCTTCGCGGCCCAGGCCGCCGCGGCCGGCGCCGTCGTCGCGCTCACCGACCCCGCCGGCGCGGAGCGCGTGGCCGCGGCCGGGCTGCCCGCGCTCGTGGTGGCCGACCCCCGCGCCGTGCTCGGCGACGTCGCGGCCGCCGTCCACGGCCACCCCGGCCGCGCGCTGACGACGATCGGCATCACGGGCACCAACGGCAAGACCACCACGGCCTACCTCGTGGAGTCCGTGCTGCGCGGCGCGGGCTGGACCACCGGCCTGCTCGGCACGGTGGAGACCCGCGTCGCGGGGCGGCGGGTCCCCAGCGTGCGCACCACGCCGGAGGCCCCCGACCTGCACGCCCTGCTCGCGCACATGGTCGAGGCGGGCGTGCGGGGCTGCGCCCTGGAGGTCTCCAGCCACGCGCTCGCGCTGCACCGGGTCGACGGGCTCGTCCTGGACGTCGCCGTCTTCACCAACCTCAGCCAGGACCACCTCGACTTCCACGGCTCGCTCGAGGAGTACTTCCTCGCCAAGGCGTCCCTGTTCACCCCGCGGCACACCCGCGCGGGCGTCGTCGCGGTCGACACGGGGTGGGGACGGCGGCTGGCGGCACAGGCCGGCGTCCCCGTGACCACCGTGCGCACCGAACCCGAGGAGGGCGACGTCGCCGGTGCGGTGGACGCGGACGTCGCGGTCGTGGACGTCCGGGCCGGCCGCTCGGGCAGCACCTTCCGGCTCGTGGCGCGCCGGGACGGCGCCGCGGCGCACCTGCTCCCCGCCCCGCTGGAGCTCACCGCGGCGCTGCCGGGGGCCTTCAACGTCGCCAACGCCGCCCTCGCCGCCGTCGCCGCGCTCGTCGCGGGCCTCGACGCCCACGCCGTCCGCACGGGTCTCGAGGCCGCGACCGGGGTGCCGGGCCGCATGGAGCGCGTGGGGACGCGCTCGGACGAACCCCTCGTCGTCGTCGACTACGCCCACTCCCCGGACGCCGTGGAGCGGGTCCTGCAGACGCTGCGCCCGGGCACGGCGGGCCGCCTCGTGGTGGTCCTCGGGGCCGGTGGGGACCGCGACCGGGCCAAGCGCCCGCTCATGGGCGAGGTCGCCGCCCGCCTGGCCGACCTCGTGGTCGTGACCGACGACAACCCCCGCTCGGAGGACCCGGCGCTCGTGCGGGCCGCGGTCCTCGACGGGGCCCGCGGGCCCGCCGAGGTGCGCGAGGTCGCCGACCGCCGGGCGGCCGTCACGGCGGCGCTCGCGGCCTGCACCGGCCCGGGGGACACCGTCCTGCTCGCCGGCAAGGGCCACGAGAGCGGGCAGGAGGTCGCGGGGGTCACGACCCCCTTCGACGACCGGGAGGTCGCGGCCGAGGCCCTGGCCGCCTGGCGCGCCGCGCACGCGCCCGCGAGCCGCGAGGCCCCCCGGAGCCGCCCCGTCAGCAGCAGCAACGCCGGTGCCGCAGCGGCACCGGTCCAGACCCCGTTCGGAGGTAGGTCGTGATCCCGCTGACCGCGGCGCAGGTGGCCGAGCTGGCCGGTGGCCGGCTCGTCTCGGGCGACGCCGGGACGCTCCTGCCGGGACCGGTGGTGGTGGACTCCCGCCTCGCCGGGCCCGGCGCGGTGTTCGTCGCCCTGCCCGGTGAGCGCGTGGACGGCGCCGAGCACGCGGCCGCCGCCGTCGCCGCGGGCGCCGGGCTGGTGCTGGCCCAGCGGGAGGTCGACGTGCCCGCCGGGACCCCGGTCGTGCTGGTCGCCGACGCCGTCGCGGGTCTCGGCGCGCTGGCGCACGGCGTGCTGCAGCGCCTGGCCGCGGGCGGCGCGGGCCCGCACGTCGTCGGCATCACCGGCTCGGCCGGCAAGACGACGACCAAGGACCTGCTGGCGCAGGTCCTCGAGCCCGCCGGCGGGGTCGTCGCGCCCCGCGCGTCGTTCAACAACGAGGTCGGCGTGCCCCTGACGGTGCTGCGCGCCGACGAGAGCACCCGCACCCTCGTGGTCGAGATGGGCGCGCGCGGCCCGGGGCACATCGCGGCCCTGTGCCGCACCGCGCCGCCGCGCACCGCGGTCGTCCTCACGGTCGGCAGCGCCCACGTCGGCGAGTTCGGCTCGCTGGAGGCGACGGCAGCGGCCAAGGGTGAGCTGGTCGAGGCCCTGCCCGCCGACGGCCTGGCCGTCCTGAACGCCGACGACGAGCGCGTCGCGGCGATGGCCGCCCGCACCACGGCCCGCACGCTCACCTTCGGCCGCTCGCCCGCGGCGGACGTGCGCGCGGTCGACGTCGTGCTCGACGCCGCCGCCCGCCCGGGCTTCACGCTCGCCACCGGCGACGCGCCGCACGAGCGCGCGGTCGTCGCGCTGCAGCTGCACGGCGAGCACCAGGTCACCAACGCCCTCGCCGCCGCGGCCGTGGCGCTCGGCCTCGGCCGCCCGCTGGCCGAGGTCGCCGCCGCGCTGTCCGGCGCGCGCGTCGTCAGCCCCGGCCGCATGCAGGTCGTCGAGCGCGCCGACGGCGTGACCGTCGTGCACGACGCCTTCAACGCCAACCCCGACTCGGTGCGCGCGGCCCTGAAGGCCCTGGTCGAGATGGCCCGCGGCCGCCGGACCTGGGCCGTGCTGGGGGAGATGCTCGAGCTCGGCCCGTCCTCGCGCGACGAGCACGACGTCATCGGCCGCCTCGTGGTGCGCCTGGACGTCTCGCAGCTGCTGGTCGTCGGGGCCGGTGCCCGGCCCGTCTACACGGGAGCCGTCATGGAGGGCTCCTGGGGCGAGGAGGCCGCGTTCGCCCCCGACGTCGACACGGCGCTCGCGGTGCTGCACGAGGCGCTGCGCCCGGGCGACGTGGTCCTGGTCAAGTCCTCGAAGGGGTCCGGGCTCGCCCGCCTCGCCGAGGCCCTGCTCGACGACGTGCCGGCCGCGACCCCGTCCCTCCCGGCGGGCACGAGCACGACGGGGGCCGGCGCATGAGGACCGTCCTGATCGCGGGGGCCGTCTCGCTGGTCGTCGCGCTGTTCGGCACCCCGCTGTACATCCGGTTCCTCGTGCGCCGCAAGTACGGGCAGTTCGTCCGCGACGACGGGCCCACGAGCCACCACACCAAGCGCGGGACCCCCACCATGGGGGGTGCCGTCATCATCCTGGGCACGCTCATCGCCTACGCCGCAGCCCACCTCGTGCTCTGGACGCCGCCGACCGTGTCCGGTCTGCTCGTGCTGCTGCTCATGACCGGGCTGGGGATCGTCGGGTTCCTCGACGACTTCCTGAAGATCTCCAACCAGCGGAGCCTGGGCCTGTCCGCGCGGGCGAAGCTCTTCGGCCAGGGGCTCGTGGGTGTCGTGTTCGCCGTGCTCGCCCTGCAGTTCCCCTCCAGCGACGGCGCGACGCCGGCCTCGACGAACATCTCCTTCCTGCGCGACACCCGCATCGACCTCGCGTTCGGCGGCGCCGTCCTGGGCCTCGTCCTGTTCGTCCTGTGGTCGCTGCTGCTCATCGCCGGCGCCAGCAACGGCGTGAACCTCACCGACGGCCTCGACGGGCTGGCCACGGGCGCCTGCACGATGGTGTTCGCCGCCTACGTCCTCATCGGGACGTTCCAGTCCAACCAGAGCTGCTACAACCCGCTGTCGCAGTTCGAGGCACGCTGCTACGAGGTGCGGGACCCGCGCGACCTCGCGGTCGTGGCCGCCGCCCTCATGGGGGCCTGCTTCGGGTTCCTGTGGTGGAACGCGAGCCCCGCGAAGATCTTCATGGGCGACACCGGTTCGCTCGCCCTGGGCGGGGCGCTCGCCGGGCTGGCGATCCTCTCCCGCACCCAGGTCCTGCTCGTCATCCTGGGCGGCCTGTTCGTCATCATCACGCTGTCGGTCATCCTGCAGGTCGGCTCGTTCAAGCTGTCGGGCAAGCGGATCTTCCGGATGGCCCCGCTGCAGCACCACTTCGAGCTGGCCGGCTGGGGCGAGGTCACCATCGTCATCCGGTTCTGGATCATCGCGGGGCTGTTCGTCTCGCTCGGGCTCGGGGTGTTCTACGCGCAGTGGGTCGTGAACGCGTGACGGGCTGGCTCGGGCACCCGGCGCCCCGCGCGGGCGACACCGACCGCGTCCGGCAGCTGCGCTCCGCCGCCTCGCCGTGGGCGGGCCTGCGCACCCTGGTCGCCGGCATCGGGGTCTCCGGGTTCGCGGCGGCCGACGCGCTGCTGGAGGCGGGCGCCGAGGTCGTCGTCGTCGACGCGACCCGCACCGAGGCCGCCCGGGACCGCGCGGCGCTGCTCGAGGTCCTCGGGGCCCGCGTCCTGCTCGGGCCCGAGCACGTGCACGCGCCGCCGGACGGCTACGGCGCGCTCGACCTCGTCGTCACCTCGCCGGGGTGGCGCCCCGACGCGCCCCTGCTCGCGGGGGCCGGGCTCGCGGGTGTGCCCGTGTGGGGGGACGTCGAGGTCGCGTGGCGGATGCGCCCCGAGACGGGCGCCGCGCCCTGGCTGACGCTGACCGGGACCAACGGCAAGACCACCACGGTCGAGCTCGTGTCGTCGATGCTGCGGGCCGCGGGGCTGCGCGCCACCGCGGCCGGCAACGTCGGCACCCCGCTCGTCGAGGCCCTGCGGCACCCGCACGCCTACGAGGTGCTGGCCGTGGAGCTGTCCAGCTACCAGCTGCACTGGCTCTCGACCGACACGGCGGCGTCGCTGCGGCCGCTGGCGAGCGCGTGCCTCAACGTGGCGCCGGACCACCTCGACTGGCACGGTTCCCTCGAGGCCTACGCCGCGGCCAAGGGCCGCGTGTACGAGAACACCGAGCTGGCCTGCGTTTACAACCTGGCCGACGAGCAGACCGAGGCGCTCGTGCGCGAGGCCGACGTGGTCGAGGGGGCGCGCGCCGTCGCCTTCACGCGCGGGATCCCGCGCGTCGGCATGCTCGGGGTCGTCGAGGACGTGCTGTGCGACCGCGCCTTCGTCGAGGAGCGGCACTCCAGCGCGGCCGAGCTGTGCTCGCTCGCCGACCTCTCCCCGGACGGCGGGCCCGTCGCGCCGCACACGGTCGACAACGTGCTCGCCGCCGCCGCGCTGGCACGGGCCGCGGGCGTCCCGCAGATCGCGGTGCGCAACGGCGTGCGAGGCTTCAAGCCTGCGCCGCACCGCATCGCGACGGTGGCGGTGGCCGGCGACGTCCGCTGGGTCGACGACTCCAAGGCGACGAACGCGCACGCCGCGGCCGCGTCGCTGGCGGCGTTCGAGGGCGTGGTGTGGATCGCCGGGGGGCTGGCCAAGGGCGCCACGTTCGACGACCTCGTGGCGGGCGCCGCGCGGCGCCTGCGCGCCGTGGTCCTCCTCGGCGCCGACCGCGCGCTGCTCGCCGAGGCCCTGGCCCGACACGCCCCGGACGTCCCCGTCGTCGAGGTCGATCTCGACCATGCTGGCGGGATGGATGCCGAGCAGTTCGCCAGCGGTCTGATGGACGCCGTGGTGGCCCGGGCGGCCGACCTGGCCCGGCCCGGCGACACCGTCCTGCTCGCGCCCGCGTGCGCGTCGATGGACCAGTTCAGGGACTACGGCCACCGCGGCGACGCGTTCGCCGCGGCCGTGCGCCGCCACGTCGAGCCCCCGGCCGGCCCCGGCGCCCTGGACCGCTGAGGTGGCCAGCGACACCCAGACCCCGCGCGCCCGGCGCCGGCCGGGCGCGACCTCGGCGCCCGCCCCGCGGCCCGCCCACCGCCCCGACTGGCGGCGGCCCGCGGCCCTCGACGCCGTCGGGGACTGGACCCGCGACCGGTTGCGGCTGCTGGACTCCCCGCTGGCCACGCACCACGTGCTGCTGGCGACGACGTCGCTGCTCGTGGTCATCGGCCTCGTCATGGTGCTGTCGAGCTCGAGCATCGAGTCGCTGCGGGAGAACGGCTCCCAGTTCACGGTGTTCCGGTCCCAGGCCGTGTTCGCGGTCCTCGGCGCCGGGGTGCTGCTGCTCGCGAGCCGGGTCCCCGCGCTGCGCTGGAAGCGGCTCGCGCTGCCCGCGCTCGCGGTGACCACGGTGCTGCAGCTCATGGTGTTCGTCCCGGGTCTCGGCAAGTCGGTGAACGGCAACCGGAACTGGCTGGAGATCGGGCCTGTGACGGGTCAGCCGTCCGAGGCCGCGAAGGTCGCCCTCGTCCTCGCGTGCGCGCTCGCCCTGGCGCGCAAGCGGGACCGGCTGCACGAGCCCAAGCAGCTCGTCGGCGCGCTGCTGCCCTCGGCCGTGCTCACCGTCGGTCTCGTCCTGCTGCAGGGCGACCTCGGCACGGCGCTCGTCATGATGCTCGTGCTGGTCGCGATGCTCTGGGTCGCGGGCGTCCCCGCGCGGTTCTTCGCCCTGGCGGGCACCGCGGGGACGCTGCTCGTGGTCGCCCTGGTCATGTCGAGCGAGAACCGCCAGCACCGCGTGCACGACTGGCTGTTCGGCTCGAACACCACGGCCGAGCAGATCCAGGGCGTCAGCTGGCAGCCCGTGCAGGGCAAGTACGCGCTCGCGTCCGGCGGCTGGTGGGGGCTGGGGCTGGGGGCGAGCCGCGAGAAGTGGCAGTGGCTCCCGGAGGCGCACAACGACTTCATCTTCGCCATCATCGGCGAGGAGCTGGGGCTGCCCGGCACCCTCGTCGTCCTCGTCCTGTTCGCGGTCCTGGCCCTCGCGGCCCTGCGCCTCGTGCGCCGCTCCGACGACCTCTTCGTCAAGCTCGCCACCGCGGGTTTCGCGACGTGGATCCTCGGCCAGGCCTGCCTGAACATCGGCGTCGTCCTGGGCGTCCTGCCCGTCATCGGGGTGCCGCTGCCGTTCATCTCCGCGGGGGGTTCCGCCCTCGTGCTGACGTTGTTCGCCGTGGGGATCCTGCTGTCCTTCGCGCGGGCGGAACCCGGTGCGCCCGAGGCCCTGCGCGCGCGCGAGTCCGTCGTGCAGCGCTCGCTGGCGGTCCTGCCGAAGCGCGCGGGGGGCACGCGGTGACCCTCTCCGTCCTGCTCGCCGGAGGCGGGACGGCCGGCCACGTCGCGCCGCTGCTCGCCACCGCGGACTGCCTGCGCCGGCGCCACCCCGACGCCCGGTTCCTCGCGCTCGGGACCATCGCCGGGCTGGAGGCGCGGCTGCTGCCCGAACGCGGGTACGCCTTCGTCGAGGTGCCCCGCGTCCCGCTGCCCCGCAGGCCCTCCGCCGACCTGTACCGGCTGCCGGGGCGGTTGCGCCGCGGCGTCACCGCGGCCCGGCACGCCATCGAGCAGATCGGCGCCGACGTCGTCGTGGGCTTCGGCGGCTACGTCGCCGTGCCGGGCTACCTCGCGGCCCGCCGCGCCGGGGTGCCGATCGTCGTGCACGAGCAGAACTCCCTGCCGGGGGTCGCGAACCGCCTGGGCGCGCGCTGGGCCCGCTCCACCGCGGTCGCCTTCCCGGGCACGCCCCTGCGCGGCGCCGTGCACACCGGCATGCCGCTGCGCAGCGAGATCACCGCGCTGGCGCGCGACCCCGACCGGGCCGCGCGCCGCCGCGAGGCGCGCGCCGAGCTCGGCCTCGACCCGCACCGGCCCACGCTGCTCGTGACCGGCGGCTCCCTCGGCGCCCAGCGGATCAACGAGGTCCTCGGCGCCTGCGCCCCGGACCTGCTCGACGCCGGCGTGCAGGTCCTGCACGCGAGCGGCCGCGGCAAGGACGTCGCGCTCGACGCCGGGGTGGACCGCACGCGCTACGTCGTGCGCCCCTACCTCGACGCGATCGACACGGCCTACGCGGCGGCCGACCTCGTGCTGGGCCGCAGCGGCGCCGGCACGGTCAGCGAGCTGACGGCGCTGGGCCTGCCGGGGGTCTACGTGCCGCTGCCCATCGGCAACGGCGAGCAGCGCCGCAACGCCGAGAGCGTCGTCGAGGCCGGCGGCGGGGTCCTCGTCGCCGACGCCGAGCTCGACGCCGCCTTCGTCCGCTCGCGCGTCGTGCCCCTGCTGAGCGACCCCGGAGCGCTCGCCGCCGCGGCCGCGGCGGCGGCCTCGTTCGGCGTGCACGACGGGGCCGAGCGCCTCGCCGACCTCGTCGAGGCCGCGGCCGGGAGCCGCTCGTGAGCACCCCCCCGGCGCTGGCCGACCTCGGCGCGCTGCACCTCGTCGGCATCGGCGGGGTCGGCATGTCCGGCATCGCGCGCCTCCTGCTCGGCCGGGGCGTGCGCGTCTCGGGCAGCGACGCCGCCGACTCCCCGGGGCTCGCGCCGCTGCGGGCGCTCGGCGCCCGGGTCGCCGTCGGGCACGACGCCGCGAACCTGGGCGACGCCGACACCCTCGTCGTGTCCTCCGCCGTGCGCGAGGGCAACCCGGAGCTGCTCGCCGCCCGGGCGCGCGGCCTGCGCGTGCTGCACCGCTCCGAGGCGCTGGCCGCGCTCATGGCCGGGCGCCGCGGGGTCGCGGTCGCGGGCACGCACGGCAAGACGACGACCTCCTCGATGCTCGCGGTCGCCCTGCGCCACGCGGGGATCGACGCCTCCTCCGCGATCGGCGGCGAGCTCACGGGCGGCAGCGACGGCGGCGCGCACGACGGCACCGCGGACGTCTTCGTGGCCGAGGCCGACGAGTCCGACGGCTCCTTCCTCGCCTACGCGCCCGTCGTCTCGATCGTGACCAACGTCGAGGCCGACCACCTGGACCACTACGGCACGCCCGAGGCGGTCGCGACCGCCTTCGAGCGCTTCGCGGCGCGCGTGCAGCCGGGCGGCCTGCTGGTGACGTGCGCCGACGACCCCGGCGCCCGGGCGCTCACGGAGCACGCCCGCGCGCAGGGCGTCCGCACCCGCACCTACGGCACGGACCCCGCGGCGGACGTCCGCCTCCTCGACGTGCGGCTCGTCGGTCCCGACGGGGCGCACCCGCGGGCCGTCGTCGCGGACGCGACGGGCCGGCGCGACCTCGTGCTGCAGGTCCCGGGGGAGCACAACCTGCGCAACGCCGCGGCCGCCCACGTCGCGGCCGTGGAGCTCGGCGCGGACCCCGACGCCGTGCTCGCCGGCCTGGCGCGCTTCGGCGGCGCCCGCCGGCGCTTCGAGCTGCGGGGCGAGGCCGGCGGGGTCCGGGTCGTCGACGACTACTCCCACCACCCGACCGAGGTCGAGGCCCTGCTGCGGGCCGCGCGACCGGTCGCGGGCGACGGCCGCGTCGTCGTCGTCTTCCAGCCGCACCTGGTGAGCCGCACCCGGACCTTCGCGGCGGACTTCGGCCGGGCGCTCGGCCTCGCCGACGACGTCGTGGTGCTGGACGTCTACGTGGCCCGCGAGGACCCCGACCCGGCGGTGACGGGCCGGCTCGTCGCCGACGCCGTGCCCCTGCCGGCCGGCCGGGTGCTCTACGTGCCCGACCGCGCGGCCGCGGCGGCCGCGGTCGCCGGGCGCGTGCGCCCCGGCGACCTCCTGCTGACGGTCGGCGCGGGCGACGTGACCGCGCTGGGGCCCGACGTGCTGCAGCGGCTGGCCGCCGCGGGGGAGGGGGCCGCGTGAGCCGGCCGACGCGCCCCCGCACGCCGCCGTCCGTGCCGCCGACCTCCGGCGCGGTCTCGGCCGCGGCGTCGTCGCCAGGCACCCCGACCGGCACCCCGACAGGCACCCCGACCGGCGCGCCGACCCGCGACGTCGGCGTGCCGGGGGCCACGCGCGCCCCGCGACCCAGCGGCAGCGCCCAGCGGCGTCGGGC